>CAYUNK010000003.1:0-83765 GCA_964446125.1 uncultured Nitrospiraceae bacterium | reverse complement strand
ACTGGAGATGCATCTAATACTATATGCTTTTCCAGATTAGTTCCCTTGATTTTTCCATACCGGAGAGACCATAACCGAAGCTCCGGGTTCCATCTGCCTTTAGCCGCTCTGGCGGCCTCTATCAATTCTTTTTCAGCAAAGCCGATCTTTATCGCAACGAGTTCATTGTCCGCAAACTCACTCGCCGGTGGCTGCCATGCCGTCTTCTCAACGATGAGTTCCACAGTTTTGACTCTCGTGTAACTTGCCTTGTCATAGCGATACCTGACACAGACAAGCGCATCACCATATTGGCCAAGCAGTTTTCTTGTCCCCTTCTGGCCCGGTTTCAGTTTAAGCCGGGTAATCACAGGGATCTCTCAGGAAAACAGGGAATATAAAGAAAGTGGAAGAGGCGGCAGGAGCGAAAGCAGCAAGGAAATGCGTGATTAACGATAACAGGATTTTGTTCTTTTTGCTGGAACAGCCTTCTGCTTTCCATGTATCCCCTCCCCAAAGAATTGCCTCTTTTTATACCCCGACCATCGAAATCCTGTCAAGAAGAAATGTTGGTTTCGGTTTGCAACCGACGGTCGCCAATGAGTGCAAGCACAGCAGGATTTCAGGAAGAAACCGAAAAATGGGAGGGTATTATTGCAGCCATAACCCTTTTCCCTGCCCTTTAACCAAGACTGTTACTTCTTCTGCTTCTCCTGTCTTGCCTCGAACTGTTTGAACTTTCTGAAGGCCACGGAGAGTGTGGAAGATTCGCAGATGGCGGCCGAGATAAGCATGACATCGAGAATCTCTTCGAGGGTTTCACATTCTTCCATTGCGCTGGCCATTGCGTACCCGCATGATGTGGCGGTGTGGGGGCCGGGGGTTAACTGTCCCGGCTATCCGATTATGCGCTTTTTTCGTGTTGAACGGCATACCAGTCTATAAGTCTCCTGATCATTTTTTGATACGACGTATGCTGTTCTTTGGCCTTTTTCTTGAAAAATTCAATGCTTGATTTGTTGAGTGAAATTGTAATTTTGACATTATCTTCTTTCAATGCCAGTTGCTCTGGCTTGGGAAGAAAATCCTTAACAATTTTCAACTCACCCATAGGCTCATCCGTGTATTTTATTTTTTTCTTCATATATCCTCCTGCCTTTTCTCCAGAATCCTGCGCCGTAAATACGAATAACATGACCGCGATACGTAAATCTTACGGTCAGTATGCCCTCTCCGGCACGGCCAATACAATAAAATCTGTCTTCTTCCGAACTGTGGGAAATATCTTCTGCTATGATACGTTTGGGATCAAGAAAGGCCCTTTGAGCAAGTTCGAATGAAATATTATGTTTTTCCTGATTTTCTTTGTCTTTCTGATTGTCCCATTCAAAACGTGTCTTCGTCATAAGATAAATATACTATAAGAACGGATGATTGAGCAATATAAAAATATGGTCGATAATATGTCTTTTATTGTCTTTATCTCTGCAGAACGACTTAAGTTGTTTGGAAGAGACCGAAAGGGGGACAGCAGCCTGGTTTGATGGTATTTCCGAAAGTCATTCTGACTCCCCTCTGCATGTCAACCTCTCCAAAAAGATCGTTGAAGCTACTATATCAGGCAGGAGTCTGAAGCGTCAGTACGCAAAGGCTGGGAGATTCCTGACCAAAATCCATTCACCTATTTCAAAACGGCCAATATTTGCTGTGCTTCTTTAGATAACATCACTTTCCGGGCGGGAATTTTTTCAGGACAGCAATATAAAACTCTTCCAGTTCAATCAAATTACCGGTCAGTATAGATCTGATAATGTCCAGATTCAGGGTCTGATAGTCATGGACAGCTATGTTCCTGAAGCCAACCATTGCCTGCATCCTCTTCATGAGATTTTCATCAATAATCCCCGCTTCCTTCAGGAATCTGAAATTGTCCTTTATTGAAGATGCAAGGCCCAGTCCCTCTGAAGCGGACAGGTGGGCGGCCATATCAATTGCAGATTCGATCGCCCTTTGAAGATTAAGGACGAAGATATCCTGTTTGTCAATGTCATCAAGACTCTCTGGATCAAGACCGGTAGTCTCCCTGATACGTCTGAGGCACCTCTGGATATTGCCGGTTTTTGCAAGGAGTATGTCCAGGTCAGGCATATATGCCGCCTTTCAGTATATTTTCCTCAGCCTCTTTTCTTATACGTTTGAGATCGTCATATTCCTTAACTGTCCTGACATAAAAATCATTGTATGATGCATCGCCGCTTTTCCTGATCAATATGCCGTTTTTGAGCACCTGCATCCTTATGACAGGCGATGAATCATTCAGAACAACGATGTCCACAGGCCTGCCGACCACCTCTGTGGCAGCGCTTTTTATTGCGAGGATGCCGGCAACATCCGGCTTATGTTCGAACAGTACAGCGATATCTATATCGCTGTCCTTAGTGAGGCGGCTGCCGGCTGCAGAGCCAAAGATGAATGCAAGTGCGATCTCTGCGCTGCTGCTGAATAATCCTTCAAGCACCTTTACTGTCCTGTTTTCCATGATATTCCGCCTGATTTGCCTTATAACTCTCATGTGAAGTATATCATAATCATATGAGCTGAGCAGAAAAAGCAGGGTCAGCAACAGTTCGTCAGCCGGATTCTGTCGCTATTTTGAGATATCGCCGTCCCGGCGGATAATTTGGAGCCGCATAGGCCTTATGCCGTGAGACTATTATAAAGAACTGATCGAGATCTGTACAGGAATCATATTCAGAACGGACAGGATCAACAACTGCGTCAGGATTCCTTCATAAAGGCCAAGGCGGCCTGATAGATGCCTTCTTCGTCAATGCCGCAGGCAGCCCTGAGGCTGTTCATGCTGCCCTGCTCGATAAAGGAATCAGGAATGCCGAGCCTCTTTATCGGCAGATTGGACATATCAGCCTCATTGAGGCATTCCATTACTGAGCTGCCGAATCCTCCCTGAAGCGCATTTTCCTCTACAGTAATGAGCCGTGGCATGCGTGAGGCTATCGAGAGAATCATCTGCCTGTCAAGCGGCTTGATGAATCTGACATTAATCACCGCTGCATGGATGCCTGCCTCTTCAAGGCGCGCTGCTGCTGCAAGCGCTGCGTTGGCAGGGTTTCCGATTGCCAGGATCGCAATGTCAGCGCCGTCGCGAAGCATCTCCGAACGCCCAAAAGAGACGGCAGAGGCAGGGATGCCTGACTGAGGCGCCTTGCCGCGCGGATAGCGGACAGCAACAGGGCCTGTATGATTCACTGCCCAGGCAAGCATCAATTTCAGTTCCCCGGTATTTCTGGGCGCAACACAGGTGAGGTTAGGGATATGCCTCAGAAAGGATATGTCAAAAACACCATGGTGAGTGGGGCCGTCCTCTCCTACGAGACCTGCCCTGTCAATGGCAAAGACCACAGGGAGGTTCTGGAGGCAGACGTCGTGAATGATCTGGTCATAGGCACGCTGAAGGAACGTCGAATAGATCGCAACTACAGGTTTGAGTCCTCCTGCTGCGAGCCCTGCAGCAAAGGTGACTGCATGCTGCTCTGCAATGCCGACATCATAAAAGCGGTCAGGGAAGCGCTCTGCAAAACAGTCAAGACCGGTCCCCTCTTTCATTGCTGCAGAGATGGCAATAATCCTGGAGTCCTTTTCTGCAATTTCAGTAAGACCCGCACCGAATGCAGCGCTGTACGTTATAGAGCCTGCACTGAGCGGAGAGCCGGTCTCCACCTCAAAGGGGCCGACGCCATGAAATACGCAGGGGTCCTTTTCAGAGAATTCATAACCCTTGCCTTTTTTTGTGATCACATGGACAAGGGTCGGTGATGTAGAGGTCTTGATCCTTCCGAGCGTCTCGATCAGAAGCTCGGTGTTGTGGCCGTCAATAGGGCCGATATAGTCAAAGCCCATCTCTTCAAAGAGCATGCCTGGGAGGATCATGCCCTTGATCGTCTCCTCTGCCTTCTGGGCTATCTTTGCCACAGGGCCGCCCAGTTTCGGTATGCCTTCAAGAAAGTGTATCGTCTCTTTTTTAAACCTCCGGTAACGTTCATCAGTAAGAATCCGGTTCATGTATGCGGAAAGGGCGCCTACATTGGGAGATATGGACATCTCATTATCATTGAGGATGACTATCAGATCTTTTTTTCCGTGGCCTGCATTGTTCAGTCCCTCAAAGGCAATGCCTCCTGACAGGGCGCCGTCGCCTATTACGGCGATAACCTTGAACTGTTCACTGTTCTTATCGCGCGCCTCAAGCAGTCCGAGCGCAGCAGATATTGATGTCGAGCTGTGGCCTGCGCCAAATGCGTCATGAGGGCTTTCGGCTATCTTCGGAAACCCTGATATGCCCTTTTCGGTCCTGAGCGTCGAAAACCTTTCTCTTCGACCGGTCAGAATCTTGTGCGCATAGCACTGATGTCCGACATCCCATACGATCTTGTCCTGGGGGGAATTAAAGGCATGATGAAGAGCAATGGTCAACTCGATGATACCGAGATTGGACGCAAGATGCCCGCCATTGATTGCGACCGTCTCTATGATAAGGGCTCTGAGTTCATCGGCAAGAGTCCCGAGTTCTTCCGGGCTGAGCGTCCTTATGTCTTCAGGAGAAGATATCTTTTCGAGAGCCATCAGTTTTTCCTTGTGAGCAGATAGTCTGCAATCTGCCTGAGCGGATCAGCCTCAGTCGAAAATACAGAGAGCGCTGACTTTGCCTCTTCAATAAGATCCCTGGCTATATCCTTTGATTTCTGGAGTCCGTAAAAACGGGGGTATGTCATCTTGTTTATCTTTTGATCTGAGCCTGCTGTTTTGCCCATCTCTTCGGTGTCGCCCTCTATGTCAAGTATATCATCTATCACCTGAAATGCAAGGCCGATGCCGTCTCCGTAGGTTGTGAGCGCATCGAGCTGAGCCTGGCTGCTTCCATACAGGATCGGGCCGATGCGCACTGACGCCCGCAGCAATGCGCCGGTCTTGTGGGAATGTATGAAATGAAGCGTCTCTGCATCTGGCTCCCTGTTTTCCGAAAGCATATCCTGCACCTGGCCTGCCACCATGCCGTCAAGGCCGGATGCAAGGGCTATCTCCCTGAGCGCCCCCATCAGATGCGGGGCAGGCACCTTTTCAGACAGGGAGGGGTCAGACAGTATCGTGAAGGCCTCGGTAAGAAGCGCATCGCCGGCAAGGATGGCGATCGCCTCGCCATAGACCTTGTGGTTTGTAGGCTTGCCCCTTCTCAGGTCATCATTGTCCATGGCAGGAAGATCGTCATGGATCAGCGAATAGGTATGGATCAGTTCCAAAGAGGAGGCATAAGGAACAATATCGCGTGGGTCTCCGCCGCAGGCCTCGTAAGCAGTCAGCGCAAGCACCGGCCGTATCCGCTTGCCGCCGGCAAACAGCGAGTAGCACATTGCCTCCTGAAGGACAGGGGGATGGTGCTCCTTGCTGTACCAGTGCCTGAAGAATGCATCCACCAGGGCCTGTTTTTCTTTTAGGTATGTCTTTATGTCCATAGCGCAGATCCCTGTATCAGTGGCCGGCAAGAGATAGTATCCAAATCCCGGGACAGGTCTGTTTCACTCCCATTCTATTGTGCCGGGTGGCTTTGACGTTATGTCAAAAACTACCCTGTTGACGCCTTTGACTTCATTGATGATGCGGTTGGATATCTTTCCCATCACCTCATAGGGGATCTTTGCCCAATCAGCAGTCATGCCGTCTATGCTTGTGACTGCACGCACAGCGACAACATTATCATATGTGCGTTCATCTCCCATTACGCCTACGCTCTTGATCGGCAGGATCACGGCAAAGGCCTGCCAGATTTCCCGGTACAGCCCCGCTGCCTTTATCTCCTCCAGCACGATTGCATCGGCTTCGCGGAGGATATGAAGTTTTTCCTCTGTTATCTCGCCGATGCAGCGTATGGCAAGTCCAGGCCCCGGGAAGGGATGGCGCCAGCAGATCTCCTCAGGCAGGCCGAGTTCTTCTCCAAGAAGGCGCGCCTCATCCTTGAAGAGCTCCCTTAGTGGTTCAATCAGCTGCAGCTTCATCACATCCGGAAGACCGCCTACATTGTGATGGCTCTTGATCACCGCTGAGGGGCCCTTAAACGATACGCTTTCGATGACATCAGGATATAGCGTGCCCTGTGCAAGAAACTCTGCATCCTGCAGCTTCTTTGCCTCTTCTTCAAAGACAGAGATGAACTCATTGCCGATGATCTTTCTTTTTTTCTCAGGATCAGTAATCTCTTTAAGCTTTTCGAGAAACCGCTTTCTTGCATCAATATAGATCAGCCTTATATGAAAATGACCCTCAAAGGTCTTTTTCACCTTTTCCGCCTCCCCTTTGCGGAGGAGCCCGTTGTCAACAAAGATGCAGGTGAGGCTGCTGCCGATTGCCTTATGCAGAAGGAGCGCAACAACAGATGAGTCCACCCCGCCGCTTAAGGCACAGACTACATTTCTGCCTCCAGTCTTATTCTTTATGTCTGCAACAGACCATTCAATAAAGGACGACATCTCCCAGGTCGGCCTGCATCCGCAGATCGTCTGGACGAAGTTCTGAAGTATGCGTGTCCCTTCGTCCGTATGCACCACCTCAGGGTGAAACTGCACCGCATAAAAATGTCTCGCTGCATCTGCCATTGCCGCAACGGGTGAATTAGGAGTATGGCCAATGACCGAAAATCCCTCAGGCAGCAGTTCTATCTTGTCGCCATGACTCATCCAGACCTTTGTCTTTTGAGAGACGCCCCAGAGAAAGTCCTGGTCATCGTCTATCATAAGCTCTGAATGGCCGTATTCTCTTTTTGTCGAACGGGCCACTGTCCCGCCGAGATGGTGGGCCATCAACTGCATGCCGTAGCAGATGCCCAGCACAGGAACACCAAGATTGAACACCTCAGGATCAGGGGCCGGAGAACCTTCGTCGTACACGCTCGAAGGTCCGCCAGAAAGGATTATGCCTTTTGGATTGAATGCCCTGATCTTGGCGATAGGCGCATTGAACGGGAATATCTCGGAATAGACCTTGCCGTCGCGTATCCTGCGCGCGATCAGCTGTGTATACTGAGAGCCGAAATCAAGGACTAATATTTTTTCTTCATGCATGGCTGATAATCTGTCTCCCTGCGGCCAATCTGAGCGCATTACCACTCAGGCCGGTAGTTGGGAGCCTCCTTGGTGATTATGACATCATGCACGTGGCTTTCCCTCAGGCCTGCATTTGTGATCTGCACAAAGCGCGCCTTCCTGCGGAACTCGGCAAGGTTCTTGGCTCCGCAGTAACCCATACCTGAACGAAGGCCGCCCAGCAGCTGATGGGCTGTCTGGGCCAATGAACCCTTGTGCGGCACACGCCCTTCGACGCCCTCGGGAACAAGCTTCTGGGCCTCAACACCTTCCTGCTGGTAACGGTCCTTTGCCCCCTGGGTCATTGCCCCGATCGAACCCATGCCTCGGTATACCTTGTAGCTTCTTCCCTGAAAGAGCACCACCTCTCCGGGCGACTCATCAGTGCCTGCAAAGAGGCTGCCGATCATGACCGAGCTTGCCCCTGCAGCAAGGGCCTTGGCAATGTCTCCTGAATACTTGATGCCGCCGTCTGCAATGATCGGCACTTTATTTTTGCTGCCTACGGCATAACAGTCCATAATTGCGGTAAGCTGCGGCACGCCTGCGCCTGCAACAATGCGGGTTGTGCAGATGGAGCCTGGGCCAATGCCTACCTTCACTGCATCTGCCCCTGCCTTGATAAGGTCGAGAGTGCCTTCTGCCGTGGCGACATTGCCTGCGATAACCTCGATATCATGCTTCTTCTTGAGCGCCCTGAGCGTCGAAAGGACTGCGCCGGAATGGCCATGTGCCGTGTCTATCACCAGACAGTCAACACCTGCACCTATCAGGAGTTCGGCCCTTGTCATGGTATCCTGGCCTGTTCCTATGGCAGCGCCGACCATCAGTCTGCCCATCCTGTCTTTGCAGGAATTGGGGTATTTCCTTCTTTTTTCTATATCCTTTATGGTGATAAGGCCCTTGAGCCGGTAATCCTTGTCCACAATCGGGAGTTTCTCGATCTTGTACTTGTTCAGGAGATCTTTTGCCTCATCAAGGGTTGTGCCTGCGCCTGCCGTAACGAGCTTCTCCCTTGTCATGATTTCAGATACCTTTTTGCTGAAATGCTTCTCGAATCTGAGGTCTCTGTTTGTAAGAATTCCGACAAGTTTTCCGTTGACCGTGACCGGAACGCCCGATATTTTGTAACGCTCCATCAGCCCTATGGCCTCTGAGACCGGAGAATCAGGAGAGACGGTGATAGGATCTATTATCATGCCGCTTTCGGACTTTTTTACCTTGTCGATCTCAAAGGCCTGTCTGTCGGGGGACATAGCCCTGTGAACAATACCGATGCCGCCTTCCCGTGCCATGGCAATTGCCATAGACGCCTCGGTTACGGTGTCCATGGCAGAGGTCAGCAGCGGAACATTCAGCCTGATCCTGCGGGTCAGATGGGTATGGATATTAACATCCCTTGGCAGCACTTCCGACCTGGCAGGCAACAAAAGGACGTCGTCAAAGGTTAAGCCGGATTTGATCTTGTCAGCCATGAATCTCTCCTGAGAATTTTCAGAAATTTTACCACGCCGCCAGACTATAAAGCAAACCGCTGTTTTTCTCTTGACATGCAGGATTGCCCCTGGGATATACTTGCAGAAATCAGTTCCCGGCAGAGCAAACATGCACTTATCCGTTTGACATGCAGGTTTGCTATTTATACCATCCCGGGGTATAATGCGCTTTGTATAATCATGAAGTCCCTGACTGCTCAGGGGAATAAATCAGGCAAGGAAAGGGGGTGAATTAAGGATGAAGAAGACAGTAATATTTGTTGTTCTGCTTGTTGTCGTAGCATTTGCAGGCAGTGCGCTTGCAGTTCCTGCAGGAAAGACTGTTGAGTACGCTGGCGGCGGCGCCGGCAAGGTCGTCTTTGACGGCAAGACTCACGCCGGCTCAAAGTGCAATGACTGCCACACCAAGATCTTCCCGATGAAGAAGGGTGGCGTGTACACCATGGCAGACATGAACGCAGGGAAGAATTGCGGCGAGTGCCATAACGGCACCAAGGCATTCAAGACCAGTGACGCAGCTGAATGCGCAAAGTGCCACAAGAAATAATTTAGTCTGTTTTTAATAAAAAAGCCCCCTGTTTTATCAGGGGGCTTTTTATGTGGTGCATGACAGGCTGCCGGTCAGATCCTTGTGAGCCAGGATTCGTACTTCCTGTTTTTGCCTTTGACGGCGTCGAAGAATATGACCTGAAGTTTCTTTGTTATTTTTCCGCGTATGCCGCTGCCGATCTTTCTGTTGTCCATCTCCCTTATAGGGGTTACTTCAGCTGCCGTGCCGGTAAAAAAGGCCTCATCTGCAATATAGATCTCATCCCTTGTGAACCGCTCCTCAAGCACAGGGATCTTGTTGTCCTTTGCGATCTTTATGATGCTGTCCCGTGTTATTCCCTCAAGTATGGTCGTAAGAGGGGTGGTCTTGATCCGGCCGTTACGCACAATAAAGATATTTTCACCGCTTCCCTCAGAGACATACCCCTCAGGGTCAAGGAGCAGCGCCTCATCGTAGCCTCCGGCAATTGCCTCTTTCTTTGCGATCTGGGAGTTGACGTAATACCCGCAGACCTTTGCCCGCGTCATGGAAGAATTTACATGATGCCTCGTAAAAGAAGAGACCTGAATCCTGATGCCTTTGTCAAGGCCTTCATCTCCAAGGTACGCGCCCCATGGCCAGGCAGCAATCGCAACTCTGACAGGGTTTCCCCTGGGATAGATCCCCATTGCCCCATACCCTATGTACACGAGCGGCCTGATATAGCATTCCTTCAATTTATTGACAGTGACGGTCCTGACGATCGCATCACGGATCTCTTTTTTTGAATAGGGGATCTCTACATTGAAGATATGGGCTGAGGCAAATAGCCTCTCAACATGTTCGTCAAGCCTGAAGATGGCAGACCCTTTGGCTGTTTTGTAGCAGCGAATGCCCTCAAACATGCCGAGGCCGTAATGCAGCGTATGCGTAAGCACATGCACCTGTGCCTTGTACCAGTCAACAAATTCTCCGTCCATCCAGATTTTGTCTGATTTCGTGATCATCGTGAAATATTAAAACAGGATACCCGGCGCCCTGTCAACCTGCAAGGGCAGCAGGGCGCTACATTTTCTCAGGCGCTGTAACGCCGAGGATGTTGAGTGCATCGCCAATAATGATTTTGATTCCCCGGCAGAGGGCAATGCGGGCGCAGGCAAGACCAGGGTCATCCGCTATGACCCTGTGGTTGTGATAGTAGGCATGAAACAGGGCGGCCAGTTCCTGCAGATAGAAGGTTATCCTGTGCGGCTCGAAAGAGCGCGCCGCGCCTTCAAGCACCATGCGATATGCAAGGAGCTTCTTTATGAGGCTTATCTCTTCAGGCTCAGACAGCAGGGATAAGTCTGCCCTGTCCGTGCTGATGCCTCTTTCTGCTGCCCTGGCAAGGATGCTGTTTATCCGCGCATTGGCATACTGCACATAAAATACAGGGTTTTCGGCTGTTGTTGCGGTCACGACATCGAGGTCAAAGTCAAGATGACTGTCCGCCTTTCTGGTAAGGAAGATGAACTTTGTTATGTCAGGTCCGACAATCTCCATAATATCGCTCAGGGTCACAAACGTGCCTGCGCGTTTGGACATCTGAAAAGGCTCCCCGTGCTTCAGAAGGTTCACCATCTGCACCAGGATAACCCTGAACCTGCTCACATCGTATCCAAACGCCTGCATCACGGATTCGACTCTCGGGATATATCCGTGATGGTCAGCGCCCCATATGTCTATGATGACGTCAAAGTTCCTGTCAAGCTTGTTTCTGTGATAGGCGATGTCAGAGGCAAAATAGGTGTATTGCCCGTCGCTTTTGACGACAACCCTGTCCTTGTCATCACGGAAATCGGTTGACCGGAACCAGAGCGCATGTCCGCTTTCATACAGCAGGCCTCTATGCTTAAGCTCATCAATCGCCTGCCCCACCTCGCCCCTGTCGAAGATCTCTTTTTCACTGACCCATGTATCAAACTCCCTGACGCCGAAACTGTTCAGGTCTTTTTTTATCAGCTCGAGCATCCGTCTGTAGGACCATGTAGTTATCTCCTGGCCGCAGATATCAAAGGCTATGCCTCTGTAGGCATCGCCCTTTTCTGCGTGGAGCGCTGCCGCCTCATCATCTATATACTGACCCCGGTATCCGTCTTCGGGGAAGGCAATGTCAACTCCTGAGAGCTGCTGGTACTTTGCGTGCAGGGACTGGCCGAGGAGTTTCACCTGCCTGCCTGCGTCATTGATATAGTATTCGCGTTCTATACTATAGCCTGATTCCTCAAGCAGATTGCAGAGCGCGTTTCCGACTGCTGCGCCCCTGGCATGGCCGATATGAAGCGGCCCTGTGGGGTTTGCGCTCACATACTCCACAAGCACCCTGAGGCCCTGGCCGATATTTTCACGCAGAAAAGACCTGTCGCCTTCAAGCAGTTCCCTGAAGGATGAATACAGATACCGGCGGGTAAAGGTGAAGTTGATGAACCCCGGGCCTGCAACCTCTATCTTTTCGAAGATCTCCCTGCTTCTGATTGCATCAGCGATCTCTTCTGCTATCTTCCTGGGGGCCTTTCTCAATGCCCTGGCAAGCCCCATGGCAAGGGGCGTTGAGAGGTCGCCAAAGGACTCCCCGCGCGGAGTCTCGATATCTATGTCAGGCAGCGGAGATATATTGAGCGTCTCGAGGGCTTCCGTCAAGACGGCGATGAGATCTTTTTTCATAGGGATACAGTCTAAATGCCGTTTCTTATGAAAGTCAACCGCCCTGGCGATAGAATAAACATTATGGAATTTTTCGGCATCCGGCCTATACGGATTTATTTTGGACAGCAATGATCGTGTATAATATCCGAAATCCATGAATGAAATGAGAACAACTGCATGAAGATAGCGATAATCGGGCTTGCGAATTCCGGAAAGACAACGATCTTTAATGCCCTTACCGGCCAGAACCTCGAAACCACGGTATACCCTACGCTGAACATAGAACCCCATATCGGTATGGTTCGGGTTCCTGATTCCAGAATAGATATGCTTGCGGATATCTTTAAGCCGAAGAAGACGACGTTTGCGACTGTGGAGTATATTGATTATATCGGCCTTACCAGGGGTGACATGCAGCAGAACCGAAAGGTCTTTGACCTTATCAAGGATGCTGATGCCCTGGTGCATGTGGTGCGCGGTTTCGTTGATGACTCAGTGCTGCATCCGCTGGATGAAGGCAATCCCCGCAGCGATGCAGAGACCCTTGAACTCGAAATGATCTTTGGGGATCTTGATCTGGTGGACAAGAGGCTCCAGCGCATGGAAGAGGGCATGAAGCGGGGCAAAAAACCTGATGAAGCCGAAAAGAGGCTCCTTTTGAGATGCAAAGAGCTGCTCGAGGCGGAAAAGCCGCTTAGGGATATTGAATTCAGTGAAGACGAACAGAAGGCAATGCGCCATCTGCAGTTCATGTCCGTAAAGCCTGAGGTTGTTGTGATCAATGTTTCCGAGGCTGACCTGAATTCCGGAAAGACAGAGGCTATGACAGCAGACCTGAGGGGCTGTTATCAGGGCAATACTGTTTCTGTGCTGACCCTCTGCGGAAAGATAGAGATGGAAATAGCCCAGCTGCCTCCTGAGGAGGCCAGGGCATTTCTTGACGACCTCGGCATTGAGGAGCCGGCCCGCAACAGGTTGATCCATGTTTCATATGATCTTCTGGGTCTCATATCCTTTCTCACCTGCGGAGAGGATGAAGTCAGGGCATGGACTATAAGAAAGGGCATGATTGCTCAAAAGGCTGCAGGCAGGATCCACTCTGATATTGAACGCGGTTTTATCAGGGCAGAGATCGTCGCCTATGATGACTTCATTGCCCATGGCGGCATGTCAGGGGCGCGTGAAAAGGGGCTTCTCAGGCTTGAGGGCAAGACCTACGAGGTGAAGGACGGGGATATCATTAATTTCAGATTCAATGTGTAGAAGGCTGCGCTTTTGCGTTTTCTGATATGTCTGATACAATGGCGGTGAGGAATTGCATCCATGCAACAGGTACAGGAACTTATCCGAAAGTATGGCCTTGAGGAAGACCCTGAGCATGTCATAATCCCTTTTGTTTCAGGCGACGGCAGGCCCAGACGCTGTTTTTTGCTCAAGCGGCGATTCTTGAGGATAGTCTTTTCCGATGAGCATTTCCATGATTATCCTCTTGAGGAGATCATAGAGGCGACCGTACTGTATCCGGACATGCCGCTCAGGGAATCAATACTGCTGGTTCACAAAGATCCAGAGCCGGATGCGGATGAGCCGGGCAGAAACAATACAGAGTAAGAGGTGATGGTGAAAAAGAAGATACTGATTAATGCTGCGCATTCAGAGGAAAAGCGCGTAGCGATTGTGCAGGGTGATGTCCTGGTAGATTTCTATGTTGAGACTGCAGGCCGGGAGCACCTGAAGGGAAATATTTATAAGGCAAAAGTGGCGAGGGTAGAGCCCGGGCTTCAGGCGGCCTTTGTTGATTTTGGCCAGAAGAAGCACGGTTTTCTGCAGCTTCGCGAGATCAAGCCCGAGTTTTATCAGCACAAGGCTGAGGGCGGCAAAAAGTCGAGACTGCAGGATGTGATCGCAAAGGGCCATGAACTGATCGTACAGGTCGAAAAGGATGAGCGGGACAACAAGGGCGCAAGCCTCACAACCTATCTGTCCATACCCGGAAGATATATCGTCATGATGCCGGGCCAGGAAAAGGTCGGCGTATCGAGAAAGATCGAAGACCGGGAAGACCGCGGCAGGCTCAAGGAGATCTTCAACTCCCTGAAGCTTCCAAAGAAGATGGGTTTTATCCTGAGGACTGCAGGCAGCGACAAAACCGAAGAAGACCTCAGTAATGACCTGAAATATCTCACCAAGCTCTGGGCCAGGATACAGGCAGAGTCAAAGAAGGCGCATGCGCCTGCCCTTATATACAAGGAGCAGGATTTTGCGGTCAAGACTGTGCGGGATTATCTCACCTCTGATGTTGATGAAGTGGTGATAGATGACCCTGAGGCATTTAAGAACACAAAGGAATTTCTGCGCAAGACAGTGCCCTGGCGCAAGATAAACATCAGGCTGTACAAGGACAAAAAACCGATCTTTGCATGCCACAACATCGAGGCGCAGATTGCAAAGATCCATGAGAGGTATGTGTACCTCCCGTCGCGCGGATACATTGTGATAGACAGGACCGAGGCGTTGACTGCGATTGACGTCAACTCAGGCAGGTCACGCAAGGAGGAGCATATCGAGGCCACAGCGCTCAGGACTAATCTTGAGGCTGCCGATGAAATAGCAAGGCAGCTCAGGTTCCGCGATCTGGGCGGGCTGGTGGTGATTGATTTCATTGATATGGAATCCGCAAAAAACCGGCGGGAGCTTGAGCAGAGGCTGAAGGACGCCATGAGTCCTGACAAGGCCCATTTTGAGATAACGCAGATTTCGAAGTTCGGCATTATCGAGATGACGCGGGAACGCATGCGGCCTGCGTATCAGGAGTCGAGCCACCGCAAATGCGAGCTATGCGCAGGCACCGGTATTGTAAAGAGCGATGAGATGGCGGCAGTTGCCGCGCTGAGGGAGATACATGTTCAGGCAACACAGGCGGGCACCAGGGCGATCACCTGCAGTCTTCCTGTGGAGAGCATGAACTATATGATCAATGCCTGGCGCGCCGATATTGCGGCAACTGAAAAGGAGTTCGGCATTACAGTAACCCTTCTTGCAGACCCGAAGCTGCCTGCAGGCCAGTACAGGCTTGAAACTGACAGGCCAGAGGCGCTGAAGGAGCAGGGCAGGCAGGAACAGAAACATGACCGGAAGAAGAAGGCAGATCAGATGCATGCGCCTAAAATGCATGCCGGGGAAGCAGTGCCGGATAAGGCAGAAGGCCAGGCTGATCAGCCTGACGCTGAGGCAGAAGCTGCAGCTTCAGAGCCAAAGGAGCAGAAGAGACGAAGAAAAAGGAGGCCGCGAAGAGGCAGGAAGCGTCCGGTCAGCGGCGGGGGGTCAGCAGCAGGGCCGGCAGCAGAGGCCACAGAAGAGGCTCTCCTTGATCCTGTGCAGGAAGGCGTCTGAGATTTCTCTGCCTGTGCAATCTCTGTAATAGCGCAGCGACAGCAATTACATCGTTTATATGCGAGCAGTCTTTTTTCCGGCCTTGCGCTGTCCACAGGCGGCACGTAGAATAGACCGATGGAAGCGAAGAAGATCCTCGTTGTGGAGGATGAACCTGATATTGTCGAGCTTATCGCCTATAACCTCAGGAAAGAGGGGTTTGAAGTCTCATCAGCCTCTGACGGGGACGCCGCTCTTGAGCGTATCAGAAAGGCTGATTTTGATTTCCTGATCCTCGACCTTATGCTGCCGGGCATCTCAGGCATGGAACTCTGCCGCATCCTCAGAAACAGCCCAGGCACAGCCCATATACCATTGATCATGCTGACTGCAAAGGCAGAAGAGGCTGACAGGATTATCGGCCTCGAAGCAGGCGCAGACGACTACATCATAAAACCGTTCAGCCCGCGTGAGCTTATCGCCAGGATCAGGGCAGTGCTGCGGAGAATCGGCGAAAAGGCCTCTGACTTCAGGACGCTCCGCATCAGAGACCTTCTGATAAACAAGGAGACCTATACAGTCTTCAAAAAGGATCTTCCGCTTGACCTAAGCTCTACTGAATTCCGGCTTCTTCTGTTTCTGGCAGAAAGAAGGGGCAGGATCTTCAGCCGCGAGCAGCTCCTGGATGCTGCATGGAAGGACGAGGTGTTTGTTGAGCCCAGGACTGTGGATGTGCATATAAGGCGACTCCGCATGCAGATCGAGGATGACCCTTCCGAGCCGAGCTATATCATGACGCGGCGGGGCATAGGATACTTCATGGCGGCTGACACATGAGAAGAGGACTCTTCCGGCGCATTTTTATCATCTATGCGATTGTCATTGTGCTGTCTGTTGTATTTGTTGAGGTATTCATCACGGCTGCAGTCAGAGACAGTTACGTAAAGACATTAAAAGAGGGCCTCGCCATACAGGCTGCCCTTGCCTCAAGAGATATCTCTTTTTCCGGGAATAACCTCGACAGTCTCTGCCGGGGCCTGAAGGAGGATACAGGCGCCAGGGTTACAGTCATTGCCTCTGACGGCAGGGTCCTGGGCGATTCGGACAGGTCTTCTGCCCGGATGGACAATCATCTTAATCGCGCAGAAATAGAGCAGGCTATACTTTTTGGCGTCGGCATGGCTATCCGGCAGAGCGATACGATTAATTCTGAGCTGTTGTATGTGGCAAGAAAGATCCCGAAGAACCAGACAGAAGGCTTCATGCGCCTGTCTGTGCCGCTCAGGGAAGTAGATGAGGCGGTGAACCTCCTCAGGATGAAGATCCTCCTTGCGGTATTGACCATATTCTTTGTGATGTGGATCTTCTCGGTCTGGCAGACCGAGCATCTGCGCAGGCTGCTTGGTCAGATAACAGATTTTTCGAAGTCGCTCTCAAAGGGCGATATAGACAGGCGTCTTTTTCTCGGCAATGCGGGTGAGTTCACTGAAATAGCCGACAACCTTTCTTCCATGTCGGAGAAGCTGCAGGCCACAATGGCAGAGGGAGAGCAGGAGCGAAACCGTCTGAATGTGATTCTGAGAAGCGTTCCTGACGGTCTCTTGATTATTGATGCCAGGGGATATATTACGCTTGCCGGCGCCTCTGCGCAGGAATTTTTCGGTCATAGGGCCATGACAGGGCTTCCTTTTGCAGAGATCGTTCGGAACCATGAATTCTCTGATCTCATGGACAGGGTGCGCAGAAGCCTGATGCCGGGAAGGACAGAGTTCAGGATAGACCATCCTGAAGAAAAGAGCCTGGCAGTCCGCGTCTCGCCGCTTTTTTATCATCAGCAGGACCTTGCTGGTTTTGTGGCGATCTTTCATGACATCACCCAGACCGAGAAGCTTGAGCAGGTCAGAAAGGACTTTGTTGCCAATGTGTCGCACGAACTGAAGACCCCGATCACTGCGATCAGGGGGTTTGCAGATACACTGCTTGAGGGCGCGCTTGAGGACAGGGAGAATGCTGCGCGGTTCATCCGGAGCATCAGGGCCAACAGTGAACGGATCAACAGCCTGGTTGACGACCTCATGACGATCTCCAGGATCGAGCTTGGCGTGATCAGGGTTGATAAATCCCTGATTAATATAGTAGAGGTCTTTGAGGCTGTCACAGGGCTGTTTAAGGACAGGATTTCGGCCAAAGGACTTATCCTTGAGATTTCCGGTAATCCTGATCAACCCCTTATATCTGCTGACCGGGATCGTCTGATCCAGATATTGACTAACCTGATTGACAATGCGATCAAGTATACTGATGCCGGCAATATTGCAATGGGCATGGACAGGGAGGATGGCAGGGACTATATCTTTGTTCAGGACACAGGCATTGGCGTGGCCGCGAAATATCTGCCGAGGCTGGGCGAGCGGTTCTTTCGCGCAGACCCTGGTCGCTCGCGTGCAGGCGGCGGCACAGGTCTTGGCCTTGCCATTGTCAAACATCTTGTCAGGGCACACGGCTGGAACATGCAGATCGAAAGCAGCCCCGGCAGAGGAACGAAGATCAGGATCTATATATGACAGACAGTCTGGACGGTTGGATTAAGCGGGACAGGATAGAGACAGATCAGGGCCTCTGCAACGGCTGTGGCCTGTCTGTTTCTGTATGAATGCCGTTGCCTTTAACGTGTAATTACAATATAATTACAGTTAAAAGAGCGATTCAGGAGGTGCAGGATGAAGGTAAGCATTGTATCAATAGGAAATTCAAAAGGAATACGAATCCCGAAATCCATCCTGGGGCAGTGTGACTTTAATGACACTGCTGAACTCGAAGTGCTGAACAATACGCTCGTGATAAAACCGCTGAAGAAAAAGGCACGGGAAGGCTGGGCCAGGGCATTTTCGAAGATGCATGAGCGCAGGGATGACCTTCTGCTATTGGATGATTCTGTTGATAGTGATATGAAGGACTGGGAGTGGTAGGTTGCAATACGAGGTCTATCTTATCAATCTTGATCCGACCATGGGGCATGAAATAAAAAAGACAAGGCCGTGTCTTGTGCTGTCGCCTGATGAGTTGAACGATAATCTGCAGACTGTTACCATTGCGCCCATGACGGCCAGATCTCATGACTATCCGACACGGGTCAAGGTTGATTTTCAGAATAAGACCGGCTGGGTTGTTCTTGATCAGATAAGAACGGTTGACAGGATCAGGCTGGCAAAACGGCTTGGGATAATAGACAATAAGACTGTTCGGAAGGTCAAGGCAGTGATTAAAGAAATGCTGGTCGAGTGATCTTCCGGCCTCAACCATGCGAATACTATTATCAGTTACGCTGCAGGGCTGTCAATTCACTTATTATTGAGTGTCTCGATCACATAGGCAAACAGGTTCCTGCAGAGCTGCAACCTCCTCAAATAAACCTTTTTCTCTGTCTCATCAAGCTGCTCGATGATCAATTTAAGCCTGTCGCACCGCTCAATCAAAGCGCCAAGCTCCTCTTTCGAAAGCATCATGGCCTGATCGGTCTTTGAACAGATATCGTCAAACTCGGCCTTCCAGTCATTCTGGGCGAAAACAGCAGCGCCGGCTGCGAGCATGACTGCAATCAGAACGCCGGCCAGTGCCTTTTGTATCCTTTTTCTCATATTCATTATCCTATTCCAGGGTGGCATGCCTTGCAGTCATTCATCGGAAAAGCGACAGTCAGATGGCAGACCCCGCAGAACTCCCCTTTCAGATTTCGGGCCATCGTAAAATGTATTGTACCCTTCTTCTTGATATTAAAGATATCCGGATGACAGTTGTTGCAGTCGAGCCACTTTATATGAGTCTTATGGGAAAAAATGGCAGGCGGTATCATTGCCCAGTTTGCCGCAAGCTCTAATCTCTTGTCATATGTCACATCAGAGGGCTTGATCGAAAGCTCATACAGCGGCTCTATCATTTTCCTGGCGATAGCGCGGCTCCAGTTGATTTCATTGCCCAAAGAGGTCCTGGGCAATGCCTTTGTGAGTTCCTGAAATTGCTCTTTGCCATAGCCCCTGTTATTGTTGTGGCACTTCTCGCAGTCGGCCTTATCCTGATGTCCAAAGGCAGCCCTGCCGTCGTGGCAGCCGCTTGCACCGCAATACTGGCCTGCCCTGTTGGCAGCCTCGGTAATCTCGGTCGTATTTACCTTCATGTTAAATTCGAGCTCAAAATGGCAGACCCTGCAGGTATGCCTTCTGCGATGGAGCCAGTGGGAAAACGTAGCGGGCTTAACCCCGCCTTTTTCTGACGTCCGGCTGATAAGAATGTTGCCATACTCATCAGGAGGCAGCGCAGCAGGAAAATCCCACCATACATTGCGCTGAGCCAAGAGTCCTGTCGGGACAATCAGAACGATCAGAACGCAGATGAGTATGGTATATCTCACTGCACCGCTTTCGTATGACATCTCTGGCAGTCAAGCAGGGGGAAAGCAACGGTCACATGGCATGCGCCGCAATACTTGCCGTTGAAAATATCCACCATCGAATACTTTGTCTCTCCCTTCTTTACGCCAACAAAAATCTCGGGGTGACAGACCTCACAGCCATTCCAGACAGTATGCTTTTTGTGAGAGAAGATAATTTCAGGCATCTGCGGAACTTTGGCGCTGAGTTCAAAATCTTCCGGCATCTTGAAATCCTTGCGCTTTATGGATACGCCCTCAATAAAGTCTTTTGGACGGATGAGGCCTCCTTCTTCCGCCTTTTCCCAGTCTATACCGTTGCCGAATCTCTCTTTGGGAAATTTCTCGGTGAAGGCATAGAAATCAAACTCTTTCTTGACATACCTGCCCTGAGAATGACACCGCTCACAATTCTTTCCATGCTCCACCATCACTCTTTCGCAGGAATTGAAGACTTTCCGGTCGCTGTACTCCATTTTGCCGTTATGACAGGTGCCGCAGTAAAAACCCCTCATATTGTCTGCGGCCCTGATGCCGGTTGCATTGGCCTTCATCGCAAATCCTATATCCACATGGCAGAGCCTGCAGGTAAACAGCGAGCGGTGAAGCCAGTGATCAAAAACAACAGGGGCCATGCCTGCCCGTTCAGAGTGATTGCCCATAACAACCCTGCCATAATCCGGGGGCAGCGGCCTCTTCTTCTTTACACCACCCTGGGCCAAGGCAAGTCCCGCTGAGACAGCAATGAGCAATACAACTGCCAAGTATCGTTTCATAATCCCTCCGAAGCAGGAAAATTTGGCAATATTATTACCCTATCCCGGATCATTGTGCAAGTGTTTCGCTTTTCAACTCCAGGCAGCAGAAACATAATCAACCTGCTCGTTTCAGTGCCTGGATTGCCATTCCCCGGGATCAACTGCGCTTGCGAGCAGGGGCAAAATACTCGCAATGCCCTACAGGTAAAAAAATACCGACGGGCGATTGTTTCAGGCGTTAAATATCAACGCGGCCGTCCTTAATAGGCATGGAAATGGCCGGACCTCGATTGCAAATTGAAAAATACAAGAAAATAATTTTATGATTTCAGTATGCATTCGAGCGGATTTTCATCGAAAAAGAGCGCTGCAGTCACTGCTGCAGTTATTTATATTGTCATACTTGCTACAGGCATAGGATTTGATTTTATGTATGACCGCAGTTTCATAAAATCCCTGGGTAATTTTGACTGGATTTTCAGATCCATAAGCTTCATGGGGCTTGGCGGCACACAGTTCATCATTCTTTTTTTGATATGGTTGCTCGGGGTCAAGGGCTCCTCGTTGAAGCCGGAGACTGCATGGAAATTAAAAAATACCGGACATGCCGGAATCCTGGCGCTAATTGCAAGCGGGGTCTTTTCGCAGGTTCTTAAACATATTATAGGAAGACCGAGGCCGAGGTTTGACAACATCTGGGAAATTGCAGGGCCTACTCTTGAAAAAGGGTTCAACTCATTCCCTTCCGGACATACCAGCACTTCGTTTGCCATAGCAGCAGTGGCTTCGTGTTATTTCCCCGGATTACGATGGATATTCTTCGGGGGTGCGGGACTTATCGGTCTGTCCAGGGTATTCGGCGGCTCTCACTACCCCTCTGACATAGCAGGCGGGATAATTTTAGGTTTAATAACAGGCAGGCTAATCGGCACGTGGTTCAATAATAAACGAGACAAAAGAAGCGGAATAGAAAAAAGATGAATCTGGCCGGACCAGACAAGATGAACTTCAAGATAAGCACAGGATAATCTTCCATTCTCAGAAAGGATCTGCAATGAACAGAAGGGATCTGATAAAATCTGCTGCTGTGATCGGGATCAGTCTGAGTCTTCCCGAACCATTCTCAGGGTTTGTTTCATTCAATCTATGTGACCAGCATAGGGGAATCGCGGTTTAAAGAAAACCGGCTGTTCCTATGAGCATCTGATGCATGCCCTCTGCCGGTCTTGCCGGAAGGGCATGTGAGGGCTATCTTGCCTTTTTCCCCCTGATGTATATCAGCGCATTTACTCCGCAGAGCAGTGCTGTCAGGATAATGATCACCCCTGCGTCTATTTGAATATAGATTATCTTTTCGAGATAGTGAATGATGTACGACCCTGTATATGCCATATCAGGGTCGTGCCTTGCCCGCAGCCAGACCTCAAGATGGGTCAGTGGGCAGTACCAGCCAAAGGCCTGTATGATAATTGCGAATGCCAGACCGCTGATATGGATATACTTGATCTTTCCATGCCGCCTGCCTGCTGCTGCCCCGAAGATCAGAAAAACGATCCAGAGGAAATGAGTGATGACCACAACATCTGCAAGGATAGTGTAAGGCATTGATCACCCTCAGTATCTCAAAGAAGAGGCATATATACAAGGGCCGCTCATATCTGTCCAAAACAGGGGATATGAAACGGCCCAACAGCACATAGATCCGATAAACAGATCACTCCATTAATTTCAGAACTGCCCTGTTCCATCCCTCAGGGCCGATTCCGTCCGCCTTTATGAGATTCGGCATAACCATCTTCGGGTGGTATCTGCTGTCAGGCCTCTGCACGACTATTGGGCAGTCAACATTCTGGAGCATCGGAATGTCATTAGGACTGTCGCCCAGCGCAATGGTCCTGACAGCGCCATATTCCTGCCTGTACAGCTCCGCAAGAATGGATACTGCGATGCCCTTGTCACTTTTGCCCAGGATATGGAAGAAGCTGCCCTCTGTACAGGTGAAGCCCTTCCGGCGTATTGCATCAAAGAGCCCGGCCAGTTCAGACTCAGAACCGCTATAGACAAACGGCTCATCAAAGTCCCGCTTCTTCGCCATTTCGGCCTCATTTATGTCGAGGTTTGTAATATCTGCAACTTCCTCCGGGGTCATATCGCCAAAGCCCCTGACCGCAAAGCCCTCGCGCTGCAGATCGAGCAGCGCCCTCCTAAGGTCAGGGTATGCGGCGCCGAGCCTGATCAGTTCAAGCGCAGGCATCGCCTTTTCGAAAGAGTACGTCCTGTGGTCAAGAAGCGTCCCGTCAAGGTCTGTAAATATCACAACTTTTGTCATTGATATAGGCTATCATACTTCCTGGATTCATAACCATCAGCGGCAATCTGCGGGCTGCGGAGCGGGCCGATTGACTGCAGTATATCAATCAGTGGCCGTAAAAGGGAGTATAATAAGAAGAAAAATGGAGGATAGTGCCATGCCTGTAAAGAACATAGGTGAGAAATATGTATGTAATATATGCGGCAATGAGGTTGAGGTGACTAAGGTCGGAGGGGGCGAACTCGTCTGCTGTGGACAGCCGATGGAAAGACAGGGTAACTGATACGCATATCTGAGGAGAAACAGGGTTTGGTCAGGACAACTGAGGATAGCCGGTCTCTTTTGAAATTCAGCAGGCCGGACGAACAGAGCATGCTCATCACTATTGCCGGGGAATGGAGGCTCGGGCCTGAGACTGCTTCGGCCTCTGAGGCAACAGGGCAGCTCGATGCCGCACCCCAGGTGAAACGGGTGAGCTTTGATGCCCGGCAACTCAAGGGCTGGGATACGGCGCTGTTGACCTTCCTTATTGCTGTTATTGATCTTTGCTCCAGAAGAAATATATCTGTAGATAATTCCGGGCTGCCTCAGGGTGTTCAGAAGCTGCTGGCTCTTGCGTCAGCCGTGCCTGTCAGAAAAGACGCAAGAGCCGGGCAATCAGGCAGTTCTTTTCTTGAACGGATCGGATCCCGAGCTGTAGAGCTTTGGCGCGGCAATCAGGAAATGCTTGAATTCATCGGTGAAGTACTGGCGGCCTTTTCTAAAATGCTTCGGGGAAAGGCAAGGTATCGCAGGGCTGAACTCTTTCTCATCATGCAGGAATGCGGGGCTCAGGCCCTTCCACTTGTGTCGCTGATCAGCATTCTTGTGGGCCTCATACTTGCATTTATCGGAGCGATCCAGCTCAAGATTTTCGGCGCCCAGATATATGTTGCAAGTCTCGTAGGCATCGGAATGGTCCGTGCCCTTGCGGCAATCATGACCGGCATTATCATGGCAGGCCGCACCGGGGCCTCCTTTGCAGCGCAGCTGGGAACGATGCAGGTGAATGAGGAGATTGACGCGCTTAAGACCTTCGGCATCTCGCCTGTGGAATTCCTTGTGCTGCCGAGGATGCTGGCCCTCTTTATCATGATGCCGCTTCTGACGCTCTATGCAGATCTTATGGGCATATTGGGAGGCATGTTTATCGGGGTCTTCATGCTTGACCTGAACTTTATGGAATACTACAACAAGACGGCTGAAGCAGTCAGCCTCAACGACTTATGGGTAGGCCTTTTCAGTTCTGCGGTCTTTGGTGTTCTGGTTGCCCTGGCAGCCTGTCTGCGGGGCATACGGTGCGGACGTACTGCCTCTTCGGTCGGTGAGGCGACTACCTCTGCAGTCGTCTCTTCCATAGTAAGCATTATCGTGGCAATGGCGGCAATTACCGTTGTATGTCATATACTGAAGATCTGAAAGGCGCTATGCAGAAAGAGATGCAACAGGAAGAACCGCATATTGTTGTGCAGGATCTTACGATCGCCTACGGGGATTTTCTCATCCAGCGGGATCTCGCCTTTACGGTAAACAGGGGAGATACGTTTATTATTATGGGGGGAAGCGGCTGCGGAAAAACAACGCTCCTGAGGCATCTGGTGGGACTCCAGAGCCCTGCGAAAGGCCGGGTCCTTTATGGCAGCGTCAGTTTCTGGGATGCTGATACTGAAGAACGCCAACGCATCATGCGAAGCTTCGGAATTCTCTATCAAAGCGGCGCCCTCTGGAGCTCTCTCACCCTGGGTGAAAATGTTGCCCTGCCGCTTAATCTGTACACCGACCTGAGCGCTGCCCAGATCAGGGAGGTCGTCTCGCTGAAGCTCTCGCTTGTCGGGCTGTCGGGATTTGAAGAGTATTATCCTTCTGAACTGAGCGGAGGCATGAAAAAGCGCGCAGGACTGGCGCGTGCCATGGTGCTGGACCCCGAGATACTTTTCCTTGATGAGCCGTCTTCCGGCCTTGACCCGATCAGTGCGCACCTGATTGATGAGCTGATCCTGGAACTAAGAGAGAGCCTGGGCTCAACCGTGGTGATCGTTACGCATGAGCTTGCAAGCATCTTTGCCGTCGGCAATAACTCTGTTCTTCTTGATAGCGAGGCAAAGACAATGATAGCCTCCGGGGATCCCAGGGTGATCCTTGACCGGACAAAGGACCCCAGGGTTATCAATTTTCTGACCCGCGGCAAAGGTCTGCAGGGACATTGACAGGGTATTTCGATATGATATGCAGATATGACTGTTTTGATTAATCGCAGAAGAGATGAAAGTCAGAGGTGAAACGAAATGAGTAAAAAGGCAAGCAAGGCAATGATCGGCGCTTTTGTCCTGGGCGCAACAGCGCTAATCGTCGTAGCATTGGTGATATTCGGTTCGGGCGAATTTCTGAAAAAGAAATATAAATATGTGCTGTTTTTTGAAGACTCGGTCAAGGGACTGCAGGTTGGAGCACCAGTGGTGTTTCGAGGTGTAAAAATAGGGCAGGTGACCGAAGTTGCGATGCGTCTTGATCCTTCGGATCTTTCAGTGGTAATACCGGTATATGTTGAGATAGAGTCCTGGACATTCCTGAAGCCGGAGCAGGAGATCCTGCAGAAGATAGGGACTGATCAGTACGCTTACATGAAGGCCCTTATAGACAAAGGGCTGCGTGCACAGCTGCAGCTGCAGAGTTTTGTTACGGGCCTGCTTGTCATAAATCTGGATTTTGCTACAGGCAAACCTGTCAGCCTGTTCGGGATAGAGAAAGACTATCCTGAGATCCCGACGGTCCCCTCAGACATTGAGCAGGTCAAGAAGAAGATAGAGGAACTGCCGATAGCAGAAATATCCGAGAGCCTGAAAAATACACTTGCCGGAATGGAGAAGATCCTGAATGCGCCTGAGCTGCTCGAGAGCGTTGTCAATCTCAACAGGCTGCTTAAAGACCTCGACAGGCTTGTCCGGGACATGAATGCCGAGATCGTGCCCCTTGCATCGGGCATTGACAGGCTGGTCAGGGACGTCAATGCCGGAGCGCTGCCCCTTGCTTCCAATATGGACAAGCTGGTCAGGGACGTCAATGCCGAGATAGGGCCGCTCTCATCGAGTCTTCAAAAGGCTGCTGATGCCGCATATGCGGCATTTGCACAGGCCGAAAAGACTCTGGCAATGAAGGAGGGGGTGCCCGGGCAGATTGCCGTAAACATCAATGAAACACTTGCTGCATCCCGCTCTGCAATTGGGGAGACTGAAAAGACGGCAATGAGGATTGCCGACTTTGTTGCCCAGAATTCAGGGCTTGGCTTGCAGGTGCACAAGACGCTTGAGGACCTCTCTGTGCTGTCGCGTTCCCTGCGTTCTCTTGCCGATTATCTGGAGCGGCATCCTGAGGCGCTTATAAGAGGGAAGATCCCCTCAAAAGGAGAATGATATGAAAAGAGTCCATTCAATGGGGTTTTGTCTCTTTGCATTGGTTGTTATGGCAACGGTTCTGAGCGGTTGCGCCGGTTCATCGCCTTCAAAGTTCTATATGCTCAGCAGCATAATCAGTCAGGATAGGCAGATCAACAGGGCTTCTGACAAGCCCGGCATTATTGTTGCCATTGGCCCCCTTTCGATCCCGGATTATCTTAAGAGGTCCCAGATTGTTACCCGGGCCGGAAGGAACGAGTTGAAGGTGGATGACTTCAGCCTGTGGGCAGGCTCCCTTGAAGGCGATATAACCCGTGTGCTGGTCGAAAACATCTCGGCAATGCTTCCTGCTGAGTTGTATTCTGTTGTTCGCTGGAATCCTGCATCACAGGCACAAATGCCAATTGATTTCAGGGCCGCAGTTGAGATCATCCGTCTTGATGGAACCCCGGGGGATTCTGTTACATTGAAGGCTCAATGGACGGTATTCAGAAAAGGAGACGGCAGGCCTTTGATGTCAGAAATCAATATTGCTGAAAATCTTGATAACGCTGCTTATGGCGAGATGGTTGCAGGCATGAGCAGGGCATTGGAGGCTCTCGGCAGGGAGATCGCTGAAGCAATATTATCACGCAGGGACTAACGCGGCATCAAGTTTCAGGGCAAGCAGATGCAACCTGTTGTTGACTCTAAAGGGCTTCACATGGTATTGTTAAGACTGCAGTTTTATTGGTTTTTAATTCAGAAAGCTGCAGAGAGTCTAAGAATACCCCTGCCCTTGCGAGCGGTTTTTATTTTCCGGAGGAGAAGATGGCCAACAGACAGCAGCATGCTGCAAAACTCGAATTAAAGAAGCAGAATACGTCTGCTGCAGGGCTGCTTTCTGAGCGCTATCCCCAGGTTTCGGGCATGGTGATCCATATGACCTATTATCAAAACGGCATAAACCCGGTTCTTATGGTGCGCACGCTAAATGTCTTTCCTACCTCTGCTGCATATTTCAAGATGGACTGCATGATCAAAGGCTGCGAAAGCGGCGGATTTGACCTTACATCCGAGATCAGAAACATGATCAAGAATGCCAGAAAGGCGCAGAAGGGCTCTATGGTCTGCAAGGGCAAGGTTGATGCAGTTACCTGTGATCATGCAAGCGTTGCATACGAGATTTCTGTTAAGTACAAAAAGCCGGGCCGCTAAGACTTTCTGCTTCCTCCTCCTCCTCCTTCTTCTGTCATGTTCATGAAGGCCCTCTGCTTCATCTCTGTTTAGGAGTTGCAGCATCCTGCAGGGATGCCTTTTGGCAGGCCCTTTTTGTTTCCTATAGTTGCACCGGAATTTGTTTGACTAACAGCCTGCTTGTTGATACTATTTTTTTAGTCTCGCGATCTGTCCGATGAAAGGGGGGCAGCATTATGGGGAAGAGAGAGACAGCAAACGATGCTTCAGAACTGCGCAGCCGTGCTGAAGAAGAATTTAATAAGCAGCAGCCAGGCTCTTCCATCCTCTCTACAATAGAGAATACCAAACAGCTTATTGATAAGCTTGAGAGCCAGCAGGCAAAACTCGAACTGCAGAATGAAGAACTTCGTAAGGCCAGGCTCGTTACAGAGGAGGCGCTGAGTAAATACAGTAACCTGTACGATTTTGCGCCTGTCGGATATATCACCCTTGATCTAAGGGGCGTTATCACAAGGGCAAACCTTCAGGCAGCCAAAATGCTTGGGCTTGAACGCTCCCGCCTGCATGGACGCTCCCTGCGCCAGTCTGTTGCCCTGCCGGACCGCCCTGTATTTGACTCTTTTCTCGGAATGATATTGAAAGGCGACAAGGCGGAATGCTGCTCCCTTGCCATGATCAGGGCCGGAGACCCGATTGACGCCTCGTTTGTCTGGCTGGAGGGTTCCATTGCACAGGACGGGCAGGAGCTTCAGGTCATTATGAGCGACATAACCAGACTCAGGTTTGCAGAAGATCAACTAAGTGAATACAGGGAGAATCTCGTGAGACTCGTTGAAGAACGCACTGCCGATCTTAGCGAGAGCGAGGCTCGGTGCAGGCATATGATAGGGTCGGTTACTGACTATGTATTTACCGTAATGCTGAAAAAGGGCAGACCTTTCAGCACCCTGCATAATGATGCCTGCCTTGCCCTGACCGGGTACACGCCGGAGGAATACGATGCCGATGATCTCCTGTGGCTTCGCATGATACACCCGGATGACAGGGATGCTGTGGTAGCACAGTTGCAGCTTGTGCTTGCAGGGGAGACCCCGCAGCCGCTTGAACACAGGATAATGCATAAGGACGGCTCTCTGCGGTGGGTAAACAATACCTCTGTGCCCAGGGTTAAGGATGGGCTGCTGGTTGCATATGACGGTATCATCACTGATATAACAAAACGCAAAAAGGCAGAGTTGGCCCTGCGGGAGAGCGAAAACAGATACCGTCTTCTGTATCATGAATTCAGCGCCCTTCTCAATTCTATAGATGATGTTATCTTCCTCCTGTCGCCGGACCTCAGGATAGTATGGCTCAATAAGGCTGCAGAGGTCTTCTACGGGCGGCCCAAGAATGAGCTGATCAACAGGCCCTGTTACAGTATCAACCACAACCGCGCTGTTCATTGTGAAGAATGCCGGGCTGTATGGACATATATGAATAATGAGATGTCGCAATACAGATTAACGGTAAATGACAGGGTTCTGGATATGAGGTCTTTCCCGGTCAGTGATGATACAGGCGCTGTCAGCAGCATCCTGCTTATCGGCGCTGACATAACAGAGAGGCTCAGGATGGAGGAAAGCGCGCGGAGGACGTATCATCTTGCCCAGCTTGGGCAGCTCTCGGCAGGCATGGCCCATGAGATAAACAATCCAAACAATGTGATCCTGTCCAGTTCTCAACTGCTTAAGGATGTATGGGAAGATGCTGCCGGTCTTCTCTTCAGATATGCTCCGCAGGATGAAGGGCTGAGCATAGGGGGCCTTCCGTTTGCCGAGATGCTGCAGGAGATCCCCAGCATGATCGCTGGCATTACAGAATGTTCCGGTCGCATCAACAGTATAGTGTCTCACCTGAGGGATTATGCAGGGCATCAGTCCTTGTGTCGTGACGAAGACGTAAACATCAACAGGGTAGTGTCGAATGCCCTGGTTATCGCAAACAGTCAGATAAAGAGCATGACAGTGAGTTTCAGAACCGAGCTTTCCGGCGGTCTGCCTTCAGTTAAAGGAAACAGTCTCGCATTGGAACAGGTGATTATAAATCTTGTAATAAATGCCCTTCAGTCTTTGACCGACAAAAGATGCGGTGTTGTCGTCACTACCGGTTTTGACGGCCTGAACCAGTGCGTTTTTGTTCAGATAAAGGACGAGGGATGCGGAATGTCAGAGGAAACCCTTGCCAGGATATTTACGCCTTTTTACACCACAAAACAGGCCGGCGGAGGCATCGGGCTTGGCCTGAGCATATCCCTCTCTATTGTGAGGAACCATAACGGCTCTTTGACTTTCGCTTCAACGCTGAACAGGGGTACAACTGCAACATTAATGCTGCCTGTGCCCGGGAAACATCAGGATGACCGATAAGGAGAATAACGGCATTGGTGAGAAGTCTGCGATTGATCATCGCTCACCCCCGATTGTCCTTGTTGATGACGAACAGCCAATTCTGGACAGCTTCAGGATAATCCTGTTGAGCGAAGGGATCAGTGATGTGAAGCTCTTCACTGACAGCCGGGATATCATGACCTTTCTGGCAGTACACGGGGCGTCCCTGATAGTGACGGATCTTCGTATGCCGCATACATCGGGTGAGGAACTTCTGGATGAAGTTCAGAGAGATTTTCCCCATATCCCTGTGATTGTCATGACTGCTGTAAATGATCTTGAGACTGCTGTCAGATGCATAAAAAAGGGGGCATTCGATTATCTGGTAAAACCGGTCGAGAAGAGCCGTTTTGTCTCAAGCATCAGGAGGGCCCTTGAACTTAATGAATTCCGCAATGAAGCCGAAAGACTCAGGGCAGGTCTGTTAAAGAGGGAGCTGAAGCATAAGGAAGCCTTTTCCCCTGTTATTACAAAGAATGAAAAGATGTTCAACATCTTTCATTACATAGAGGCGATTGCCTGTTCAAGGTCAGTTGTGCTGATAACCGGAGAGACCGGCGTCGGCAAGGAATTGATCGCCAGGGCCATACACCAGGTCAGCAATTGCAGGGGTTCCTTTATTGCGGTGAATGTAGCCGGCCTGGATGATGCCATGCTGTCCGACACACTGTTTGGTCATGACAAGGGCGCCTTCACCGGGGCTGATCAGCGCCGACAGGGTCTGATTCGGCAGGCTGCTGAAGGATCATTGTTTCTTGACGAAATAGGAGACCTTAATGAGGCTTCCCAGGTCAAACTGCTCAGACTGATTCAGGAGCGGACGTATTTCCCGCTTGGATCTGATCTGCCCCGTCGCAGCAATGCACGCCTGATAACCGCCACAAACAGAGACCTTGGCAGGATGATTGCCGAGGGGAAGTTCCGGAAGGATCTGTACTACCGCCTCTCATCACATCATATCTCGATCCCTCCCCTGCGCGAAAGGCCTGAGGACATACCTTTGCTGCTTAATTACCTGATCAAAGAGGCGGCCAACAGCATGAATAAAAAGAGGCCTTCGGTCACTCCTGAACTCGAGAGGCTTCTTTCGAACTATCCTTTTCCCGGCAATGTCCGTGAACTCCAGGCAATGGTCTATGATGCTGTTGCCCGGCATCAGTCAGGCATTATGCCAATGGAAAGATTTAAGGATGCTGTCGGCAATAACGCTTCAGCGCTGCAGACTGATCTTGCGGCAGCCGTTAACAGTAAAGCTGCCATTTCATGCAATTTCAGCCGCTTCCCTACAATAAAAGAGGTAGAGGCCTATTTCATGGAAGAGGCTTTGAAGCGTTCAAACGGGAATATGAGCATGGCTGCATCCATGCTCGGCATCTCGCGCCAGGCAGTTTCAAAAAAGGTGAGTAAAAGGCAGGGCAAGGGGGCCTCCTACAGGCCGAAGCTCTTCTGAGACCGGCAAGGAAGAAGAGACGCAGTTTTTTTGATTATAGTTATTCTGCAATTAAAGTTGCACCTGTTATCTTTTTCACATTTCGTCAACTCCCTGATTATGAAAGACATTTGGCTCAAGACTGCTTTGTGATGTCCACGTTATTAACAGGCTTATAAACGGTTTATTGATAGGTTATTAGCGGTTCAGGAACCGAACTATGCAGCCTTTCATCATTCAACCCTTTGATCTGTATGAAAACCCAAACTCCTTGCAGCAACAGGCATGGCAAATGCAAATACCTGTTACAAACAATACATGCGCGGAGGGAGAAATGAAACCGAAACATCTCGCAGAGGCAGTAATTTTGCAGGCTATTGAGGATCTGTTCAGCAAAGACCACAGGCAGGAGAGTATCTGGTTCTTCAGGGGAGAGGGCTTCAGGCTGGCCTCAGAGATATCAGGCATGAGGTTCTCTGAAATAAGGGAGATCGAAACTTTGCTCAAAGAGCACCTGCCGGAGAGAAACCGCAGCCTGCCTGCCTTCAGTGCATGGCGGGGCGGCGGTATGCATATTCCGGAATTAAGGCAAGAGCAGGCAGGGAGGCGCTGATATGAACTTTGAATTCGACCAGTCAGGCGACATCGGCATTTTATCTTTTGAAGGGATGCTTACTGCCAACTATAGAGACGATCTCAGGCTTGCCCTGATGATGTCCATAGGCAGTGTGAATCACATAGTCCTTAATTTTGAGCGTGTAGCGGACATTGATCCGGATTGTATCCAATATTTGCTGCGGGCAGTAAGGACATCCCGAAAACTCAGGAAGACCGTGACCCTGGTAGGAAATCATCTGAAAGAGGCAAGCAGAAAGACTCTTGAAGAATGTATCAACGGCGACTGCATAAAATGTGAAAGCGACTGTGCGCCTCATACGGGAGGGACAGTCCTTGCAGCGGAACAGAACCGATGAATTTTGACATGGAGAAATCAGACGACAGGAGCATCGTGAATTTCCATGGCAGGCTCACTTCCGGCTGTCTTGAGGGCATAAGGTCTATCCTGAGACTGCTGATGGGGCAGGCAGGTATATCGCTGCCGGTGAAGAGCGGCTGGTCACTGTTGATATATCCTGCAATAAACTGGTGAAAAGGTAGAATGGGCCATGAAAAGCTCCACGAAGAACGGCACGCTTGAGCCTGATCTTGCAGAGTTCAGCGCACTGGAGAAGGCCTTCAGGGAAAGTGAATACCGGTACAGAAAACTTCTCGATGCAGTCACCGACTATATCTACACAGTGCATGTGCATCAGGGCGTCCCGGTCAGGACTGTTCACGGCCCCGGCTGTGTCGCCATAACCGGCTATTGTCCTGAGGAATATGAGGCCGATAGATCCCTGTGGTTCAAGATGATCTGCCCTGATGACCTGGACTATGTCATGGATCACATAAACAGGATCACTGCAGGGGAGTCTGTGCATCATATCGTGCATCGAATTATTCATAAGGAGGGCTCGATCCGCTGGATAAAACATACACCTGTACAGCACTTTGATGGGAAAGGAAATCTTATGTCTTACGAAGGGCTGATAACCGACATAACAGAGCATAAGAAACTTAAGGATCAGCTCTATCAGTCGCAGAAGATGGAGTCCATAGGCAGGCTGGCTGGCGGCATGGCGCATGACTTCAATAATTACCTGACCGCGATAATCGGACTTGCCGAACTGACACAGATGAAGATGAGCCGCGATGCGCCGGCTTACAAGAACCTGGGGAAGATCTGCGATGCTGCCATGAAGGCGGCCAATATAACGAGGCAGCTTCTGGCGTTCAGCAGAAAGCAGATGATTGAGCCAAAGGTAATGAATCTTAATGACAGTATCAGGGAATTCACAAGGATGCTGGGTAACCTTATCGGCGAACATATTGAGCTTGCCGTATCTTTGGCGCCGGACCTCGGCTGTGTCAAGGCCGACCCCACACAGATAGAACAGATAATAATCAACCTTGCGGTCAATGCAAGGGATGCGATTTCGAGCAGGGGCAGCATAAAGATTGAAACCGCAAATGTGGAGGTGCCTGAGAAGGAGACAGACAGAAAAGACAGAATCCCGCCCGGCAGGTATGTGCGGCTTTCGTTCACTGATTCAGGCTCCGGCATACCGGAGGACATTATTGACCACATATTCGAACCGTTTTTCACGACCAAGAAAGACGGCAAGGGTACCGGCCTGGGACTTTCCACGGTGTACGGAATCGTTGAACAGAACAGGGGGGAAATACGCATCTGGAGCAGGCAGGGAGAGGGCACCAGGTTTGAGATATATCTGCCTATGGCACATGAGAAGCCGGACATTGCGAAGCCGGGGACTGAGCATTCTGATGATCAGGACTGCTCAGCAACAGTGCTTGTTGTTGATGACGCCGAGATGGTCAGGAACTTTGCTGTCGAGATACTTCAGACTCACGGGTTTACGGCGTATCAGGCATGCAACGGACTTGAGGCGCTTGAGTTCTGCAGGGGGCGGGAAATAATGATAGATCTTATTATTACCGATATAGTTATGCCGAAGATGGGCGGCAAGGAACTGATTGATGTTGTAAAGAGCATCTGGAAGGGCACCAGGGTGCTTTATATGTCAGGCTATGCAGATGACAGCCTTTCGCAAACTATCATATCGGAAAGCAGGGCGCCGTTTATCAGCAAACCTTTTGCGAGTCGTGACTTGATGAGGAAGGTAAGGGAGGCGCTTTCAACCTGATTTATCTTCTGCCGATCAACACAGGGAGGTCGTTATTATGAATTCCATAGAGAATGCAGGCAGGACAGTAGCCGGCTCTTTTATTGCGGTCATTATACTGAGGGCGTCGGGTTGATGCCATGCAGGAAAATACGGACAAAAGCAGCAGGACTGATGCTTTAAGGCCGGGCAACGGCAGAAGCCAGACAGGTTCAGAGCATAAAAAAACCATACTTGTTGTGGATGATGAACCTGAGATTGTGCAGAGCCTGAGATCTTTTCTGGAGCCGCGGGGCTACCCGGTTGCTGTTGCATATGACGGATTTCAGGGCGTGGAACTCTACGATAAGGTGCAGCCTACTATTGTCCTGTCCGACATAAAGATGCCGGGAATGGACGGAATCAGTCTTCTCAGGGAGGTGAAGAAGAGGTCACAAGGCCAAACAGAGATGATCATGATAACAGGTCATGGCGGCCTTAATGATGCAATCGCATGCCTGCAGTGCGGGGCATTCAGGTATATACAGAAGCCGATAGACCTCAGGGAACTTCAGTCTGCAATACGTGATGCCCTGGCAAAGATCGTGACAATTAAAGAACGCAACCTGTTTTTGGAAAGGTTGAAACAGTATTCAGAAGACCTCGAGAAGCAGGTGCTCGAAAGGACATCCAGGCTCCGTAAAGTCAATGAACGACTGGAGTATCTTTCTGTTACTGACGAACTGACCGGTGCTTACAACCGGAGATATCTGTTTAAGAGGCTCGATGAAGAAATGGCGCAGGCAGTGAGGCATGGCTTTCCGCTTGCTGTCCTGCTGATTGATATAGATGATTTCAAGAAGATAAATGATGACTATGGACATGAGCAGGGAGACAGTGTAATTAAGGAGTTCGCCCGCATCATCATGGCCCGCATCAGGAGGGGAGAAACCCTTGCACGATACGGCGGCGAGGAGTTTGCCGTTATCCTGCCCCACACAGGGATTGAATCTGCCTGCGTCTTTGCGAACATATTAAGAGAACTGGTAGAAAACAATGACTTTCCAGGCCTGCGGGAGGGCAGAAGACTGATAGGTCTTGTAACATTCTGTGAAGACATCACAGAGAAAAAGAAGGCTGAAGAGATGATCATCAGACTCCGGGAAGACCTTGAACATAAAGTGGAAGAAAGGACCGCGCAACTTTTTGAACTGCAGGAAGAACTGATAAGAAAAGAGAAGATGGCCATACTCGGCCAGATATCGGGAAGCGTTGGGCATGAGCTTAGGAACCCCCTTGGGGTGATAAACAATGCAGTATATTTTCTCAAGAGCGCGCTGCATGAGGCAGATGAGACAGTCAGGGAATACCTGGAGATCATAAAGACAGAGGTGGACAGCTCGCAGCGGATCATCAATGATCTTCTTGATTTTTCGCGCACCAAGGCTTCCCAAAAAGAGCTGATCCCCGCAGGAGATCTGATAAGGAGGAGCCTCGCAAAATGCCAGATTCCGGACAATGTGAGCATTGAGACGCCATGCAGCGGAACGGACATGCCGGTCTATGCTGATCCGTTTCAGATGGTACAGGTGCTGCAGAATCTGATAGCAAACAGCGTACAGGCAATGCCCGAAGGCGGCAGCCTGAACATCTCTGCGAGGTCAGTATCAGGTTCAGGGTTGCAATTGTTACGATCAACCCTGAAATGTGAGACCTTATCCCCCGAACCTGACTCCGGGTTTGTCGAGATCGCTGTCAGGGACACAGGGCAAGGCATATCGCCTGAAAATCTGAAGAGGCTTTTTCAGCCGCTCTTTACGACCAAGGCCAGGGGGCTCGGGCTCGGACTGATTGTCGTCAAAAAGCTGACTGAGGCAAACGGGGGCGCAATAGAAGTAGAAACTGAAGTCGGCAGGGGTACATCATTCACGATAATGCTGCCTTCCGGGGAGTGGCATACATGAGCGAAATGATTAAGGTGCTTGTGGTTGATGATGATCAAAGGATTGTCAAGACGCTCTGCGACATATTGAGAATCAGGGGCCATGCGACAGTCTTTGCATACACAGGGGAAGATGCAGTGCAGAAGGTCAGGACTGAGATGCCTGATTGCGTGCTGATGGATATAAAAATGCCGAAGATAAACGGGATAGAGGCCCTGTCCATGATCAGGAAGATATCCCCTGATCTTCCGGTTATTCTGATGAGTGCATATGCTGCTGAGGAGCAGATTCAGGCTGCCAGGGAATGCGGCTCCTATTCGGTTATGACAAAGCCGGTTGACATACAGGCGCTTCTTTTATTTCTGTCATTGCTCAGGAGGCAGGAGTGCGTGCTGATTGTTGACGACGACCCTGAGTTCTGCAGTACGCTCAGGGATATCCTGCAGGCGCGGGGGTATGCAGTGGATACCGAATCAGAGCCTGACAGGGTGCTTGGGCTTATGGAGCAGGAATACAAGCTGGCGGTCCTGCTTAATCTCAAACTGGGCGATTACGACGGGCTTGAGGTCTTGCAGTCAATACGTGGCCGCTATCCTACCAAACCGGTGGTTATGGTGACTGCCTATAAGGAGAATATGAAGGATTCCATAGAAAATGCATACAGGATCGGGGCTTATACCTGCATGTATAAGCCTTTTATTACAGAAGATCTGATAGTGGCAATAGAGGAGATAAAGCGGAAAAAACTCCAGAATATTCTTGGCACGCTTAATGACTGCCGGGGCGGGAAGGCCTGACCATGAAGAGTGATCTGATATTGGTCGTAGACGATGATCTGAACCTCAGAAAGACCCTTTCAGATATTCTGAAGGCAAAAGGCTACAACTGCATTACTGCCGGCAGCGGGGCTGAGGGGCTTGCACTTATGAAAGCCAGTCCTGCAGACATAGCGCTGATAGACCTGCGGCTTCCGGACATGACCGGGATCGAAGTGCTCAGAAAACTCAAGGATGCGTATCCTGAGGTTGAGGCCATTGTATTTACCGGCAACGCCTCGCTGGAGTCCGCCATAGAGGCGACGAACAAAGGGGCCTTCTCCTTTTTGCAGAAGCCGTATGAGATTGAGCAGCTGCTGCTTAATATCAGGCATGCATCGGAAAAGAAGCAGGCTTCAGATGACATAAGAAAGACGCAGAACACGCTTCAGAAGATTCTGAACATCCTGCCCTACGGCATATTCATTATAGGGCTGGACAAAAGGATTCGTTATGCAAATAAGGCTGCCGTAGAGATGTCGGGCTATGATTCTGAAGATGATATACGAGGAATGCAATGCAATGATGCCATGTGCCCGGTCAGGAAAGACAGATGTCCTGTGCTGGACTTCGGGCAGCATCTTGAGCAGTCAGAGCGGGCCCTTGTCACAAGGCAGGGCAAACATCTGCCGGTCTTAAAGACCGTCATCCCGGTAGAGATTGACGGAGAGGATCTGCTGCTTGAGGCGGTTGTTGACATAACCGAACGGAAAAAGGTGGAGCATGAGCTGGATATGGCCCATGCAACGCTGTTTCATGCCAGCAGGCTTTCACAGCTTGGCGAAATGGCAACCGGGATAGCCCATGAGATCAACCAGCCACTCAACATCATCGGCATTGCAAGCCAGACAGTTCTGGCTGATGCAGAAGACAGCATGCTTCCTCCTCTTCATCCAAATGTTGAAGAAACTTTTCATCTGATAAATAAACAGGTCAGCCGGATCAACGGGATTATTGAGCACCTCAGAACCTTTGCCCGAAAGGATAATAACGGCAACAGCCATGTAAAGACAGATGTAACAGATGCAGTTAAAGGCTCGCTCTCCCTGATCAGCGCGCAGCTGAGGTTAAGAGATATCCGGATCGAAACGGATTTTCAGGAGGATTTGTCTCCTGTGGCCGCAAATACGAACAGACTGGAGCAGGTCTTTCTGAATCTCATTACCAATGCAAGGGATGCCCTGGAGCTAAGACCAAAAGATACAGAGAAGGTCCTCCATATAAGAACATACCATGCAGAGGATGGTTGTGTTATCGCGGAGTTTACAGACAATGGCGGTGGTATTCCTCCCCAGATTCAGAAGAATATATTCGACCCGTTCTTTACAACCAAGGAAGTGGGCAAGGGCACAGGACTCGGGCTTTCGATCAGCTTTGGGATAATAGAAGAACACTCCGGCAGGATAGACCTTGAAGTGACGGAAGGCGTTGGTAGCACATTCAGGGTCATCCTTCCGGTTATGGCGTCGGCGGAGGTGTCAAATGTCTGATAACTCAGTTTCATCAGTCCCCTGGAGGTCCTCCATACTCCTGGCTGATGATGAACCGCAGATACTGCATGTTACAGGCCTGCTTCTTCAGGGCCGCGGGTACAAGATCTTTACTGCAAATGACGGTCAGGAGGCCCTTGAGATCTATCTTAAGGAGCGGCCCTCCATAGTCCTGTCTGACATACGAATGCCCAAGGTCAACGGCCTGGACCTCCTGCGCAGAATCAAGGAGATGGACAAAGAACGCGTTGCGGTTATCATGATATCGGGCCATATGGATTTCAATGATTCTGTTGTAGCTCTCCAAAATGGCGCAAGCCACTATATCAGAAAACCGATTGATGTCAGAGAACTGCTCTCGACGATCGAGAGATGTGCAGCAGAATTAAGAATTATTGATGAGCGGGATGAACTCCTTAGAACCCTTGAGACCAAAGTGGCAGAGAGAACCCTGCAACTGGAAAAGGCAAACAGCATAATTTCGAGCCACAGGAACTATCTTCAGACGCTTATTGATTCCATCCATGAGCCTATCTATGCCGTAGACAAAGACTGTAATGTCGTCTTTGCAAATAAGGCGAGCCTTGGCCTGTCAGGCCAGGGACATCTTGAGCCCGGACAGAAATGTTATAAACTTTTTCACCGAAGCGAGAGGCCCTGCGACGCCTCTATCTGCCCGTACCGGCAGATAGAGGAGCTTAAGAAACCTGTAGCCTGTGTGCATACGCATATCTGGCCGGACGGCACTCCGCGCACGGTAGAGATCAATGCCTCCCCTGTATTTGATGAAAAGGGCGACCTTGTTCAGATAATCGAGTCCTGCAGGGATATCACCGAAAGACTTAAGATGGAGGAGCAGCAGAAAAAACTGAAAGAGCATCTGTTTCAGCAGCAGAAAGAGAAGTCCATCGCCACCCTCGCAGGCGGCATTGCCCATGACTTCAACAATATGCTGATGGGTGTTATCGGCAATGCTGAACTGCTGAAGATGAAACTGCCTGCAGGCAATACTGAGCAGTCCCATGCAGACAGCATCATCCGCGCTGCAGAACAGATGGCAGGACTTACCCGGCAATTGATGGCCTATGCCAGGCTCGGCAATTATCAGCCAGGCGTGGTTTCGATTAATGAGGCTGTACATGAGGACCTGAATATAACCCGCGGCAGCAGGAAGAGCAATATAGATATTGGCCTCGATCTGGCTGAAGAGCTCTGGCCGGTCTATGCAGACCAGGCACAGATCAATCAGGCAATCGTAAATATGCTGATCAATTCTTTTGAATCGCTCGAAGCAAAAGGGGGCCGAATCAGGCTTCAGACCGCAAATATCGAAAATAAGCCGGCATGGCAATGTACTCTTGGGCAGGAGCATCCGGCAGGTGATTATATATATCTTTATCTTTCTGATGATGGCTGCGGTATATCACCAGATATCCTGCCCAATATATTCGAGCCTTTTGTTACGACAAAATTCATGGGCAGGGGCCTCGGCCTGGCTGCTGTTGCAGGCATTGTCCAGCTCTATAAAGGATGCATTACTGCAGAGAGCGAACCGGACAGAGGCGCGACCTTTCATGCCTGGCTTCCGAGGTACATTCAGAAACCTGTTTCGCCGGAGCCGATATCCATGCCTCCGGCGGCAGTCGGCAGAAAGGTATTGATAGCAGAGGACGAGAGATTGATACTGTCCCTAATAAAGACAGTTATCACAGGCGAGGGCTTTGAGGTCTTGACTGCCGCTGACGGGCTTGAAGCACTCGAACTGTTCAAGGCCAACAGGGACGATATAGGGACCGTTGTTCTGGATATTCAGATGCCGGGTATGGACGGGAAGGCCCTCTTCAGGGAGATAAGGGCGCTTAAGCCTGATGTCAGGGTGCTGATCTCAAGCGGTTATGAAGAGGCAACCGCCCTAAACGGTATTAAGCCGGACGCCTTTATGCAGAAACCGTTTCACCTCAATATGCTCAAAGAGACGATCAGGAGGCTTCAGGGGAAAGACCGGACAGGAAAAAAGGTTCATTCGTAGACAACCGAAATTCCGCCAATTCTTCCTGCCTGCAAAAGAAGATATATTTCCTTGAGTCCGGTCTATTTCCTGAGCATTGCCTTTGCCCTTGCGATGATATCTTCTTTTGTGAACCCGAACTTCTCAAACAGTATCTTTGCAGGCGCTGAGGCGCCGAACCGGTCCATGCCGATCACATCACCTTTTAAGCCGACGTATTTATGCCAGCTCTGGCTGGCCGCTGCCTCCACTGCAAGCCTCTTTTCGACCTTAATGGGAAGCACGCTGTTTTTATAGGCCGGGGTCTGCTGTTCGAAGATCTCGAAGCAGAACATATTGACTACTCTTGCCTTAATTCCCGCCTTCTTAAGTTCCTCTGCAGCCGCGAGGGTCGGATGGATCTCTGCGCCTGAGGAAAGCAGGATGATATCTGGCGTGCCCTTGCAGTCCGAAAGCACGTATCCTCCCTTTTCAGCGCCTGCAGCCGGGGCATATCTCTTTCTGTCCAGGACCGGCAGGTTCTGGCGCGAAAGTATAAGCGCATGCGGACGCTTCGGATCTCTGACAGCGAGCTTCCAGGCAATTGCGGTCTCATTTGCATCCGCAGGCCTGATCACATACAGATGCGGCATGGCCCTGAGACTGCTCAGGTGCCCAATCGGCTGGTGAGTCGGCCCGTCTTCGCCAAGGCCGATCGAGTCATGGGTAAAGACATACACGGCATGCGTCTCCATAAGGGCGGCAAGTCTGATGGCAGGCCGCATATAGTCGGAGAAGACAAGAAATGTGCCGCCATAGGGTATGAGCATCCTGCTTAAGGCCATGCCGTTGAGGATTGCGCCCATGGCATGTTCCCTTACGCCAAAGTGGATATTCCTGCCGCCTTTTGCCATGCCGAAATCAGCATATTTTTTCAGATGCGTGTTATTGGACGGCGCAAGGTCTGCAGAGCCGCCGATAAGATGGGGGAGCTTGTCGGCTATTGCATTGAGCACCTTGCCCGATGCGCTCCGCGTTGCAATGCTGCCGTCTTCAGGCTTAAATACCGGCAGCAGGGCTTCCCATCCATCCGGGAGGTTTCCTGTTGATATGGTATTCCATGTCTTTGCGAGTTCAGGGAACCTCTTGCCGTATTTATTGAAGACGGCTGTCCAGGCTGCCTCTTCTTTCTTGCCTTTTTGCAGAGCCTTGCGCATATGGCTCAGGGCCTGTGAAGGAATGTAAAACTTCTTTTGGGGCCAGCCGAGATTCTGTTTTGTCAGCTTCAGCTCATCTTCCCCAAGCGGAGAGCCGTGCACATCTGCTGTGTCCTGTTTGTGAGGACTGCCGAATCCGATATGCGTGCGCACAATGATAATCGAAGGTCTGGACCTGTCCTTCTTTGCAGCAGCAAGGGCCTTTTCTATGCCCTTAAGATCCTCCCCATCGGCATGCTGCACTTGCCAGCCGTACGCCTCGAACCTCTTTGCCACGTCCTCGGTAAAGGCAATATCTGTCGAGCCCTCAATGGTTATCTTGTTGTCTGAATAGAGATAGATGATCTTGCCGAGCCTCAGGTGGCCTGCCAAAGAGGCCGCCTCTGACGAGATGCCTTCCATAAGATCGCCGTCGCTCACAATGCCGTATATGTAATAGTCCACGAGAGGAAGGCCCGGCCTGTTGAACATTTCGGCGAGATACTTCTCTGCCATGGCCATGCCTACTCCTGTTGCAAAGCCCTGTCCCAGGGGCCCGGTAGTTGTCTCTATGCCGCAGTCAAGGCAGTATTCAGGATGCCCCGGAGTCTTGCTGCCCCACTGTCTGAAGTTCTTTATGTCATCGAGCGAGATATTGTGTCCTGTCAGATGGAGCAGGCTGTAAAGCAGCATGGAGCCATGCCCTGCAGAAAGCACAAACCGGTCGCGGTTATGCCAGTAGGGATTCCTTGGGTTATGCTTCAGAAATCTGGACCAGAGCACGTATGCCATGGCAGCATCTCCCATCGGCATGCCGGGATGTCCTGAATTTGCCTGCTGCACAGCGTCGGCAGAGAGCATCCTTATAGTGTTGATGCAGAGCTGGTCAAGGTTCATCGTATGTTTCACAGCGCCTCCAGGTAGTGTGATTATTTCAGAAGACAGGATTTCTTTACGATACGGCTGTCATCGGGATGCACTGATGTTACAAAAAACAGGCAGTCCAAATCAACTTTCAGGGTGAGTCAGGAGCGGTTCAGATTCCCAGGGCTTCTTTGGTCATCTGCTCTGCTGTTTCAAAAACCGCCTTCTTGCCCTTTTCTGTGCGAGCCTCGATATAGAACCTGACCTTCGGTTCTGTGCCTGAAGGCCTTATCATAAGCCATGAGCCGTCGTCAAAGACAAGTTTTGTGCCGTCCACGGTTATCAGGTCTTTGACCGTGCGGCTCTGTCCTGCGATCACAACAGAGGAGCCTGCCGGATGGCTGCGTGCTATGCCGGAGAGTTTCTCCAGCAGCGGTCTTCCGACAAGCGACCGGTCAACAGAGATCCCTGAGCGGTCCGGGTAATAATGTCCGAATTCGTCCATGATCTTATTCAGGTAATCGCCCAGACTCAAGCCTGTTGCTGCCGTCATCTCTATGGCCAAAAGAAGACCGAATATCGCATCTTTTTCGAGCGTGTGGTTGTAGCCGGTAATGCCGTCTGACTCTTCAAAGGCAACAATGGCCTTTTCTTCAGAAGAAGGCAAAAGGAAGGGCCTGAAGTTCTTGAATCCGACCTTCGTCTCCCTGACCGCAATGGCGAGCCTCTCTGCAATGGCATTCACAAAGTTGCTTGTGCCTACTGATTTTGCGACAACGCCCCTGAACTTCTTATGGACATAAAGAAAGTGCAGGGCCATGGCGCCAAAATAGTTCATCGGGATCTGGGTGCTGCCGTCGGTGAATCTGATGCGGTCTCCGTCAGGGTCCATTATTGCCCCTAATTTCAGACCGGCGCTGCTGCGTGCAAGCGCCTTTTCGACGCCCTGCATATTCCCTTCAGAGGGTTCAGGCGCTATGCCGCCGAAGAGATAATCATCGTCGGTTCTTAAGTAGGATATCTTAGGACTTTCACCAAGTATGCGCTGCAGCCTGCCGCGTGTTGAGCCGTGAACATTGTCAATACAGATGGCGCAGTCAGCCCCGGCAACAAATTCCCTGATCCGGTTGATATCTATGGTCTTTCTCTGTTTGAGATAGGCTACGTAGAGAGCTGATAAATCTATCCGTTCAGGGGCCTCGCCATTTTCGGAAACCGGCGGCTCTGCCTCTTTCATCATCCTGTTTGCGTTCTCCTCGATCTTTGAGGTTATTTCTGATCCGGCAGGCCCGCCGTCAGAGGGATTAAACTTGAAGCCTGCATAGTTGGCAGGATTATGCGAAGGAGTGAGATTAACAGCGCATGCTGCCCCGAGCATTTCGATGCCGGCTGAAAACTCAGGGGTTGGAGCCTCCCCTGCATACCACGTCCTGATGCCTGCCTTATGAAGAAGACCGATAACTTCCATGCTGAATTCAGGGCCAAGAAAACGGTTGTCGTGGCCGACAATTATTCCCCTCCTCCGGATCTCATCCATATTCTGCATGCCGATTGCCTGCATCACCAGAGGATCATTTGCGCTGAGCATCTCGATCAGCGCAGCAGTCACAATGCGGACATTTTGAAAGGTATAGTCTGTGCCTATCTCGCCCCGCCAGCCCGAAGTGCCGAAGACTACCTCTGTGGGGGCAGTGCTTTGGCGCGCGAATGCTTCTATCTCCTTCAGGAGATGGCGGTTTTTCTCTGAGTCCGAAAGTATTGCCTTCCAGCATGATGCAGCATCACTGAATTTATGAGACATGAAGCCCTCCATGTGTCATCTGTTTGTAATTCTTGGTTATTTTAGCACAGGCGGAATTTTATGAATATGAGGACTTATTCAAAGATGAACCAGAGATATGCTAATATATAAAACTTTTTTTGGTGCAGGAGGATTATTATGGCAAAAACATACAATATAGCGCTGATTCCCGGTGACGGCACAGGCCCGGAGGTTCTAAGAGAAGGGGTAAAGGTCCTTGATGCTGCTTCATCCAGAGGCGGCTTCAAACTGGAGTATACCAGCTTTGACTTTGGCGCGGAACGGTATCTTAGAACCGGCGAGACGCTGCCTGACAGCGCAATTGATGAGTTCAGGAAATTTGACTCCATGTATCTCGGCGCAATCGGACATCCTGATGTGAAGCCCGGCATTTTAGAGACCGGCATACTCCTTAAGACGCGCTTCAGTCTTGACCAGTACATCAATCTGAGGCCTGTGAAGCTTTACCCCAATGTTGAGACTCCGCTTAAGGACAAGGGGCCTGAGCATATAGATTTTGTTGTCATACGCGAAAACACCGGAGGCATCTATACAGGCATCGGCGGGGCAACACGCGTAGGCACGTCTGAGGAGATCGCAACGCAGATGATGGTCTATGACCGCAGGACAGTTGACCGCTGCCTGAAATATGCCTTTGAACTTAAGAAGAAGCGAAATGCCATAAGCCCCAAATATGCTGAAAAACCGGTCACGCTGATCCATAAGCGCAATGTGCTTACGCACTGCGGAGACCTCTGGTATCGCGCATTTGAGGAGATGGGGCAGGAGCATTACCCAGGGCTTAAGCGCGACTACAACCATGTTGATGCAGCAAACATGTGGTTCGTAAAAAACCCTGAATGGTTTGACGTGGCAGTTACGGAAAACCTTTTCGGGGATATCATTACTGATTTGGGCGCCATGATACAGGGCGGCCTTGGCATTGCATCAGGAGGCAACATCAATCCTGAGGGCGTCTCGATGTTCGAGCCGATGGGCGGCAGCGCACCCAAGTATACCGGAAAGAATGTGATCAATCCGATGGCAGCCATCGGTGCGGCCATGATGATGCTCGACACTATTGGAGAAGAAAAGGCAGCGCAGGGGATCGAGGCAGCCATGATCGCCGTGATGCAGAAGATGAAGAGCCAGGCTGCAGGCCATATGGGCATGTCCACAACCGAGGTGGGAGACATGGTGGCTGACCTTGTAGCTGTGAAATAAGCTCCTGCCTTATCAGAGTGCAGTAGAAAGGGGGCCGGCAAGGCCCCTTTTTATATGCTTACTTCTGCATCTTCCTGATCACCTCGCCCAGCTTCTGTATCTCCTCACCGTACAGGGCCCAGTTGCCTTCTCTCTGCGCCCTTATGGCGCGGTCAAAATGCTCTTTTGCAAGAGGCCCGAGCCTGTTGTCCTGTCTGGCCTCAGGAATCCGGATATCAACAGCCTGAACTGTCCCGTCAGAAGTCCTGACCTCCCCGAATATCCTCGAAAGAGCTGCATCAAGTGTCTCCTCCATTGCTATGCGGTTTTCATACGCCACAATTACCCGTTTGAGTTCCGGTATCTTGCCGTTTTCTGCCCGCAGGTACAGGGGCTGAACATAGATCAGGGAGTTTTCGATCGGGATCACCAGAAGAGTTCCCTGGATAACCTGTGAGCCGCGCTGATCCCAGAGCGAAATCTGGCGGGATATCTCCGTATCCTGGTTGATCCTTGCAACTATCTGTTTTGGCCCGTATACAAGCCTGTCCTTGGGAAAGCGATATGCCACAAGCTTCCCATAATGCTCTCCGTCGCTTCGTGCCACCATCCAGGCGGACAGATTATCCTTCTTTTTCGGATTAAAGGGGAGCATAAGGATAAATTCTTCCTTCTTTTCTTCCGGAAGCTTCATGATCGTGTAATATGACTCCATAACAGACTTGTCCGAACCGCCAAGCGCAGGGATCTCCCACTGGTCTTCCCTGTTATAGAAGCTCTGGGGGTTTTCCATATGATAGATGGAATACATCTGGGTCTGGATATCAAAGATGTCGAGGGGGTAGCGGATATGGTTTCTGAGATCAGCAGGCATCTCCTCAAGCGGCTGGAGCGTTCCCGGGAAGATGGCAGAGACCGTTCTGATCAGAGGGTCCTGCATGTCGGCCATATAGAAGGCCATGCTGCCGTCAAAGGCATTTATGGTGATCTTTACCGAATTCCGCATGTAGTTCATGCCCCTTGCAGAGGGCTGGGAATAGGGGAAACGCCTGCTTACAGTATACGCATCCAGCATCCAGTAGAGGGCGCCGCTGTCATCTATCACCATATATGGATCAGCATCGAGCATAAGAAACGGCATGGCCTTACGCACCCTCTCTATGATATTCCTGTGGAAGATGATCCTGCTTTGATCAGTAAGATCGTTTGAAAGGATAAGCTTCATTGATTTGAAATAGGCGCTAAAGGCCGCCTTCTTCAAAAAGGAATCGAGCTTTACCCCTGCCTTTCCCGAATATTCGGTAAAGACATTCTCCTCTCCGGAAGGATAATCAAACTCCCTGGACTTTGTATTGACGATTACGTAGGGGCTTGAGAGCCTGCCGAAATAGATCTCGGGCCGGGTCACCTTCAGTACATCTGCTGTAGATACCGGTGGGATGTCCTTGATAAGCAGCAGAGGCAGGCCCTCAGGGGTGACCTGATTTACCGGCCCTAACGTCAGGCCGTAGCCATGGGTAAAGGTCAGGGTCTCGTTGATCCAGTTTCTGGTCGGGATGCTTTCGGTCGAAAGTTCTCTTGGCGAGAGCATGGTCTGGCGGTATTCGCCGTTTATCATGTACCGGTCATTGCCCACGGAAGAAAAACGGTAATATGTCCTTATCTCCTGAATCTGGCTGAAGGTATCGAGCAGGGGCCTATGGTCCCAGAGGCGTATATTCTTTATTGTGGCGCTGTTTCTCTTGATGTCGCTCCGGTCAAGAGCGGTGCTGCCTGATATGTCCCTGTCCTCGACCTTGTCAAGACCGAAGGCCTTGCGCGTGAAGGCAATATTGTGTTCGATATAAGGCGTCTCCTTTACAAGTTCGTTCGGCGCCACAACAAATTTCTGCAGGAGCGCCGGATATACCGAACTGCCGATAAATGAGACCGCCATATATGCAGCAATGCCTGCGCCTATGAGCAGGTTGCGCCTGATGAATATATTTGCCAAAAAAAGGAGCGCCAGTATCAGGCCGAGTGCGATTTTCACCTTAATGAAGGGGATCACTGCATGGACATCTGTATATGTTGCGCCTGTAATATGGCCGTCTGCCGAAAAAAGTATGGCATGCATATCTATATACGATTTCCATGCCATGACCGCGAAGATCAGTGCGCCTATAATCGAGACATGCGCTGATGCTCTCTGCTCTGCCCTGATCCCACGGCTGCTTATGAACAGGGCGCCCTTGACAAGGTAGATAAGGCAGACAGAACCGAGCGTTGCCCAGAGTGTGAGCTGAACTGCATTTGCAGCGAGTGCGTGCGCAGGCAGGCTGAGCATATAGAAAGAGACATCCCTGCCGAAGACAGGATCAGTATATCCGGACGCAGCAGCATTTATATATGACAGAATCGTAAACCAGTTGCCGTTAAGCAGCGCTGCCATGAAGAGGCCTGCAAGGACAGGAACAATGAACCTGATCCCGTCAATATGCCTCAGAATTTCGAGCTGCGGCATTGCCTGCACGTTCAGGGGGATTACAACTGCCCTGCCTTTCATTGCGCGCAGTGCAATATGGATATTCAGATACGTAATCAGAAAGCCACCAAGGGCGCCTGCAAGGGCGGACATTGCCTGGCCCTGAAGCCGTCTGCTGAATATCAGGCTTCGACCTATGTCGCTGAACCAGAGCCAGTCAATATAGAGCGACAGAAACTCCGGCAGGAAGATCAGAAGAAGAAAGGTTAACAGCAGCAATAACAGCAGTCTTTTGGATGAGGCATTCAGCATGTATCCCCCAGCTATAAGTTAGATTGATTGCAGACATTCTACCACTGATCAGGGTGGTCTTTGGAAAAAATGTGTCTTTCCGTATTTATTAACGGGATCAAAATAGTATTGACATGGTTCGACAGGCTCACCATGACCGGTCACCCTGAGATCGTCGAAGGGTGTACAGACTATTATGAGACGATTAATAAGTCGAAAACGCCCTGGCCCCCCGGGGCCCCCGATTACAAACTTCGAGGGCAGGCAAGACCGAGGATGACAAGCTTAACTGAGTGTTTTTGTTCGTCATTCCCGAAGCCTGCCCTCGAATGTCGTACTCAAGGGTCCTTAAGCGGAAATCCGGCAAGTTTTATGACTCTTTCAACTTATTTGCGAATGAACCAAAATAAGCAGGCAGGAAATAAACCCGGTATCCAGGCTTTCGGGACTTGTCCTGCAAAGTGATGACTGCCGGTCTGTCATGAACGAATAAACGCAAAGATATCAGAAAGCCGGCGTGCAAAGAGTCAAGGCTTTGGGTATAATAGCTTTTAAATTCATAACAGAGGAGCAACAGGATGAAGCGAGTCGGGTTTGTGGGATGGCGCGGTATGGTGGGGTCGGTCCTGATGGGCCGCATGCTTGAGGAGAAGGACTTCGACCTTGTTGAGCCGGTATTTTTTACGACCTCTAATGTTGGAGGCCTGGGGCCCAAGATCGGCAGGGACGTGCCCTCTCTGAAAGACGCAAAGAATATAGACGACCTCAAGGCAATGGATATGATCGTCTCCTGCCAGGGCGGGGACTATACAAATGAGGTCTACCCGAAACTCAGGGCAGGCGGCTGGAACGGATACTGGATAGACGCAGCATCAGCCCTTCGCATGGAAAAAGACGCGATCATCATCCTTGACCCTGTTAATATGCATGTCATCAAAGACGGTCTGGCAAAGGGCATTAAGAACTACATCGGCGGTAACTGCACAGTCTCTCTGATGCTTCTGGCATTGGGTGGTCTGTATAAGGAAGGGCTTGTGGAGTGGATGAGCGCCATGACCTATCAGGCTGCATCAGGCGCAGGCGCCAACAACATGCGCGAGCTGCTGAAGCAGATGGGTGAGGCGCACAGGGCTGCACGGGTGCTGCTGGATGATCCGGCCTCTGCAATCCTCGACATAGACCGCGAGGTTGCAGGCACGCTTAGGGACAAGAACTTTCCTACCGCACATTTTGGCGTGCCGCTTGCGGGCTCACTCATCCCCTGGATAGACAAGCAGCTCGAAAACGGCCAGAGCAAAGAGGAATGGAAAGGCCAGGCAGAGACGAACAAGATCCTGGGCCTGCAAGACAGCCCAATACCGATTGACGGCCTCTGCGTGCGCATCGGCGCAATGCGTTGCCACAGCCAGGCCCTCACCATCAAGCTTGCCAAAGACGTGCCGATGAATGAGATCAATGAAATTATCGAGACGCATAACGAATGGGTCAAGCTGATTCCGAACCAGCGCGATATAACCATGCGCGAGCTTACGCCTGCTGCGATTACCGGGACGCTGACTATCCCTGTAGGCAGGCTGCGCAAGATGAATATGGGGCCGCAGTATCTTGCTGCATTTACCTGCGGAGACCAGCTGCTTTGGGGCGCTGCAGAACCGCTGAGGCGCATGCTCAGGATTGTTGTGGAACAATAACAGATCCTGTTGGGGCAAGAGGGGAAGGGGGAGTTACGCAGTCCGGTGCAACCTGTTGATCTGATCATAACTGCTGATTATGTCCTGCCTATGGACAGGACTCTTGCAATAATTGAGCAGGGCGCAATAGCGGTCAAGGACGGGAAGATCGCGGCTGTCGGCAAGGACTCCACTATACATGCTCATTACCGGGCAGCAAGGATCATCAATGGGAAGGGCAGGGTTGCATTTCCAGGCCTGATCAATACCCATACTCATGCTGCAATGGTCTTCTTCAGGGGGCTTGCAGATGACCTGCCTCTTGATGTCTGGCTTCAGGAGCATATCTGGCCTGCCGAGGCAAGATGGCTCAGCCCTGAGTTCGTAAGCGATGCTGTTGAGCTTGCCTGTATCGAGATGCTTAGGGCAGGTATCACTACATACGCAGATATGTATTTCTTTGGCGAGGCCGTAGCCCAGGCGACCAGGAGGACAGGCCTGCGTGCAGTTGTAGGCTCTGGTGTAGTTGATTTTCCCTCTGCCACAGGAAACAATGCAGATGACTACCTCGCCAATGCTGAGCGGTTTATCATGAACTGGAAGGGTGATGATCTTATTGTTCCGTCAATTGCAGCCCATTCTGCATATGCATGTTGCCCCGAAACACTGAAGAAGACAAAGGCCCTTGCAGACCGTCACGATGTTATGCTCCAGACCCATCTGTCAGAGACCGAGTGGGAGGTCAATGAGATCCTCGCCCGCCACGGCAGGAGGCCTGTTGCGCATCTTGACTGCTTAGGCTTGCTTGATGAACGTCTTATAGCGGCCCACTGCGTATGGGTCGGGCCTGAAGAGATTGCCATGTTGGCCGGGTCAGGGACAAATGTGTCCCACTGCATCGAAAGCAATCTCAAGCTGGCATCCGGTATCGCGCCGGTCGTGCAGATGCTCAGAGAGGGAGTGAATGTCACCTTCGGCACTGACGGAGCTGCAAGCAACAATGACCTGAGCATACTGAGTGAGATGTCAACGGCAGCAAAGCTGCATAAGGCGATTGCCAAAGATCCGTCTGCATTGACTGCAAAGCAGGCAATGGCAATGGCAACCCGCCTGGGAGCCGGGGCCCTGGGGCTCGGCAGCCTATGCGGAAGCCTTGAGCAGGGCAAGGCTGCTGATATAGTGCTTGCTGATCTGGGGAGGCCCCATCTTACGCCCATGTATGACATATACTCCCATATTGTCTACTCCATGAACGGCGCTGACATAGATACAGTGCTGGTCGGAGGAAAGATCCTGCTCGATAAGCGCACCCTTACATCTCTTGATGAATCAGAGACCCTTGCAAAGGCAGGTCTCTGGGCCGGAAAGATAAAAGATGGCAAGGCCGGCTCCTAAGCTGATTTACAGACTTATCACCCTTTTCGCTGTTTCTTTGATGATCATCCCTGCTTCAACAGTCTCCGGACATCCGGGAAAGACCGATCACCAGGACGGCCACAGATGCCTTAGAAATTGCGAAGACTGGGGAATGCATTACAAGGAATACCATCTCCATGACAGGGACAGAAGGGCGATACGCTCAGACGGCAGACGGCAGCAGGCAAGACCGCCTGAAAACGCCAAGGCATCTGAAACCGGGACGACAAAACAGGTGCTGGAGGCAGTTGCTGCCCCTGCCTCGTCAGAGCCTCAGACAAGCCAAATAAGTATTGCCAAACCCCACACTTCTGCCGGTCAGGGATTCAGCATGCAGGTTGAGAAGGCATGGGAGCTTTCGCTTTATCAGGTCATTTTGTCGGTCGTTGCGGGATTACTTCTTTTATTGCTTATTCTTCTGAGAAAGAAACGGCAGAGGGATAGATATTAAAGCTCCCGTCTGCCCTCAAGCGCCTTGCCGAGGGTCACTTCATCTGCAAACTCTATGTCGCTTCCCATAGGCAGGCCGTATGCGATGCGGGTCACCCTGACGCCAAGAGGACTGAGCAGTTCCTTTATGTACAGGGCTGTGATCTCACCCCTTGTGTTGGGGTTCGTTGCAATGATCACCTCCCTGACAGGATCGTTCTTTACCCTCTCAACAAGCTCTGCTAACTTCAGCTTCTCCGGTGTTATGCCGTCTATGGGAGAAAGCGCACCCAGCAGCACATGGTACATGCAGCGGAAGGCCTTTGATCGCTCGATGACGAGGATATTGCTCGGTTCTTCGACCACAACGATCCTGCTTCTGTCGCGTGAGGCATCGCTGCAGATTTCGCAGATCTCCCTGTCGGTGATATTAAAGCAACTGCTGCAGAACCTGGCCGTCTGCTTCACTGTCCTGATCGCCTCTGCAATAGACATGGCCTCTGACTCAGGCATCGAGAGGATGAAAAAAGCGAGTCTCTGGGCAGACTTCCTGCCTATGCCCGGCAGACGTGTCAGTTCAGTGATCAGATTTTCGATTATTCCGTGCATGGATACAGCGGCATGCAGCCCAGGCGGACAGCCCGAGGCTATCTTCCGAACATGCCGCCCAGGTCGCCCATGCCGGGCAGATTCAGGCCGCCGGTCAGCTTTGACATGTCGCCCTGCACCAGTTCCTGTGCCCTTCTGATCGCCTCATTAGAAGCGGCAAGGATCAGGTCCTGAAGCATCTCTACATCATCCGGATTCACCACATCCTTTTCGATCCTTATCGAGACGATCTGGCCTGCGCCGCTTGCAACAACCGTGACCATGCCTCCTCCGGCAGTTGCTTCAACCGTCTTTTTCTTTGCCTCTTCCTGGGCCTTCATCATCTCTTCCTGAAGTTTCTGAGCCTGACGCATCAGGTCCCCTAACATTTTCTTAGACATCGGTTCCTCCGTTTTCGGTTATGGACTGGGATTCTGCAGGTAATACATCAATGATCCTGCCGTCAAACAGTTCAAGGGCCTCTTTGACGAGCGGCTCATCAGATGCCTTTTTCTTGAGATCTTTCTTTGGGGCAGACTTTTTTTTCTGTTCTGCTGAAAGCGCAATGACCAGTTTCCTGCCTGCCTGCTCAGACAGTATGGTCTCAATCTTTGGAAGGCTCTTTCTTATGGTGTCTGCAAACAGAGCCTGGCCGTTCTGCAGGGTGACCTGAAGCTGATCCCCTGTAAGCTCTATTGCTGCATGAACAAGCTTTGAGGCGAGAGGGGCGTCTATGCTGTCGAGCACATTATGCCAGATATTCGCAATGTCTTTTTCTTCGTCAGCAGGAGAAGGCCCATCAGCGTCAGAAGCAGCCTCTTCATCAGATTCATGCTCCATGACGTCTGTAAGCGGCAGCGTATCAGTCTCTTCCCCGATTGTCTCATCCGCTTCTGTTTCGGTCATCGGCAATGAAACCACGGGGGCAGGGGTTTCAGTCTCAGGTTCCTTGACCGTCTCTTTTTTTGTATTTCTGTCCTTTAAGGCAGCCGGCTCCGATGAGGCAGATGCAGCCTGCTTCCCCTTCTCGTTTTCGGAGACTGCGGCCGGGATAGGCGGTCTGCCGGCAAGGTTGTCGAGATTTCTTATGATCTCGCTGACCGGCTTGAGGCTGCTCAGAAAGCTCGCCCTGATGAGGGCCATCTCGAGCGCTATCCTGGGCAGCGCAGAGTTCCTCACTTCTGTTTCTGCCTTCATGATTTCAGAGAGCATCAGCGTGAGATGATCCTCTGATGTGTCTGCCACCAGTTGTGTGACTGCAGCAAGCTCCTCAGCGCTCAGTTCAAGCACATCTGTCGGGTGTTTCACAACGCTTGCAACCAGCAGATCCCTGAAGAACTGGGCCAGTTCCCTCACAAAGGCCCTGAAGTCAAAACCCTGCTCTGAAAGACTCTCAACGATCTCTATGAGGTCTGTGCGGTTTCCGAGGATAAGGGCATGCGCTGTCTTTGCGAGCATGCCGAAGTCGGTCAGCCCAAGCAGGTTCTGCACCTGCTCTTCAGTGATCTCGTCAGAGAAGGATGAAACCTGATCAAGGATCGTGAGAGAGTCCCGCATGCTGCCGTCCGCAGCCTTTGCAACCAGCCCCAGGGCATGCGAGGAAATGCCGATCTTCTCAGAATCCACGATATGCTGGAGCCTCGCCTTGATGACGGCCGATGCAATTCTTCTAAACGGCATATGCTGGCATCGGGAAAGAACAGTCGCAGGGATCTTCTTCATCTCTGTTGTGGCAAGGACGAAGATGACATGAGAGGGAGGCTCCTCAAGGGTCTTCAGAAGCGCATTAAAGGCCGAGCCGGAAAGCATATGGACTTCATCTATGATATAGATCTTGTATTTGCCGCCTGAGGGGGCGTATTTTACCCTTTCCCTCAGGTCTCTTACATCATCAACGCTGTTGTTGGAGGCGCCGTCTATCTCGATCACATCAACAGATGATCCCTCTGTGACCGCCCTGCAGGATTCACAAGCGCCGCAGGGTGATTCATCAGGGCCATTCTTGCAGTTGAGCGCCTTTGCGAGGATTCTGGCGGTCGTTGTCTTGCCTACGCCGCGCGGCCCGGAAAAAATATATGCATGGGAGATCTTTTGCTGCAGGAGCGCATTCTTGAGCATGCGGGCAATAGGCTCCTGGCCTACGAGGTCGTCGAAGGTTGTGGGCCGCCATTTTCGTGCAAGTACAAGATAGCTCATTCGTTTTTTGTCGGCTGTTACTCTTCAGGTGCGGTATACAGAAACTGACTTTATGCCAATGACGAACACCCGATTCCAGGTAATGCTGTTTTCCTGCTCCATCCCGCAAGCGGCTTGCTGCGGCACACAGGCAAAATGCTTATCGCTGCTTCCTTCCGGACCTGACGAGGTTCACACCTGACTGTTGCGCAGGGCCGCCTGCAGGATGCAGCAGGAAAAGTCTTAATTCCGATCTATTTTAGCATAGTCACATCTTTTTAGGCATTGCTGCCAAGAAGGCATTTGCGGCGGGATATACACTAATTATTCGTCCGTAAGGAGGGAGGCAGCAGCGGTGTGATTACTTGCTGAAATATGTTAAATTACATCAAATCTTCTTTTGCCATCCAATTGTGGCGATGGGCGAGGCAAGCAGCAAAACAGGGTATCAGATCGGCGGGTTGGATGGGCTGCTGAATTTTGGCGAATGCTACACAAAATACGCAATTTAAGTTTAGGAAAAAAGTATCTTATTGTTGTTATCCTCAGTGTGGCAATTGCTATTGCCCTTCTGTCATTTCTGGTTGTGCGTCGTGAAACACTGCTTATCCGTGAGTCATATGAGAGAGATGCTTCAATTGTTACTTCTGTCATAAGCAAGGCCCTTACAGTTAATATGCTGGATGGAAACCCTGATGAAACCGTACACCTCCTGAAGAATTTGGCGGATATTGAGGGAGTTCAGGAAGTGGCAGTCTTAAGCCCTGAAGGCAGATATGCCTTTGGAATGACAGGATCGTTGCTTTCCGTCAGGCAGGATTTCATAAATGCTCTCAATCAGGGACAGGAGATTTCCTATTACATGTCGGATTCCTGGCATTTTATGAGTCCGTTAATTAATGAACAAAGCTGTATGAAGTGCCATGACAGCAAGGACAGAGTCAGGGGAATTGTCTATTTCCGGATGTCAGCCGAGGTCATGGAGCAGCGCACAGACGATCTTCTGAAGCGCATGTCAGTCTTCGGCATTGTGACTGCGCTTGTTCTTTCAGGTGTTTTGAGCATCCTGAGCAGAAGGATGCTTCTTCTTCCGCTAAAAGGTCTGACCCAAGCTGCCCGGCGGATTGCACAGGGGGATTTTGTCCTGTTCAGGTCGAGAGGCACTAAATGTCATGAAATAACAGGCTGCAGCAAAGTGGGATGTCCTTCCTATGAAGATAACAGTCGCCCCTGTTGGCTCATCAGCGGTACGCTCTGTGTAAGTGATCAGCCGGACAGGGATTGTGTCACTATTGAGGACTGCCTCGAATGTAAGGTGTACAAGAGCCTCAAGGGCGATGAACTCAGAGAACTGCAGGACAGTTTTAATGTCATGAGTTGTGCCCTTAAAATGCATGAGGAGAAGACCAGAAGCCATATCAGCGAAGTTGAGAATCTCAATATACTTCTTGCAAAAAGCAATGTAAGACTGGAAACACTGCTTGAAGCCTCGCGGCATATCACTTCTACACTGGATATTGAGCAGACTCTCTCGACTTTGTTGAAGATAGGCATGACGGTTACTGACACTAAGGCCGGTCTGGTTCTGCTTATGCAGGAGGATTACAGCCGGAGATGTCATGATTACTTTGCGTGTGAGGCATACAACTGTCCTGCGTATCACTCGGAGGTGAACTGCTGGAGGCTCGCAGGGACGATGTGCCATAGTGATTCATTCAACGGATTGAGCACGCTTACCCCTCCAAAATACAGGGCAGAGAAGAAGAGTCATACATTCTGTCTGCCTGTAATGAATTTTGAAGAGAAGATAAGGGCGTGCAGCAGCTGCAATTTCTTCGGAAACCTTGTGCTGGTCCCCAGAATGTCCTCCGGATATTCCGGCGGACAGGTCAGTGACAGGCATTCAACAGACAGTGTTATTCTCAGGAAAGCGCTGTTGAAAGGCCATGTAATTGTAAATTACGATAAGGAAAACCCCTTTAATATACCGATGGAGACCCTGGTCGAAATAGCTATGCCGCTGAAGATTCAGGACAGGATAATTGGAGTGCTCTATCTGGCCTCTGATATGCCACATGATTATAGCGGAGATGATCTGGAGTTTTTCCAGTATCTGTCAGAGGTAATTTCATCCGGGGTGTTTAACAGCATGTTGTATGAGGACATGGAAGTTTCATATTTCCAGACGGTTATGGCGCTGGTAAATGCCGTAGAGGCAAAGGACACATACACCAGGGGGCATAGTGAACGCGTCGCCGATTTATGTGCAGGTATGGCAGATGTGCTGAGACTGGGTCGGCAGGAGAGGGATGACCTCAGGCATGCTGCTCTTCTGCATGATATCGGTAAAATCGGGATCAGTGTTGGCCTGTTGCGAAAAGAGACGCCGCTTGAACATGAAGAAAGGAAGATCTTTCGCTCACATCCTGACAGGGGAGTTCAGATCCTTTCTCCCATTCATTTTTTAAAACCGATACTCTCTTCCATACGGCATCATCATGAATGGTATGATGGTTCAGGATATCCTCTTGGGCTGAAATACGGAGATATTCCTTTAAAGGCCAGGATTATTTGCGTTGCCGATGCGTGGGATGCAATGAGGTCTGACAGGGCTTACCGTGATGCCCTCGGACGTGAGGAAGCCAAGAAAGAGCTTAGAAAGTATGCTGGCACCCAGTTTGATCCTAAAGTGGTACAGGCTTTGTTGACGGTTCTTGAAGAATCTGGAGCAGATAACAGGGGTAATTCAATTTAGTTGACTTATTTGACTCTAACCGGCAGATTTACAAATGTGTTGCATATGTGCTACATTCAAATATGAAAACTGCAGCGGTGCATGCTCGTATCGAGCCTCAAACAAAGAATAAGGCCGAAGAGATACTGCGAAGACTTGGACTAACTCCTACCGAAGCCATCCGTATTTTCTATAAGCAGATATCGCTTCGGGGCGGGTTACCCTTTCCGGTTGAGATTCCTAACAAACTGACGGCTTCTACGCTAAAGAAGAGCCGTCAAGGCAAAGATATTCAGGCGTTTGATTCCTTAGAGAAAATGTTCGATAGCTGGGAAAAATGAAAGCGGTCTCGCAGACCGGGCAATTTTCTCGTGATGTCAGACGTATGCGGAAGCGAGGAAAAGACATAGAAAAACTGCATACAGTTGTTAAACTTCTGGCTGAAGGTATCATGTTGCCGGCAAATTATAAAGACCATCCCCTTGCAGGAGACTGGCAGCCATCACACGACTGTCATATCGAACCTGACTGGATACGGATTTATACAACAGACCTCAACTCACTAAGGCTTGAGCGTACCGGCACACACAGCGACCTCTTTAGGAAATGAAGTGGTATCACTGCTGTCCAAGATAATTTGAAATCATGGATCTACCCATTGCCTGATAGGGATGGAGTTTTCATTTCTGTAGTGTCAGCAACAGATCAGAGGTATGATATAATGCAATACCAGGTCAGGAGGTGTTTATGGGTAAAGCAAAGATTGCAATAACATTGGATGAAGAATACATTGAACAAATAGACAAGCTTATCGGCAAGCATATCTTTCAAAGCCGCAGTCAGGCAGTTCAGGAAGCGGTCGGCGACAAACTGCAAAGGATTAGACGCAGTCGTTTATCAAAGGAATGTACAAAACTCGACCCTGTCTTCGAGAAGGCAATAGCTGAAGAAGGATTAAGCAAGGACGTTGCGGAATGGCCAGAATACTGAGGGGCGAAGTTCGTTGGGCCGATTTAAATCCTGTGCGCGGACAGGAACAGGCTGGTTTGCGACCAGTGTTGATTGTGAGCCATGATGTTTTCAATGAGCGTTCCGGAACAGTCATCGCAGTGGCAATTACGAGTCAACCTCAGAGGGCTGGTTTCCCGCTGACTTTGGAATTGCAGACCGGTAATCTGCCAAAAAAGTCATGGATTAAGATAAGTCAAATAAGGACACTTTCTACAGAAAGAATAGGCAAGTTATCAGGCAGAGTCTCAGATGAGGAATTGAATCAAGTCATTGAAGGACTGAATGAAATAATTACATAACAAGGCGCTTGTGTAGATGGCTGACAGCCCCCGCACAGTTTTGCCGTTCCCATCCTGCGCTGGTCGCCGCAGGACAGACTTCTGACAGTATTCTTATAATCGCGGCGGCTGACAGGCCCGGCTAACATTCTGTGCTATAGTGTGGTATCACCATGAAGATCAGAATGACGATACCCGAGTCTCTGCGCCTGCGGCTGGTTTCCGCAAGGCCTGCCTTTGGCAGCTATTACCTCGTGGGCGGCTCAGTGCGAGACCTGCACCTGAAAAGCAGGCATAAGGACATTGACCTTGTCTGCAGGGATGCAAAAACAGCTGCCCTGAGCATAGCCCGTCAGAATAATGCCTCGTTCATACCAATGGAGAAGAAGCCTTCTGAGCCTTGCTACAGAATCGTAGACCGTGACTTCCCTGATCAGTTTCTCGATATCTCTGAGATGCGGGGAGAGACTATCGAGGAAGACCTGGGCTGCAGGGATTTTACTATCAATGCCATGGCAGTCGGGCTGCGTGATGACAATGAGGCTTCCGGGCAGTTGATAGACCCCTTTCATGGGATGACTGATCTGCAGAATAAGATTGTAAGGATGGTAAGCCCGGAGGCCTTCGTCTCTGATCCGTTAAGAATCCTTCGCGCATTTCGGTTTGCGGCTGTGCTCGGTTTTGCCATTGATGAGAAGACGCTCGAGGCCATAAAGGACAATGGCCCGCTTCTGAAGCAGGTATCTGTCGAGCGCATCACGGCAGAGCTTCAAGCCATTCTCCTCACCCAGAAAAGCTCTGTCCGGCTCAGGCAGATGGATACGCTCGGCATCCTCGATATGATCTTTCCTGAGATACTGCCGATGAAGGGCTGCAGGCAGAACTGGTACCACCACAAGGATGTCTGGGAGCATTCTTTGCTTGTCATGGAGGAGGTTGAGCATATACTTTCTGACCTCGTCCGGTTTGGCGAAGCAGGTAATTCAGTGGCCGGGCTCCTTGATCAGGAAAGGACGGTTCTTCTGAAACTTGCAGGGCTGCTGCATGACATAGGCAAACCTGTAACTGCAGGGGTAAAGCCCGGCACAAGCAGGATCATATTTTACGGCCATGACAAGGCAGGCGCAGAGCTCATAAAGCAGATGGCAGGCAGGCTTAAGCTTTCAAGCCGCATGAAGGATTTCCTTGTGAATATCGTTTCCGGCCATCTCAGGCCCCTTGCGCTGTCATCCCAAAAGGCAAGTCCTGCTGCCCATATGAGGTGGTTCCGAAAGCTGGGCGATGATTCAGTGCCTGCCCTTATCCTTGGCATGGCAGACGTGATGAGCAGCCTCGGCCCTGAATCAACAGAGGATTATCGAAGACATTTTATGGACTGGGCAGAGGACTGCATAAAGGAATATTTTTTCTCTGTCAAGCCGAAATTAGAGACTCCACTTTTGATAAACGGCCATGACCTGATTGCGATGGGCGTTCAGCCCGGCATAGGACTTGGGAGTCTTCTTCACCGGCTCAGGATTGCTCAGGATCTGGGCAGGGTCACTTGCCGCCATGAGGCCCTGGCCCTTGCGGAGGCTATGATCGCAAAGCTGACCGTATCAGCCTGCCCGCAGGGCATCAATGATATTCATGCGCGCTGCGCGGACGGCAGGGAGCACACCCCCCACAAAGCCCATGATCAGGGAGAAGAGCAGGGAACTGACTGAGATGGCCGGTGTGAGGCTGAAGGAGAAGGCAAGCTCAGAGAAGGTCTGAAAGTTCATCGTCGAAATGGTAAAGAGCTGCAGAAACGACGCCAGGAACAGGCCTGCCAGACCGCCGATAAGTCCAAGGAGCATAGCCTCCATAACAAACGCAAAGAGGATGCTTCGCCTCTGGAACCCAAGCGCCCTGAGTGTTCCGATCTCTCCGATCCTGTTGGCTACGGCTGCATACATCGTGATCATGGCGCCGATGACCGCGCCCAGCGAAAAGATAATGGTCAATGATATGCCGAGGATGCGGAGAAACTTTGACATCACCTCGGACTGATCCGAGTAATAGGTCGTCTCTCTCTTTGCATCGAGCGCCAGCCTGGGATCTTCTTCTATTCTTCTTTTCACAGCATCCAGCCGGGCAGGATCGGACAGCCTGAAGAGTATCGAAGAGTAGACCTGCCTCCGGAAGGCCTGCATCAGCTGGTCAACGTCTCCCCAGAGTTCAGAGTTGAAGCCTGTGCTGCCTGCATCAAATACACCGACCACTGTCCAGGTGCGGTTGTTGAACTGGAGCTGCTCGCCCAGGCCGCCTCCCTTGAACCGTTTTGCAATGCTCGAGCCTGCAAGCAGTTCATAGGAGCCCGGCCTCGGCAGTCTTCCCTGCGTAAGCCTGGCCTGGGGCCTCAGAATCAGGGAATTCTGCGTAATACCCCGTGTGACCACCTGGCCCGGTTTTGTACTGCCCCTCTTGTGGAGATTGATCAGCACAACGAGTTCCTTTGCAGAGAGGCGCCGGCCCTCGCTGCCGATCGCTATCTCAGGCTGGGTCTCGACTACAGAGGCGGAGAGGCGGTCTATGCCGCTCTGGATTTCGCTGCCTGAGGCCCTCCTGGTCACAATAACATTGTCGTGGGAGCCGGTCTCTACCAGCGTCTTTCTGAGCCCCTCGGCCAGCATCAGGATCGAGGCAAAGACAAAGACGACCAGAGCCATGCCGGTGGCGGTAAAGAGCGTTGTGAGCCTCCTCGTCCAGAGATTTCTGAAGCTGTATGAAAGCGGGATCTGCATCAGCCGATCTTCCTCAGGCCTTCGGCTATCTTGATCCTCGAGACACGGATCGTCGGGATCACCGCCGCAATTACGGCAACCAGTAAAGAGACTAAAAGGTCGAGGTACAGGGTTCTTGCCGAAACATTAAAGACCGGCAGAAATGTGCTCATGGCCTCTCCAAAGGCCCGGGCCGCCGGAAATGTTGCAGCCACTCCCAAGGCGCAGCCGGTCATGGTTATTACGAGGGACTCCCCGAATATAAGCCCTATGAGATGCCAGGAGCGGAATCCAAGGGTTCTTAGGACCACATATTCACTTGTACGTTCGCGAACCGACATGGCCATGGTATTTGCGACTACTGCCATGATGATCGCGATCACGACGAATGAGACAAGCTGTATGGCGATAACGATCGCCTCGGTCATCGCCACAAAGCCCATCTGAAAGGCCCTCTCCGTCTCGGTGATCGTCTCGGTCACGGAGTTTTTGAATGAACGGTCTATGGCTTCGGCCACTTCAGCTGCATTGTCTGCATCTTTAACACCGATAACAAAGAACCCGATCTGCTCGGCTATGGCCGGGCTTGTCTTTCTGAGGGATTCATTGAGGTACTGCCAGTTGAAGAAGAACTGGGATTCATCCGTGCTCTTGTCCCGTCCATGATAGATACCTCTCAGTACAAAATCCCAGTTGCCGGGGAAGATGGTGCCTTTGAGCGTTATGGTATCGCCGATCTTCCATCCGTATTTCTCTGCAGTAAGCCTTCCTGCGATGCATGCCTTGCGGTCAAGGATAAAGGCCTTCTTCTGCTCAGGACTGAGCAGGTATTCAGGATAGAGTTCGAGATACGATTTTGGATCAACCGCAAAATTGGGGAAGAAGTTTTTTTCAGTGATATATATGCCGCCGAACCAGTTGCCCCAGGAGACCTTCATCACCCCTTCGATCTGGCGTATTCTGTCCTTGTATGAGGAAGGGAGCATAAAGACGAGTGATATGGCATTTCTTGTGATCAGACGGCTCGCTGAGGAGGCCTCAACACCGGCATACCAGGCAGATATGATCGTCCGGAGCAGCCCAAAGGAAAGTATCGCAATCGTGATTCCGAGCACAGTCAGAATGGTGCGGAGTCTGTGGCGGAAGGCGCTTTTAAAGAGAAGCCTGATCAGCAACATTGTTCAGGATACCCTTGTCGAGATGTTTGATCAGATGGGCGCGTTCGGCAGCGCGGGGATCATGGGTCACCATGATGATCGTCTTGCCCAGGTCGGCATTCAGCCTGCAGACAAGATCGAGGATCTCCCTTGCCGAGACTCGGTCAAGGTCTCCGGTCGGCTCGTCCGCAACAAGCATCAGCGGATCGGTCACGACAGCCCTTGCTATGGCGACGCGCTGCTGCTGGCCGCCCGAGAGCTGCGACGGCTTATGGTCCATGCGGTCGCTCAGGTTCACGGCCTGCAGGGCAAGTTCTGCATGCTCCCTTCTCTCTTTTCGCGTCAGACCGGTAAGCAGAAGGGGAAGCTCAACATTCTCAAGGGCGCTAAGCACAGGGATGAGATTATAGAACTGGAATATGAAGCCGACATTCGCACTTCTCCAGCCGGCAAGTGCGGTCTCGGAGAGCGCTGTTATGTCTGTGCCTGCAATGGTTATCGAACCTGCATCCGCCTTGTCAATGCCTGCTATGAGGTTAAGGAGGGTTGACTTGCCTGAGCCGGAGGGTCCCATGAGCGCCAGGAACTCTCCCTCTGCAATAGAAAGGGTCAGGTCCTGCAGCACCGGGAGAATCTGGTCTCCCCGCTGATAGGACTTTGAGATGCCGCTGATCCTGACTAAGGCAGGCGGGACCTGCATCTACTTCTCTGAAACAGTGACTTTGACATTATCCCTGATCCTGTCTGTGGGTCTGCGTACAATCCGTTGCCCGGCCTTCAGGCCGGAGGTGATCCCGATCATATCGCCCATTATGTCACCCGAGGAGACCTCTGTCTCTATCGCCCGGCCCTGATTGATCAGATAGAGGTATGATCTGTTGTTGCGCATGACCAGGGCATCCTGCGGAACGGCAATGCGCGGTCTCAGCTCATCTTCGTCTGCCTTTCTTTCGAGGAAGGCAACTTTTGCGCTCATCTCGGGCAGTATTCTCACATCCTTGTCAATGAAGGCTATCTTGACCATGATCGTGGCCTTGGTGCGGTCTGCCGTAGGCACGATCATATGCACCTCACCCCGGAAGCGGGAGTCAGGGATGGCGTCAAGCTGTATCTCGCAGGGCCGGCCGATCGTGACCTGTGAAATGCTCGACTCAGACACATCCACCTCTACCTGAAGGGAGGAAAGATCTGCTATGGTCACAACAGATGCCTTGGCATTTGCCGCGGCCCCAAGGGGGGTGACGATATCGCCTATGTCGGCATTCTTTGTGAGCACTACCGCATCAAAAGGGGCGCGGATGAAGGAGTATTCATAGTTTATCTCTGCCTGCCTCAGGGCAGCTTCGCCTGCCTTGATCGAGGACTTCGCAGCCGTAACAATAGCAGCAGCCTTTCCGTAACGGGTCTCGGCAGCATCGTAGTCAAGGCGTGAGATGAAACCCTGTTCGAGCAGTTGCCTGCCTCGACGGTGGTTCGATGCTGCGTCCTTCATTTCAGATTCTGCCTGATCAAGGTCTGCCCGCAATGCCCCCAGTTCAGCGAAGGCGCGCTCCCTGGCTGCAAGCAGATCATCGCTTTCGAGCCGCGCTATGAGGTCGCCTTTTTTTATCCTGTTTCCCTCCTCGACCAGCATGGCTATTATCCTGCCGGTTACCTTGGAGGCGACTGCTGCCTTTCGCTGGGCAGCGACATAACCGCTTGCATTCAGGAGCGTAAATGACTGGGACGGATAGACAAGGGAAACCGTAGTTGCTTCGACCGTTACCGTAGGGGAGAGGAACTTCTTCAGAATAAGAAATCCGATCACAACTGCCATGGCTATCAGCGCAGCATTGACCATCCAGCGTCTTCTGCCTGTTGACGACTTTCTGCCGTGGGTCTTATCTATTGTGAGCCTCGAAAGGTCGTCTTCAGCCATATCTCAGAGCACCTCGCATTTCAAAAGCAGATGTATCATTATAGCAGAGTTGTGACAGGCGGACTGATGAACCGCCCGATAACATGACAAGTAAAGAAATGGCGGAGAGGCAGGGATTTGAACCCTGGGTGCGTGATTAGCGCACACACGATTTCCAGTCGTGCGCCTTCAGCCGCTCGGCCACCTCTCCGTTATGCAAAATGCAGGCAAAATCTTAACTGATAACGGCTTGTTAAATCAACGCTTTATGAGCGGAACATAGTTCTTCCTGCTCTTTAAGGATGTGACAAAAGAGGGCCTGATGATCTTTCCCTGCACGAGTTCTTCTATGCGGTGCGCTGTCCAGCCGGCTACGCGGGCCATAGCAAAGATCGGGGTGAACAGCTCCATGGGTATGCCCATGCATTTATATACAAAGCCGGAATAGAAATCAACATTTGTGCATACAACCTTGCCTTTTTTGCTCTTCACAATGGCAGGCGCGATCCTGGCTATCCGTTTATAAAGTTCGAACTCCTTTTCACGGTTTGCAGAGGCGGCCAGTTCCCCGGCCCGCTGCATTAGATATACAGCGCGCGGATCAGACACTGTGTATACGGCATGGCCGAGGCCGTATATCTTGCCTGACTTGTCGCCTGCCTTTTTATCGAGGATCAGCCCCAGATATGCGCCCAGTTCATCATCGTCCTCCCAGTCCTTTACCTTGCCCTTGATATCCTTCATCATGCGGATGACCGCCTCATTGGCGCCTCCATGGAGGTGGCCTGAGAGCGAGCCTATGCCTGCACAGATAGCCATGTACGTATTTGCGCCTGAGGACGAGACGCAGCGAGTTGTAAAGGTGGAGTTATTGCCGCCGCCGTGCTCTGCATGGAAGATCAGCATGGTGTCAAAGAGTTCTGCTGTTGCCCTCTGTGGCATTTCTCCCTTTAGCAGGTACAGGAAATGTTCAGCGACGCCTGTATTTGGAAGAGGTTCTTTCAGTCTCGAAAGCGCTTTCTTGCCCATGGTCGCTGCTATATGGTTATATGCGATGATGGTAGGAAATTTCGCTACAAGATCAATGCATTGGCGTGTCACATCGTTCATGTCTGTTGAATTCGGATGTTTGTCAAACAGATGCATGGCAGAGACAATGGTATGCAGGGATCCCATCTGATCATCATTATGAGGCCTGTTGAGGATCATCTGTTTTACTGCATCAGGAAGCGGACGCTTCTTCTCAAGAAGCTGGGAGAAGGCCTTTAGATCCTTCCTGTCCGGCAGTTCACCTGTCAAAAGCAGATATATCGTCTCTTCAAAACCGAACCTGCCTTCTTTCTCTTTTTCTCTGACGAGATCATCCACATCATATCCGCAGTAGTAGAGCTTTCCCGGAACCGGATTGACCGTTCCTATGCCGTCGCCACGGTCTACCTTCTCATATCCGATAACCTGTCCTTTGCTGGTGATGCCTACAAATACGCCTGTGCCGTCTTCGTTTCTGAGCCCAAGTTTTATATTTTTTTCCTTGATTGTCTTGGGGTCAAGTTTGTCATGAAGCAGGGCAAGCTCCTGCACCTTCTTTAGTACAGCTTCCATGGTTATGCTCCTTAATGTTGTATTCTTTAAGTATTTATTTAATTATATAAGCCATGAAGAATGCAAATATATCCTTAGGATCGGTCTGGCCGAAAGGAAGCTTTTCCGGGCATATTCATAATTTCTTCATTAGTTGCTGATTAAATACATACGAAAGCGGATCATTAAGAGGTGAGATAATGAACAAGAAGTCTGCGGTTATGTTAACGATATTGGCTCTTATAGGTGCGATAGCTCTCTTGGGCTGTTCAGCAGAGAAATACGGAACAGGAGTGGACAAGAGCGTTTCTGTTGTGAAGGTTAAGGATATATTCCTCGACAGCAGCGTTGTCGGGAAGAAGGTTACCCTGACCGGCAACATTTCCTCCCAGTGCGGCTCCAATGGCTGCTGGTTTGTTCTTCAGGACGAGACAGGCCAGATTTTTGTCAATCTCGCCCCCAATAATATGACGATGCCGCCCCGGATGAACAAGGGCGCAAAGGTGACCGGAACAGTATATCCTGTTCAGGGGCAGTTGCAGGTAATAGCAGAGGGCGTTGAGGTCAGGTAATGATCTTTCTCAGGATCGCACTCAAGAATCTGAAGCGCCACAGGACGAGAAGCATCCTGGCGCTATTCGGCATTGCCACCTCAGTTGCAGTGCTCTTTTCGATCCTGTCGTTCAACAGGGGCTTTGAAAAAGGGCTCGCAAAGGAGCTTGAGCGCACAGGCATCCATTTCATGGTCGTGCCTTCAGGCTGCGCCCATGAGGTGGCATCGCTCGTGCTTCATGGCTCTGTCATCCCGAAGTTCATTGACATGTCTGTCATGTCCAGTATTTATGAACGTCAGGGAATAGATTTTGCGTCGCCAATACTTGTTGGCCAGCTGCCGAATCCTGCCGGCGGCAGGGTGGATCTTGTGTACGGCCTTGAGATGTCAAGGGTGGCTCAGTTGAAGCCGCATTGGGAGCTCGAGGGAACAATCCCGAAGGACGAGCATGAGATCATTGTCGGCTCAGAAATAGCCGGCCATCAGGGGCTGAAGGTGGGCGACCGTATTGAGTATAAGAATATTAACAAGACATTTACGGTGGCAGGCATCCTGAAAAAGACGAGCAGTCAGGACGATGCATTCATCTATATGCCGGTTGCTGCTGCTCAGGCAATCTTCAAGAAGCCCTCAGGCGCAACAGCCATAGGCGTAAAGGTGAAAGACCCTGCCATGATGACAGTTATTACGGATGAACTTGCAGAGCAGGTGCCGGGCATACAGATAGTGACAATGAACCAGGTGATGAGCAGCATCTCAACTCTTGCAGCCTCTGCAAAGGTTCTCAGCCTCTCGATTGCGATCATCGCGATTATTGTGAGCGCGGTCGGCGTGATGAATGCGATGCTGATGGCGGTATTTGAGAGGACACAGGAGATCGGAATGATGCGGGCAATAGGGGCATCCCGTGCCGATATCTTCAGGATCATCATGAAGGAGGGCTTGCTTCTGAGCCTTGGCGGCGGCCTTGCAGGAATCCTCGTCTCTGTTGCCGGAAATGATCTGATAGAGGTCTTTGTGCGCAGGGTGATGCCGTATGTTCCTGCAGGCAATATGTCAGGCTTGGACGCTGGCATCGCTGTTGCAAGCCTCGGCTTTGCGCTTATTGTCGGCGTTCTTTCCGGTCTTTACCCTGCCTGGAAGGCGTCAAAAATACATCCTATTGAGGCTATAAAGGGATGATAGAGCTTAGGGATATAGAGAAGGTCTACCGGAGAGGCTCTGAAGAACTCCATGCCTTAAAGGGCGTCAGTATGGAGATAGAAAAGGGCGAGTTCATCTCGATAGTCGGGCCGTCCGGCGCCGGCAAATCATCGCTTCTGCATATCCTGGGCTGCCTTGACAGGCCGACCAGGGGCAGCATGAAGTTCGACAGTATTAACGTGGAACATATGTCTGAGTATGCGCTCGATGCGATACGGCGGAAGAAGATAGGTTTTGTGTTTCAGCAGTTTTATCTCATGCCGGGTCTCTCTGTGTATGAGAATGTGACGCTTCCTAAGGTCTTCAGTAAAGAAAAGGCAGCCAGTGAAAGGGTTAAGGCCCTGATAGATATGGTCGGTCTTGGAAGCAGGCTGGAGCATTTTCCGAATCAGTTGAGCGGCGGCGAGATGCAGCGTGTTGCCATTGCCCGCGCCCTGGTGAATGACCCTGAAGTGGTGCTTGCTGATGAGCCGACAGGAAATCTCGACTCGGAAAACAGCGAAAAGATCTTCGAACTCCTGAAGTCGCTTCACCAAAAGGCATACACGGTTGTGATGGTGACTCATAATACGGCGCTGGCTCAGCGTGCCGACCGGATAATCACGATCAAAGACGGCAGGATACAGTAACAACAACGCCGCCTGTTTATCTGCATAACCCCTGCATTTGTCATCCCAGGCCCTGACCGGCAGCCGCGACTTATTGAAATCACCGGACTGCACTCTATAAGGCGCCTATGTCCTTTGCTTCTGCCCGGCGCCGCTTATTTATTGACATGAATGGGGTGAAAGGCAGAATATATAACAGTTGGAGTAGCCAAATCTTCGGATCAGAAGGGGAGTCATCATGAATAGAAGATCTGTCTCTGTTATAGCGCTGCTGATTCTGTCGGGATTATTGCTGAGCGCCGTATCTGTTGAGGCGGCGCAGAGGCAACTCCTGATCGGGCTCATACCTGAAATGAATATATTCAAGCAGAAAGAGCGCTTTAAGCCGCTTGGAGAATATCTTTCGAAAAAAGCAGGCATTGATATCAGCTTCACGGTGCTCAGCAGATACGGCAATATCCTAGAGAGGTTTGAGGAAGAAAAGATGGATGGCGCCTTTTTCGGCTCTTTTACCGGCGCTGTTGCAATAAACAGACTTGGGGTAGTCCCTCTTGCCCGGCCGGTGAATCCCGACAATACGTCAACGTACAACGGATATATCTTTGTCAGGAAGGATAGTAACATAAAGAATGTCGGAGATATGAAGGGCAAAAAAATGGCCTTTGTCGAGAGGGCAACAACAGCCGGATATGTCTTTCCCCTTGCGTATCTGCGGGAAAAGGGCATTGCCTCTCCTGAGGATTTCTTCAGTGAATACTTTTTTGCCGGCAGCCACGATGCCGTAATAGATGCAGTGCTGAAGGGGAGGGCTGATATCGGCGCTGCCAAACACAGTGTCTTCGACGGGCTGAAGAAAGAAAACAGCAGGATAGAGAAGGAACTGCTCATTATTGCCCAATCGCCGCCTGTGCCGTCCAATGCCCTTTGCGTGCGAAAGGACCTCGACAATGACACCAGGAAGAGGCTGAGGGATGCGCTTCTGAATATTCATGACGACCCTGAAGGCCAGGCTGTGCTCAGAAAGTTTGGCGCGCTGAAGTTTATAGAAACAGACACGAGGGATTACGAGGCAGTGCATAAACTGGCCAACAAGGCAGGCATTGATCTTAAGAGGTATAAATGGCGTAATGAATAAGAATCATGCTGCACTCAGAGATGGATGCGCTGTCATGGGTGAACCCTAGCCTGTGAAGAAGAAGATAGTTATTTCCCTGCTGGTTCTTTTTTTCTGTTTTACCGTCGGAATCGTATTTTCAATGATCTATATACAGAGTACGACTTCTGCGCTCGAAAATCTCCTCGGAATGCATCAGGTGAATGATATGAGGCAGCATCTCATTGCCTCAATCAAGACGGTTCAGTCTGACCTGTATGCTGTCGGAACACCGCTTGGAACCAAAATAGACAGCATCATAGACCATGTCAGTCTACTCAGGGAAAATGCTGCCAGATGTTCAGGCTGCCACCATAAGCCTGAAGTTGTCAAGCGGCTTGAGGATATGCAGAAGGACATATCGGATTATCAGGATGCCCTGAGTTACTATATTACCGCCTCTGCAGACAGGGAAAAGATCAATAGGCTGCAGCTGAATGCTGCCGAGATCGGCAACAGGATTCTTGCTGAAACAGAAGATATGTCACAGAATGCGGCTGCGAGGCTTGCCCTCATGACCGGGCAAGCCCTGGAGCGCGCCAGAATCGTAAGAACGGCCCTGATCATGACAGTCCTGCTGACCTTTGTATTTGCCCTGATGATGGCATTTCGTCTTGCCAGATCCATACTCCAGCCCATAGATGTTTTGGTTAAGGCGACCAGGGCAATTGCCTCAGGCAACCTTGATTATGTCGTTGCCTATAAGGACAGAACTGAATTTGGAGAGTTGGCTCACAATTTCAATGAAATGAGTTCTGCGCTGAAGGATGGATATCTGCAGCTTGAGGAGGATATAGCTAAGAGGAGGAAGGCTGAGGAAGCCCTCTGGTCAGCAAATGTTGAATTGAAGCAGGAAGTAGCCCAGCGCAGGCAGGTTGAAGAAGCGCTGAAAGAGTCGGAGAGGCGATTCAGGGAGACGCTTGAAGGCGCAAATCTCATTGCCCTGCAGCTGGACATTGAGGGCAGGATCATCTTCGCAAACGAGTATCTTGCGCATCTGACGAACAGGAATCTGGCGGATATAGTCGGTCAGAACTGGTTTGATTTATTCATTCCTGAAACCCAGAAAGAGGCAATGCGGCGGATACATAGCCAAAATACTTCAGGAGAGTTGCTGGCCGAGTACGCAGGTGAAATCATGGAAAGCCATGGCAGCAGGCTGCTTGTTTCATGGACGAGTTCAAGGATGATGGATGACGCAGGCAATATTTCAGGCATCACAGCGCTTGGGATGGACATCACCCACAGACGGCAGATAGAGGAATATATGCTGAACAATCAGAAACTGGAGGCTGTCGGAAGGCTGGCCGGAGGCATAGCGCACGATTTTAACAATCTTCTTCAGGGAATATTCGGCTTTATTGCGATGGCAAAGCTTAACTCGGACAAAAATGGAAAGCCTTATGATTATCTCAGTCAGGCAGAGCAATCCCTTGACATTGCAACAAACCTCACAAATCAGCTTCTGACGTTTTCGAAGGGAGGAAGGCCTGTCAAGAAGATCATTGAGCTTACACCCGTTATTTTGAACGCTGTAAGACTGGGCCTTAGCGGCTCCCGGACTGACCACCGCATTCTGTGTGAGGATGATCTGTGGCATGTGGAGGCTGATGCAGGGCAGGTAGGGCAGGTGATTCAGAATATCATCATCAATGCCAGAGACGCGATGCCGCAGGGCGGAACCATTACAATATCGACAGGCAATGTGATGAATAGCCTGCCCAATATGCCTGAGGGCAGGTATGTAAGGATAACCATTGAGGATACGGGCAGCGGCATCCCGGAAGAGCATCTGAGGAAGATATTCGACCCCTATTTTTCTACGAAGCAGACAGGCAGCGGCCTCGGGCTTGCAACAGCATATTCAATCATGAGAAATCACGGCGGAACCATAGATGTCTCGTCGGTTCCCGGCAAAGGCACGACGTTCTCCATATATCTGCCTGCGGCAGCGGAAGGAGCGGCAGCCGATCAGGCGGCTGCAGAGACCGCCGCAAGCGACGCAAAAGGCAGAATCCTTGTTATGGATGACGAGGAGATCATACTCAGGATATCCTGCGACATGTTGAAGGCCTTAGGCCATGAGGCAGTGACCGCGAAAAATGGAGAAGAAGCAGTCTCACTCTATAGTAAGGCCATGAGCGACGGAAAGAAGTTTGATATGGTGATTCTCGATCTGACCATCCGCGGCGGCATGGGTGGAACTGAGGCAAATGAGAGGCTTCATGAGATTGACCCGCAGGTGAAGACCATTATTTCGAGCGGCTATTCAGATGACGCCACCATATCGAAATATATGGAGCTCGGTTTTTATGGGTATCTGAAAAAACCATACAGGATTTCTGAATTGAAGAATCTGCTCTCCACTTTGTTGTAGGCGACAGAAAGATACAGGATTTTGGACTGCCCGTAATTAGCACTGGCTGCCATCCCTGAGCCCGGCCATTTTTTCTCTCACCATCCAGTGATCAATTTCATCTGCTGCAATAGGCAGCGAGAAGAAATATCCCTGGGCAAAATGGCAAGCCATTGAGTTGATCTCGTCGAAGTGGGCAGCCAGTTCTATGCCTTCAGCAATCACCTCAAGCTTGAGATTATGGGCAAGTGATACTATGGTCCTTACGATCTCGCGGAGTTCATCGTTATCGCACATGCCGGCGACAAAGCTCCGGTCTATCTTAAGCGCTGATATTGGAAATTTATTCAGATAACTCAAAGAAGAATATCCGGTGCCGAAGTCGTCAATATGTATATTGACGCCAATTGTACGCAGTCTGTTCATGGCATTTACAGCGGCATTGAGATTATCCACGATAATGCTCTCTGTAAGTTCTATTGCGAGCGTATCGGCTGCGATGCCTGTTTCTTCCACAATTCTGATCAGAAGATCAACAAAATTATCATTAAGAAACTGTTTGGCGGATACGTTTACGCTCATCTTGAGCGGTCTTGCCGTATGGTAGCGGTCCTGCCAGTGCCTGAGCTGCCTGCAGGACTCAAAAAGGATCCATTCACCCAGAAACAGGATCAGGCCGGTCTCTTCAGCAAGAGGTATGAATTCCATGGGCGGGAGGATGCCGCGTTTTGGATGGCGCCAGCGGACAAGGGCCTCAAATCCGCTGAGCTTGCGCGTACTAACATCAAAGATCGGTTGATAGTGAAGGACGAAATCGGTGAAATGCTGCACGGCAACCCTGAGATCCGCCTCAAGCTGAAGCCGCTCTATTATGAAGCTCTGCATGCTTTCGTCAAAGATCTCATACCTGGCCTTGCCCTTTGCCTTGGCAGTGTACATTGCGATGTCGGCATCGCTCAGTATCTGGTCCGGCTGTTCATAGCGGTCCTGTTCAAGGGCAATGCCGATGCTCTGGGTCACATAGATCTCATTGCCGTTTATCATAAAGGGCGCTGCAAATTCCGACTGAATGCGCTCGACAACCTTTCTGACGTCCGTGACGTCGTTGACATTTTCGAGCAGAATTGCAAACTCATCCCCGCCGAGCCTCGCAATCGTATCACCCGGCCTGATACAGCTGACCATGCGGCTGCTTATCTCGATCAGCAGCCGGTCGCCTGCTGTATGTCCCAGACTGTCATTGATTATCTTGAAGCGGTCAACGTCAAGGAACATGACAGCATAGATATATTGCATCTGTCTCCTGGATCTGCTTATTGCATTATGGAGCCTGTCGCGGAACAGGGCCCTGTTGGCAAGTCCGGTCAGGCCATCATGAAATGCGTCATGGAGAAGCTGATCTTCAATATTCTTGTGAGCTGTTATGTCGGTTTGTGAACCGGCCATGCGGTAAGGTTTTCCATCGCGATTGAAGAGCGCCATGCCCCTGCAGAGCATCCAGAGGTATGTCCCGTCCTTGTGGCTGATGCGGTATTCCATCTCAAGATGTTCGCCTGTCAACTGCAGATACGTATTGATTCTCGACAATACCCTGTCGCGATCATCCTCATGCAGACGGTTAAGCCATTCATCAGAACTGCTTCCTATCTCCCTGTCGGCATATCCCAGCATGGATTTCCACCGGATGGAATAGTATATCGTGTTGTTTTCCAGATTCCAGTCCCAGAGTCCGTCGTTTGCCCCCCTGGCTGCAAGGGCATACCGCTCTTCGCTTTCCCTCAGCGCAGCCTCAGACCTCTTTCTCTCTGTGATATCCCTCACATATTCGATAACATGGGTTACGGCGTTGTCCCTGTCACGGATCGGATACGTGTAAATCTCGACCCACTGCTGATACCCCTGCCGGTCACCGACCATTTTCTCCTTTGCAGAGGGATCGCCTGACAGAAACGTCATCCTGACGATGCAGTCATCGCATACTGAACTCCGGCCGTGAAGAAGTTCGTAGCATACCGGTGAAGTTTGGGGATCAATGCGCGTGGTTTTCATCTGAGCGTATGCATCATTGAATCTGACAATCCTGAATTCCCGGTCAAATATGCAGAACGGATCATTGATACTGTCGAAGATTGTGCTCAGAAAGGCCTCTGATCCGGCAAGGGTGGAAGCTATCTGCCTTCGCTCTGCAATCTCCTTTTCGAGTTCATCATAGCCTGTCCTGAGCGATTCGCTCATACGGTTGATGTTATCAGCCAGTTCGCCGAATTCAGTCCTGTCCCGAATGCTGATCGTATGGCCGAGTTTTCCTGCCGTGATTGATCTTACAGCGTCAAGCAGGACGCCTACAGGCCTGGTAATGGATGTGGTGAGGTGGACTGCGACGATAATGCCGGCCAGAAAGGTAAGGATGATCGTAAGCAGGAGGATGCGCCTTGCATTTTGAATCTGTTTTAGGGAATCAGTCGTCCTTGATGCGAGCCTGCTGCCGGCATCAATTGACATCATCTCAATTGTTCGGATGAGATTGTTGCCGATGGCTGCAGCCTCTGTTTTCAGACGGTCAATATTATTCCTGTCTGCTGAGGCGGTGATATAGTAGCTTAATGCAGTCTGATAATCGTCTATGGAGGACTGCAGCTCAATCAGCCGGGTTTCCATATCAGGCTTGTGATGACAATCCGTGCATCTGCCCGCGCTGTTTTCAAGACGGATTACATTTTCAACGATGATATCAATCTTGTTTCCGAAGGCCGTGCCCACAGTATACAGTTCTGATTGAACGGTCTGTACCGCCATGAACAGATCCTTGCGGAGCTTGTCAATTTCATGGAGTCTGATCAGCCTTTCAAGGGAAGAAGTGGTTGTTCTGATATGCAGCGACGAAATGACTACTCCGGCTGCAGAGAAGAGGAAAAGGAGCAGCAGGGAGGTGATGATCTTTTTTTTCATGTAATGCGGCTGTCCTGAAGGCTGTTAATAAACGTCTCAAAATAGTCTTTACACCCTTCGACAAGCTCAGGGTGACCGGTCATGGTGAGCCTGTCGAACCATGTCAATACTATTTTGAGACCGTTAATAATCATTGCTGTTGTCATCGAAGCTGTTTTTTTCATTATGTCAACTCACTGACACATGGTATCTGAAGAGTACAGGGCAGGCTGGCGTTAATTCAGCAACCCTGCCATCCTCTTTCAGGACCAGTGGCTTTGCGTCCTGCCCTCTCGGGCAGTTTGCCTTTTCACTAACATGTTCAATTACTATCAATTCTATACAATGCTGTCATTGATAATCAACATTACAGCCTTGCCGCCGCGGCCTTAACATATGGATATGTCTTCCTGCAGGCGACAGCGCCTGGCCCCCTCCTCCGTCCTGCCGGTCATTTATGGTATTATTAATGTCTTATGCAACAGCGTCTACAGAAGATCATGGCAGAGATGGGAATTGCCTCCCGCAGAAAGGCAGAGGAGCTTATCATGGAAGGGCTCGTGACGGTTAACGGCAGGGTTGCCGAAATCGGCATGAAGGCTGACCCTCTGCGAGACCATATCAAGGTAAGGGGAAAACTCCTCACCAGCCCTGAAAAGAAGGTCTATTATGCCTTTAACAAGCCGCGCGGCGTCATGACCTCCATGAGCGACCCGGAGGGACGTCAGACGGTGAATGATTTCTTCGGTCGCATCAAACAGAGGGTTTTTCCTGTCGGCAGGCTCGACTATGACTCAGAAGGTCTCCTTCTTCTTACCAATGACGGAGATTTTGCGTATGCCGTTACCCATCCCTCCCGCAAGATCCCCAAGACCTATCTTGTGAAGGTCAAGGGTGTCCTTGAGGATGAAGATATTGACAGGCTGAGAAAGGGCATAAAGGTTGAAGGGAGGCTTACCGCGCCTGCAAAGGTTAAGAAGCTGAAGAAGGGCGAAAGCAATTCCTGGATAGAGATAACGATCCATGAGGGCAGGAATCGCCAGATCAGGAAGATGATAGAGCATACGAGGCACGATGTGCTGAGGCTTATGAGGATAAGGATCAACGGTATTGAGATGGGGCCTCTTGAGCCCGGCGCTTACCGAAAGCTCACTATGCAGGAGATGGATTCAATAACACGAGAAATAGGAGAGGCGCATGAATCGCGATAAGCTGTGCGGAGAGATCCGTGAATCTGATATTGGCTCTACGATAACTATAGCCGGGTGGGTCTTCAGGCGGCGGGACCACGGCGGTCTTATCTTTATTGACCTGAGGGACCGCTCAGGCATATGCCAGGTTGTATTCAGTCCTGATCTGTCGGGCGATGCCCATGAAAAGGCTCACGACCTGCGCGCAGAGTATGTTATTTCAGTCACCGGAGAGATCAGAAGGCGGCCCGAGGGGACAGAAAATCCGAATCTGCCGACCGGCATGATCGAGATGTATGTCAGGGAGCTTTTGGTGCTGAACGAGGCTGCTCCGCTTCCCTACAACATGGAAGAGGCTGCCGAGGCTGGTGAGGCCCTGCGGCTGAGGCACCGCTATCTCGATCTGAGGCGGCCCGAGATGCAGCAGAACATGATAACCCGCCACAGGGCAGGCAAGCTGATCCGCGATTACCTGGACGAAAACGGGTTCCTCGAAATAGAGACCCCCATGCTCACCAAGTCCACCCCTGAGGGCGCGCGGGACTATCTCGTTCCCTCAAGGCTGAACCCGGGTTATTTCTATGCCCTGCCTCAGTCGCCGCAGCTCTTTAAGCAGATCCTTATGGTTGCAGGCATGGAGAAATATTTCCAGATCGTAAAATGCTTCCGCGATGAGGATCTGAGGGCAGACCGCCAGCCTGAGTTTACTCAGGTTGACCTTGAGATGTCTTTTGTTGACCGGCAGGATATCATCGGCCTGATCGAAGGCATGATGAAGAGGCTCTTTAAGGGAGTCCTGAATATGGATATTGAGACGCCCTTTGAGGCGCTTGGTTATCAGGAATCCATGGAGCGTTTTGGCAATGACAAGCCTGACATGCGCTTTGGGCTTGAACTGAAAGACATGGCAGACCTTGCTGCAAAGGGAACATTCAAGGTCTTTCTTGATGCCTTGCAGTCCGGCGGCCTGGTCAAGGCAATAAACGGCAAGGGCATGGCAGGCATATCAAGGAAGGATATTGACTTGCTCACACAGGAGGCCCAGTCTTACGGCGCAAAAGGACTCGCATGGATCAAGGTGAAGGACGGCTTCGAGTCTCCCATTGCAAAGTTCTTCCCTGAGGAGGTGCTTGGGGAGATGGCAGCGCGGCTCGGCTCAGAGGACGGGGATATGATGCTCTTTGTGGCTGACAGGGCAAAGGTCACCTATGATGTGCTGAGCAGGCTCAGGCTTGAATTAGGCAGGCGGCTTAACCTGATTCAGCCGGGATACAAGTTTGTCTGGATAACGGATTTTCCTCTGCTTGAGTGGGATGAGGATGAAGGCAGGTTCCAGGCCATGCACCATCCGTTCACCTCGCCTCTTGATTCAGATATGGCAGAGATGATCTCCGGAGGCATTACTGACAGGAATATGCTGGGCTCACTCAAGGCCAAGGCCTATGATATTGTGCTGAACGGTTTTGAGGTGGGCGGCGGAAGCATCAGAATCCATAACCAGAAGCTCCAGAACAGGATGTTCGAGCTGCTTAATATCACAGAAGAGGATGCCCGTGCAAAGTTCGGTTTTCTGCTTGATGCTCTTCAGTATGGGGCCCCGCCTCATGGCGGCATAGCCCTTGGGCTCGACAGGCTGATCATGCTGATGGTGGGCGCCACCTCGATCAGGGACGTGATAGCCTTCCCAAAGACGCAGAAGGCCTTCTGCATGATGTCAGGGGCTCCGTCGGTTGTAGAGCCGAAACAGCTCAGGGAACTTCATATCAGGACCGCTGTGATTGCAGAGGAGAAGTCTTAAGCCTCTTCTTTCCCGGCCTGTCGGCGTGAAGCAGTTTCATTGCTGTTGAAAATATAACCTATGGAGGCTTCTATGAGGAGATTACTTGTTTCAGTCATTGCCATTGCCCTGTTGTTAAGCGTCACCGCCTGCGTACAACCGGAGAGTCGTCCTTATTATGATGACAGTTACGGGCCATATGACCGTGCTGACCGTTATGACATAGAATTGCGGATAGACAATCAGCAGAGAAGGATTGATCAGGGCATATCCTCGGGAGAGCTTACCCGAAGAGAGGCGGATATGCTGATGGACAACCTCAACTGGATAAGGAATGAATATACACGCGCAAGGAGAGACGGCCGGCTGACCCAGTTCGAGATCGAGAGGCTTTCCGATTATCTGAACCAGAACAACCGCATGATAAGGGACAAAAAGAACAATGATATACGGCGGGTCTATACGCCGCCGGTTGCGCCGCCGGTTATGCCGCCTGTGCCAAGGCAGGAGCAGTCGAGGACTGATTTCAGCGACAGGATTGACAATCAGCAAAGGAGAATTGATCAGGGGGTTGCCAAAGGAGACCTGACACGTAGGGAGGCAGATATGCTTCAGGACAACCTGAACCATATCAGAGATGACTATAACCGCATGAAGGCAGACGGGACTTTATCTTCCAGAGAGGCTGACAGGCTGGAAAATGACCTTGACACAAACAGCAGGATGATACATGACAAGCGTAATAATCAGATCAGGAGAATGTATGAACCTGCACGTATGCCTGGTCCGAGACATGACCATGAGATGCCGATCGGATTTCAGGACAGGATCGAGAGGCAGCAGCGGAGGATTGACAATGGCATCCGATCCGGAGAACTGACGAGGAAAGAGGCAGAGATCGTTCAGGGGAATCTCGACAGGATCAGGGCCTCTTATTCCCGTATGAAGGCGGACGGCAGATTGACAGAGAAGGAGCAGGATAAGCTCGACAAAAAGCTGGACCGCAATGACAGGATGATATTTGACAAAAAGCACAATGCTGTAGAACGGTTCGACTGATATATCGTAAAACGGGCTGAGTAGGGTAAACTAATTCTTCATGATATCGAAGAATACCCTGCATCTGCTCGAATATGACCGGCTGCTGGAGATCATTTCAGGGGCAGGTCATAGCGAAGTATCAAAACAGGCGGTTCTTGATATTGCCCCCCTCAGTTCCGGGGATGATATCAGGAGCCGCTTTTTATTGATAGAAGAGATTCGCAGACTCGCGTCTCAGGGCGTTTTGCTGGCACTGTACGAGTTTCAGGATATTGAGCCTTTCCTGCGCCGTGTGAGGCCGCAGGGCGCCCTGCTTGAGGCCTCTGAGATATCGGCCTTTGTGCCGGTGCTCGATATGGCGATAGGGATATCAGGGCAGATTTCCGGGGCGACTGCTCTTAAGGGCCTGCCTGAACTCTGCAGTCAGATGACAGGCCAGCCTGACCTGCTTTTGACCATAAAGAAGTCAATTGATGCTGACGGCCGCATCAAAGACAGCGCCTCTCCTGCGCTCAGTAATATCCGGAGGGAACTTAGAAGACTCGATGCAGGTATTCAGAAAAAGCTGGAGGAGATGACACGGGAGGCCTCGCTTTCTGTTTTTCTTCAGGATGATTTCATTACCAAGAGGGCAGGCAGATGGGTAATACCCGTGCGGATGGACTCAAAGGGCATGGTGCCTGGCGTTCTGCATGACGTCTCCAAGTCAGGAGAGACTGCCTTTATAGAGCCCCTTACAGTCATTCACCTGTCCAATGAGCTTGAGAACCTCTCTGCAGAAGAGCGGGCAGAAGAACTGCGCATCCTGCGCGCCATATCTTCAGAAATCAGGCAGAGGGCAGACCAGATAGCAGCCGGGTTTGGCGTTATTGTCCATCTCGATATGCTGCACTGCATTGTGCGGTTTGCCGACCGGCTCCAGATGGAGCTGCCTCAGATCAGCAAATCAAATACGATCAGGCTTGTCAATGCGCGCCATCCGCTGCTGACACTCTCTCTCGAAAAAACAGGAGGCAGCAGAAAGGTGGTGCCCCTGAACCTTCAGCTTGGCGGCGATGAGACGGCAATGGTGATCACCGGCTCGAATGCCGGAGGCAAGACCATAGCAATAAAGACTGCAGGGCTTCTTCTCTGCATGGCTCTGTCGGGCATGCCGGTTCCAGCCGGTTCTTTATCAAGTTTCCCGCTCGTAAGTTCTCTGCTTGTAGATATGGGTGACGAACAGTCGATCGAGAGTAATCTGTCTACCTTCTCTGCTCATGTCAGGAATATTGCGGTTGTGCTTGATACCGCTGATGCAAAGACTATGGTGCTGATCGACGAACTCGGGACAGGCACCGACCCTGATGAAGGCGCTGCACTTGCCTGTGCGGTTCTGGAGGAACTGAGGCAGAGGGGGTCTTTGGTTTTTGCAACCACCCATCTCATGGGCATTAAGGGCTTTGTGCATAGAACCTCAGGGATGGCGAATGCATCTATGGAGTTTGACAGGAAGACTCTGAGTCCGCTCTATAGACTGAGGACCGGCGAGCCGGGGCAGTCCCATGCGCTTGAGATAGCGCGAAAGTTCGGGCTGCCTGACCGTGTCGTTGATTATGCACGGGAGCTGTTAGGCGGCGGCAGAGTGGAACTGGATGATCTAATGGCTGACCTTAACCGGAAGAGGACAGAGTATGAGGGATTGATAGAAGATCTCAAGAGAAGACAGGCTGAAGTTGAGGTCAGGAATAATGAGGCGGAAAAGAGGGCAGCGGAGGCAGAGGCAAAGAAACGGGAAATGCTTGCAGAAGCGCATAGGGAAGCGCTTGATATTGTATCTGACATCAAGCGGCAGATGCGCATTGAACTGGACGAGATAAGGAAAAAGGAGAAGAGGGAACTCCAGGACAAGATAAAGGAAGTCGAGCAGAAACAGAAGCAGATAGCAGACAGACTTGCAGAGTATGCGGTGGAAGATGGAGAATCGCTCAGTTTTGAAGAGATTCATGTCGGTGATATGGTCTTTGTTAGGTCGCTCGGCTATGACGGCGCAGTCTCAGGGATTATGCCGAATGCAGGCCGCGTCAAGGTCATCTCAGGATCAAAAGAGGTGCTTGTACCGCTCTCTGATATCAGGATAAAGAAGGGCAGAACGCCTGGTGAAAAGAAGGGAAAGATCGTGCAACAGGATCTGTCTGATGAAATGGTGGCTTCGAGGATCAATCTTATAGGTATGCGGGTCGATGAAGCCCTCTCAAGACTCGAACCGTTTCTGAACCATGCGGCGCTTGCCGGTTGTAGTGAGGTAACGATAGTACATGGATACGGCACAGGCGCCCTCGGCAGGGCAGTCCGCGAACATCTCACAGGCCATCCGCTGGTTAATAAATTCAGGCATGGAGAGCCCTCTGAAGGCTCAGGCGGCGTCACTGTCGTTACGCTGGTGTAGGCTGCAGAATGAATATCGAAAGAAAAGGGCGGCGATTGATTAAAGATCCGTTCTGGATGGTTCTGTTACCTGTTTTTTTATCAGTGGGTCTCCTTATCTACTCCGAAGTCCTAAGACACGGCGTTTTTCTTTTTGACGATTTCGTATACGTTATAGGCAACCCTTTAATAACTGATTTGTCCTCCACTAATATCAGCGACCCCCGGCAGCTCGGTTATTTTACTTTTGCTTTGAACTATACGTTTGGCGGTGAAGACCCGTTTGGTTATCATTTGGTTAATGTCCTTATTCATATAGTCAACAGTCTGCTGGTGTTTTCACTGATCATGAGCCTGGTGACTGCCCTCAAAGCGGCAGAGGAGCAGGCTCCTGTTTTTCGTAATATCGCATGTCTTACAGCTCTTGTATTTCTGGTGCATCCAATACAGACTCAGGCGGTATCGTATGTGACGCAGCGGTTTACATCTCTTGCTACATGCTTTTATCTGCTTTCTATCCTTTTTTATGTAAAAGCGAGGCTTCGTTTTGAGGGGGGCCAGAACTGGATCTGGCATTATATAGCTGCCCTTATAGTTACTGTGCTTGCCATGAAGACAAAGGAGATCGCCTTTACGATACCCTTTGTGCTCTGTATGCTGGAGATAGCTGCTCTGCAGGAATCAAAGTCCGGGAAACTGCGTTTATTCTTTCTTTTGCCGTTTGTTACAACACTTCTTATTATACCGCTTTCTATTATGGGGCCTGATTGGGGCATTATTAATCCCGGCACAGGTATTGCCGAGGTCTCCAGAGTAGCGAAGATATACGATGTTACAGAACTTTCTCCTCTGAATTATCTTTTTACCCAGTTTCGCGTTATCGTTACCTATATCCATGCGCTTTTGCTGCCTGTAGGCCTGAGAGTTATCTATGACTTTCGTGTATCGCAGGAATTTATCGAGCCGGCAGTCATAGGGTCATTTCTGTTTCTTCTTGTTTTGCTCAGCTGCGCGATATATTTGCTGAGAAAAAGCTCTTCCATGAAGGGCGACAGGGATAAGGCTGTCAGATACAGGCTGATTTCGCTCGGCATCTTCTGGTTCTTTATAACCCTTTCTGTGGAATCGACGGTAATCCCGATCAAAGATGTGATATTCGAGCACAGAGTCTATCTCCCGAGCGCAGGTTTTTTTATGGCCGGCTCTGTCCTGATAATGTCTCTTTCGGAGCGATACTTGATCTGGAGGTCTCCACTTTTAAAAATTGCCTTGCCGGCTTTACTGATTGCGGTTCCGCTGGCAACGGGAACTTATATCAGGAACGAGGTATGGACTGATGAGGTGAAGCTCTGGGATGATGTTGTACAGAAATCCCCTAATAAACCTATCGGGTACAATAACCGGGGGATTGCTTATGCAGCTCGGGGCCGCACTGATGAGGCTGTAAAAGAATTCAAAACCGCACTAAGACTCAACCCTGATTATGCCGAAGCACATTATAACCTCGGGATTGCTTATTTAGCTCAGGGCCGCATTGATGAGGCTGTAAATGAGTATCAAGCTGTGCTAAAGCTTAATCCTGATCATTATAATGCTTATAATAATCTTGGTCACGCATATTTATCTAAAGGCCAATATGATCTGGCAATCGAACAATTACAGGCCGGCTTAAGGATGAAACCGGATTACGCAGAAGCTCATAATAATCTTGGTCACGCATACGTATTTAAGGGGCAGTATGATCTGGCAATAGAACAATACCGGATTGTATTAAGACTGGATCCGGATTCAGCAGCGACCCATTTCAACCTTGGACTTATTTACCTGAAGACCGGCTCTACAGACAAGGCTCGGACAGAATTTGAATCGGCGCTGAAACTTAACCCGGATGATGATGAAGCACGGCAGCGACTTAATTCCCTTATGTCAAGGTAATCGTTGATATTTGAGTTCTGGTAAGAACCGACTGGGATGACGATAAATATATGTTTAATAATTCAACCACTTTGCTCCGTCGAAGTTCAATTTTGGAAGAACTACGGGTACGTAAGGCTTCAGTGAACAGGGGAACATAACACCCCCAACCTCCTCTTACATCAAGAGGGGGCTCATATTCCTCCACTGCCTAAAGCACCTACTTCTGGTTAAGATAAGGGAAGGTGAGGAGGGGTTATGATTTTTCCACGCTCAACTGAAGCCTTACAGTGGCACAGATTTTTCTTGACATGAGGTCCCTGTATGCGATAAATAGTTGTATTTTCTGGGGAGGGATCTTGGAGATTCGCAACATGAGGGGATTATTCATATCATTTTCAATGCCGTTTAATCCGGCATTTTTTTCCCAGTCAGTCATGCTCTCTATTAAAAGAATTTTCTTCTCAAAAAACGCACAACTGCTTGTAGAGGACCATGTATTGGGCCTTTTGAAGAATAAAGATCCCGGTTTTTTCTCTGGGTTTTGTCCTGAAATCAAAGATGGTTTTTTCGCTAAGTTTATGAATAAAAAAATGGAGGAAAATTAATGAAACAGAAATTATTGGCTGGTTTACAGTTGTTACTTTTGTTAAGCATTTTTTCGTCTGCGGCATTTGCAGTAACATTTGACAGTGCAGTGAACTATGCTGTGGGGAGTTTTCCACAATCAGTAACCACAGGAGATTTCAACGGAGACAACAGGCCTGACCTTGCCGTGACAAATTTTTCAGGCGGCATCTCAATCCTCCTTGGTATTGGAGATGGGACATTCAATGCAGCGTATCCTGTGGGAGATGATGTAAGCTCAGTAACCACAGGAGATTTCAACGGAGACAGCTATCTTGACATAGCCGTGGTAAATCATTTGGGCAACAATGTCTCAATCCTGCTTGGAGTTGGAGACGGGACATTTGAGGCGGCAGTGACCTATGCTGCGGGAAGTG
>CAYUNK010000002.1:45484-97528 GCA_964446125.1 uncultured Nitrospiraceae bacterium | reverse complement strand
GACTCGACAGTAGAGTTGCCTCCATCGCAGATCCCGGTGTCACAGAGTACTACGCTGCCGTCAGAGTTAATTCCGATATTGTCCTTGTTCAGTGGTGAGTTCACCGTCCCTGTGGCAACCTCCTCCGGGTCGCTCAGACCGAAGATAAGAGGGTTCTTCATGCTGTATACCCTCGCAGGCCCCATCTGGAAGACAAATTCCGTCATCCCCTTGTCCGTATAGGTCTTTCCGTCCCTTGCAGAGATTACCGATCTGCTGAAATTAAGCGAAACATAGACCCTTCCGTTTGCACCCGCGACAATGTTGTTTAGCGTGTACCTGAGATAAATATTGTCAAACGCACTGAAGTCCTTCCTGATTGCCCTGTCAAGATTTACGGAATCCCCAGCGAACTCGTCGCTGACATACGTCATGAACAGGCCGGGATCTTCACTCATGTACGCCTCTATCATCCTGTCAAGGGCCTCTCTTATGAGCGCCATTATGTTCCGGTCAGATATCCTAACCTCCTTGCGCGTCTCCTCCACATTGTTGGTCTTTCCGGCTGTGTTCATTACTTCAACAAAAATGACATATTCCTTATTCAGTTCAGGCTTGAAACTGAACTCAAAAGTGCCGTCATCCGCCAGTTTAGCGTCTTCCCATTTTTCTTTATCGTTGACAGTGACACGCACGCTCCCTATTTTTCCTTTCCTGACTGAAGCCTTGCCATTAAGCACCACCATGCCCTCAGGCATGGTCTCCTTATAAAGCGTGACCTCATGCCCGCTTTCATCATAGGAGACCTTGTTGAGATACATATATCGTATGCTGACCTCTTCATTTGACTGACCGAATATCCACCACTTTGCCTCTGCCCTGACCGAAAATACCAGGGTTATCAGTACTGCCACGAATATATTTATCTTTATGGTTTTCATTATGTATCCTCCTATAACTGTATATTCAGGCCGGCAGTAATGCTGTTTTCCCTGAAGTTCATCGAACCGGTAGAATATTTGAAATCATTGATAAGGCATCTCAAAAACAGCATGCCCTGATTCAGTCCGGCAAGGGCTTTGGGCCTGTAGTAGACGCTCAGGTTTGCAAAGGTCTTCTGTGAGTCATTTGTCCCTGTCTCTTCCTTTTCAAGCCTGTTCTGTCCAATCTTGAAATTCGAGGTTATCTTCATCTCAGGCACATCTATTCCTATGCCCAGGGAGTATTCATAGATCCGGTCAGTAACGTCCTTGAGTTCGTCCTCTGCCTTCCATGCGCCGAGATATACCGAAGGCTTGATTATGACTTTGCCGACTGTATGGCGTGAATTCAGTGAAGTATTGAATATGAATTCCCTGCTGTCCCTGATACCGGTTTTTGTATCATAGATTGTATATCCGAGGTTTGTGTCACTGTCAAAAATGCCGAACCTGTCACGGTAGTTTAACGTCATTATATGATCCGATGTGCTTGTGTCGCCACCGTATTTCCTGTTGAACTTGTATGCCAGATCAGCCGACGCGTACTGGCGGCCGAAAAGCCGTTTTACAGTAACCCCGATTTCAGGCTTATAATGCTGCGTTGTGAAGGCCAACTGGTCATCAAGGTTATTCCGGTACCATAAAAAACCTGTGGTTATCGTAACCGTCTTGCCGGCCTTATATTTCCACCTTGCCTTGAACTTCTCGCGGTCCGGTGTCGCAGAACCCAGAAGCGTTACAAAATCAGGAGATACACGTTCGAATTCAAGGGTTACCCTGCTTGGAGCTCCGTCTCCTATGGCCTCAAGCTTGAAAGCATTGCCGTCCGGCTTACTGTGGGCTGCATTCCTTGAAGGTTCAAGATCAGTGTCGTTAAACGCCGCCTCTCCCCGCAGCGTAAGTCCGGGTATCGGCTTGTATTCCATATCAAACTCCAAGACCGTGTTTTCATAAAGAGGATCAGCGTCATTTATCCTTTTTGAATCATCCGACCTTACGATGCTCGCCCCGGCAGCAAGCTCAGGTGTGATGTTGTACTTGATGCGGGCGCCCAGTGCGCGCCTCTGTATCATACGGGTTGTCGAATCACGCCATAGACTATCCCACCTCGGATATGCATATCCGTAAACCAGCGTAACCTCCGGGGTATTCTTCGCTTCATTAAAATATTTGTAGGAGACGCCCTTTAAGGCCGTGCTGAGCGAATACTGGGAAAATGCCTCGAAGGTATCCCCTGCAGTAAACGTATGAATCTTATTGGTAAGTCTGGCCTGCAGATTGGTCAGAGAGATATTTTTCGGATCGTTTCTTCTGTCATCAGTCAGCTTCAGCCCGAGCAGATACGTATATGTAAACTGCTCGAGATCGCCCGAACCGTTTAATCCCAGCACATTCAGAAAATGAGCGCCTTCGGAAAGAGATGACGATGCCTGTCCTGGACCGGTGACATCATTATAAGTTATCGCAAATTCGTTCGAAAAATGAAATTCCCGAGCAGCGTAAGCCGGCGAAGCCGGCAGCATACAAATACTGCTCAATAATACTGTAATGCCGAACAGATACATCAAGCATCTTCTCACACCTGTTGCATACATAACGCAGACCCCCTTTGAGTTCTAGATTTAACGGCATTAGTCTAATGTATTAGGATTAACTTTGTAAAGGTCGAAGATATTATTCGGTTTATACCGGCATCAGCGCATACAACATGCGGAATTGCGTATTGGCTCTTATGTACACTTCGGAAGATGCCACATACACCGGCAAATCCGGAATGATTCCAAATATACTCAAGGGGATTTGAAAAATATATGACGATCGCGCAACTTCATGGGCAGACGGAAGGGGGAATGATGACCTCGGATTCCAGCTCTTTCGATACATCCTCGATAATCCTGGAAATGACATTCAGAGATTCCTGCGCTGCCTCGTAATCAACCTTCTGCAGCGCAAAGCCGGCATGCACCAGCACATAGTCGCCTATGCCTACTTCCTCAGGCATAAGCATCAGATTGATCTCACGGCGTGCTCCATACACATCCACTACCGCCCTGAACTGGTCTTTTTCGATTATCCTTGAAGGAATGGCAAGACACATGAGGTATTATAACCTACATCTTTCCCCAGACGCTCTCCGCCCGGGAAATATTGTGCGGTTCAAGGGGCTTCACATCGCATCCAAGCAGATTCAGTTCATCAACAACGACCTCTACGAGATGATCCATAGCCGCCCTAACCTCATCAGACAGACCGATACCCATCACGATCTCCTTTGGCTCTATGCCAAAGAGCACCAGTTTCCCGGGCAGCTCATCTGTAAGGGTGGCAGCAGCAAGCAGGTCAGAGATGCCGAGTTGATGGGGTGAAATTCTTGTCAGAAACCTGGCAGGCACATCCTCACCCTCGACCCTGAGTACTGTTCCAGGGGGATTGCCGCTTCTTATCGCATCAATGATAATAAGATAGTCCCTTCCACAGATATAAGAGAGGAGCTCGATTCCCGAAGTGCCGCCGTCCAGTAACTCGACATTCTCCGGGAACCGGTACCTCTTATCCAATTCCTCAACTGCCCTGATACCAATTCCCTCGTCCATCATCAGGATACTGCCGACACCCAGCACAAGTATCTTCGGAGGCGCTTCTGATGATGAAAAAGCAGTATCCATCAGACAGCCTTCACCTTTACGATTTCATTTCTCTTCTTATCAAGCACATGAATGGCACAGGCAAGACATGGATCAAAGGAATGAACTGTCCTTAAGACCTCAAGAGGCTTTTCAGGGTCGTGAACAGGTGTGCCTAAAAGCGCCGACTCATAAGGGCCAAGCGCATCCTGGCTGTTTCTCGGGCCCGCATTCCAGGTAGAAGGCACAACTGCCTGGTAATTCTTGATCTTGCCGTTTTCGATCACGATCCAGTGAGAGAGAATGCCCCTTGGCGCTTCGTGGAAGCCAAAACCCTTCTGAATCCCGGAGGGGAATGTCGGCACATTAAAGGTAGTGGTATCGCCCTTTGCAATATTCTCGATAAGGGCATTCCACTGACCCTTAAGCGTATCGTAAAGAACAGCGCAGCGTATCGAGCGTGCTCCGATTCGGCCGATCGTTGAATGCAGAGCCCCAACCCCGACCTTGACGCCTGCAAGGGCGCTTATCGTATCGAGCATCTTTGTTGCATATTTTTTTGTCGGCTCATGGCCTGCGGCAAACATGCAGAGAACATTCGCAAGGGGGCCGACCTGGGCCGGCTGCCCCATAAAGGTCGGAGACTTGACCCAGGAGTATTTCCCTTTGTCCTGGAAATCAGTATATTTCGGAATCGTGTCTTCCTCAAACGGATGTCTGTCCCAGTCTCCGTCATACCAGGAGTGTTTTATGCTCTCCTTTACATTGTCCTTAAAGAAGGCATCATTGTAGCTTGTGATCGGCTTAAACTTTGATATGTCTCCATCCGGTATATATCCGCCGGGCAGCGCAAACCTGGTTCCCTTTGTATCGAGCGGCATATCAGGCGCAGCCAGATAATTCGTAACACCCTTTCCATGGCCCGTCCAGTCAGCATAAAACGCGGCAACCGCTGCCGTATCAACGAGGAGTACGTTCTCCACAAAATCCCCGGCCTTGTCAATAAGGGTCTTGATCAGATAGAGCCGCTCCATATTGAGCGTTGACTGGCTGTCAAGATTGATCGGGTTGGATACGCCGCCGACCGCGACGTTCTGGATATGGGGGGTCTTTGATCCGAGGATAGCCACAACCTTATTGATCTCCCTCTGCTGCTCAAGGGCCTGCAGATAATGATGCGCTGCAAGCATATTCACCTCAGGGGCCAGCTTCATCGCAGGATGTCCCCAGTACCCGCTGCCGTAAATGCCGAGCTGGCCTGAGCCGACAAAGGTCTTTAGCCTGTCCTGGGAAGCCTTTACCGCGTTATAGCTGTTGCCTGACCAAGAGGAAAGCTTCTGTCCCAGGTTTGCAGTTGCCCGTGCATCTGCCTTGAGCGCTGATACAATATCCACCCAGTCAAGGGCTGCAAGGTGATAGAAATGCACAATATGATCATGCGTAGCATGGGCGCCCATCATGATGTTTCTGATGTACTGGGCATTGAGCGGCACCTCCATCTGGAGCGCATTTTCGACCGTACGCACTGAAGCCAGTGCGTGAACCGTCGTTCAGACCCCGCAGAATCGCTGCGTGAACATCCAGGCATCCCTGGGATCACGCCCCTTCAGAATTGTTTCGATACCCCTCCACATCTGGCCTGATGACCAGGCATTCGTAACCCTGCCTCCATCAATCTCACAGTCTATTCTCAGGTGACCTTCAATCCTGGTAATAGGATCAATCGTAATTCTCTTGGACATATATTTCTCCTCCTGTTTTTATGCCTGTTTCGCAGATGGAAGCACAGGTATTTTTTTCACGAAGTACAGATATCCCATAATCTCGGCAGATATTATGCCGATCGTGATCATCAGTTCTGAGAAGGCCGGAAAATACTGCCAGCCGGCCCCAGGATCAAATCCGACAAGGAATGCGTTAAAACGATACAGTGCGCCGGCAAGCAAAAGCGAGACTGCTGCAATGAAGAGCATCTTTGCGCTCTTCCTGTTAGCCTCGGATGCAAGCAGCACAAGCGGGATAACGTAAAGGATATTCTCTATCATAAACATGAGCGATTTAAGGTCAAACGCAAATGCGAGCCCCAGTTTGCCTCTGAAGAGAACATCACCGAACCGGACAACCAGATAAATACCGGTCAAAGGAGGTATTGTGGCTGCAAGTTTTGCAAGTATCGGCTTCTCCAACGGCATCCTGAAACCTACGGATGAGAGCAAAGACTCGAAGATCACGACCGCAAAGCCCATTGCCACTGCAGAGATCAGAAAAAGCATCGGCAGAAAACCTGTCTGCCAGAGCGGCGACAGTTTGTTGCCGGCAATGATCATAAGCGTGCCGAGCGATGACTGGTGCATGGTAGGCAGCAGCACTCCCAGGGCTATGAAGAAGAACATCACCCTGTTGAGCGATTTTTTGAGCCCTCTGGCATTTATCCAGGCAGCCACATTCGGAGAAAACTCTATCCAGAGCACGAATATATAAAGTGTAATACATAAGGCGACTTCAAACATGATCGAGTTAAGGTTTGCAAATCCGGGAAGAAACAGGTTATATGCCTGCCAGTAACGTCCTACATCAAAAAAGATCGAAAAGCCTGCAAGGGTATATCCAAACAGGCTTGTAAGCAGTGCGGGCTTTACAAGGGGATGATACTCTCCCTTGTTGAAGATGTATACCAGAAGCGCCATTGCATATCCGCCGCATGCAAAAGCAGTTCCCACAACAACATCATAGGCAATCCATATGCCCCAGGGATATCCGTCGCTTATATTTGCAACAGATCCCAGTCCAAATATAAACCTCTTTATGATAAGCACTCCGGCAATCGCAGCAAGAACAGCTAATACCATAAAAGGCCTGGTGACTATTTTTCCGCCTATAGGTTTGGTTTCACTCATAAATCGTCTCCCTTGTACCTGTAATTATTCGTCGTCTTTATGGCTCTTTGTGCTTCTGTACGCAGCATACAGAAGGCCGGCCAAAACAGCTCCAGGCGCTATCATGCCCTTATAAAGGGTATGCTGGAGCCCTTCGGAGACCGAGGCATCAGACTTCTCAGAGAGCGCCGGCAGGCCCAGCTTCACAAAAGGAACACCGGCCAGCAGAAGATACTGGGTGCCGCCGCCCTCTTTTTCTCCATATACGGAGTTGATATAATTCGATACAGGTCTGTAGCTCTTTATGCCGGAGGTAACATGAGCCACAGGGTAATGGTAATACTCACCGGGCTTGAGAGTCAGTCTCTTCTTCGCCTCTTCCATAAGGTCGGTAACTTTACCGAATATAGAGGCTCCGGTCGGACAGACTTCGCAGCACGCCGAGTATTTGTCCTCCTTGAAACGATGGTTGCAGAGCTGGCATTTCCTGATCTGGGGAACAGCCTTGTCAAACTCGAATTTCGGTATGGTGTATGGACAGGCCACCTGGCAATACCTGCAGCCAATGCAGGCGTCCTTGTCATAGCTTACAACTCCATTGTCCTGATCTTTCTTCAGGGCCGTTACAGGGCAGGCAGAAACGCAGGACGGATCTATGCAGTGCATGCAGTGCCGCTTGATAAATGAATACCCGTTCGTTTCAGTGTCCTTATTCTCTCCGGTGCCGTCTTTGTAAGCCTTGATGATATTAAGCGTCTTGGATGAAAGATCAACCGGATCGTCCCATATAGCCTCAGGAGAAGTATGTTCGTTCGGCATGTCATTATGCTGTTTACAGGCCACCTGACATGTCTTGCATCCTATGCATACCGTGGCATCGTAAAGAATTCCTACTGCGTTGGGAGGTATTTTTTTTGATTCCCTCGCAAAAACAGGTTCTCCGACCGCAAGCAGAAGACCGCTTCCTGCTGTTAGCTTCAGAAAATCTCTTCTTTTGATTTCCATGTCTTATTTCTCCCTGGATTCTTCGTCTTTCTTCCCAAGGTTCTTGGCCGTTGCAACGCCGGCGCCGATTGCAGCGCCCGCAACTCCTGCAACAACAGCGGCAGCAGCAGCGGTTACGCCTGAGCCCCTCTTTTCATCAATATTCGTAAAGAAACTCGGCGGCGTTATATACTTTGGCCGCGCAGGGGAATGAAGAGGCACGGTAAAGCCGACACCTTTCTCCGTGCAGCCAAAACAGGGATGTCCTGTTCCTACAGGCCAGGCGCCTGATCCGACATCATTAAAGAGCTGTACAGGACAGTTTGCAAAGGTCTCAGGCCCTTTGCATCCGAGTTTGTAAAGACAATGGCCCTTTCTGTGGTCTTCATCTCCGAACTGAAGGGCAAACCTGCCTGCATCAAAATGGGGTCGGCGCTCGCAGTTCTCATGGATAAGCCTGCCATAGGCAAACTTGGGTCTTGCCTGATCATCCAGTTCAGGCAGTTTCTTGAATGTCACATAATAAAGCACTGTAGAGAGGAAATTGTATGGATTGGGTGGGCAGCCAGGGATATTCACAACAGGTGTTTTGATCCCCTTGCCCGCAAGCACCTCATGGGCAGCGGTCGCCCCAGTCGGGTTGGGGTCTGAGGCCGGTAAGCCGCCCCACGATGAGCATGAGCCCATTGCCACAACTGCAGCAGCGTCAGAGGCCATCTCCACAAGCAGGGAAAGGGCCGTCTTGCCGCCTATCTTGCAGTAGATGCCATTGTCCTTTACAGGAATGGAGCCGTCAACCACAAGGATATACTTGCCCTTATACTCTTTCATCGCCTTTTCGCGCCAGTGCTCAGCCTGCTTGCCGGAGCCGACCAGCAGCGTCTCATGATACTCAAGCGAGATCAGCTCAAGTATGAGCTTTTCGAGTGTTGGGTGGCTAGTCCTCAACAGCGTCTCTGTACAGCCGGTGCATTCCTGTGCAGAAAGCCATAGCACAGGCGGCCGCTTCTGGGTCGTGACCGCCTCGGCGATCTTCGCCCCCATCCCTACCGGCAGCCCCATGCCGACCGCCATGGTGCTGCAGAACTTCAGAAAATCCCTGCGGGAAAAACCGCAGATCGTCTCCTCTTCCTTAGCGACAATTTCGAGTTCTTTCATTGCCAACCCCCTTCGTTCTGTAAATAGGACTTATGCAAACCCAAATTAATCCTCATAGCTTGGATATAATTCTTTCTTATGAATCCATAAATATAGCGATTATATAACTATGAACTATATTTTACAATAGTTTTTTTTATATAGTTTTTTTTATCCCTTTTGTTGCATAGTTATATATGAAATAACCTCTGCCTGTGGCAGGGTTCCTGTTCCGGGTGCGGCCCGGCAGGATTGGGCGGCAGAACGCGGCAATATGATTCACATAAAGGAGACCAAAACAGGTCATGACAAGAGCTAACATAAGACTGACCGGCAATATGCAGTTTGTAGCTTCAGCAGATTCAGGACATGCTGTTGTAATGGATGCCGATGCAGCCTCAGGCGGAAACAACACAGGCTCAAGGCCGATGGAACTGCTTCTGATGGGCATCGGAGGATGCTCGGGAATGGATATTATCTCTATCCTCAGAAAGAAGAAGCAGCAGGTTACAGGCCTCGAGGCTCAGGTCAGCGGCGCTATGGCAGACGATTACCCGCATAAATACACTGAGATCACGATAGAATACATAGTCAGGGGCAAGGGACTTTCAGAGGAGGCGGTGAAAAGAGCCGTGCAATTGTCTATGGACAAATACTGCTCTGTCAAGGCTACCCTTGAAGGCTCTGCCAGGATCAGTTTCTCCTACAGTATAGTCGAAGGGTAACGCAGACCTTTCCACGCAAGGATAACTGATGCAACCATAAGCCGCTCCAAAGAGGCTTTAAAATTTTGTCTTTCTGGCTTCAATAAATGAGGAAAGCGCCTTCAGCCCCTCTTCAGGAATCCTTACAAATTCGACGCCGATGTCATAGGTGACATCGCCATCACCGGCTGTCTCGGCAATGTTGGATATCCTTCCTGTAACCGTGACAGGAGTTCTGTCGAGATAGAGTTCCATCTCATACTCAGAGCCTATCTCAAGCCTCATATCAGTCTCAATCAGCATGCCGGCAAGACTGATCTTCCTGATATCATATTCACATGCAATATCTATAATTGCCTTGTCGGGCCGGCTCACATTGAACCTGACGCCAAAAATCCTTTTATCCTTTTCGCCCGTCCTGTTCTTCTCAATATACCTTATAAGGTCAGCCGCCTTTTCAGTCATCACATTTGAAAATTTGACGCCTGCCTTATAGACCGGCACAACCTCGCCGGTCTTTAAGGTCTTTGAGTGGCTCAGCAGTTCCCATACGATCTTTCCGGTAAGTTTCAGGGTGCTGTTTTCATAATGCAGGTTAAGGACATATTCCCTGCCGAGAGACAACCTCTGTGTCGTTGCAATGGCAGCGCCGTCCACGCTGATATTCAGGATATTAATATCTGACGAATAGAGCATCTTGCCGTTGATGCTGTCTACTTCATACCGTCTGAATTTTCTCTTTTCTGCCGGCTCCCCTGCCATGGCTACATTCTATCACAATCCTGGCGGCTTGTTTATAAGTTTGATTTACGCCGATACTACAATTCCTGCGTACCCGACCACGCTGTCGTAGTCACCGCTGACGTCCCCGGATGTCATATAACTGATCAGCCTCGCCTTATCAGCCCCGAGCAGCCGGGCAGCGATCAACATCACCGTTGCCGGGAGAATGCCACACATGGATATTTTCTCATTCATCACCGTATCATAAAGACCGCGGGGGTCAAGATCAAGAATCCTTTCTATTGCCTTCATGTCCTTCTGACGGGCAGTCCCGTCAGAAACATAATGACTCATGTCGGAACTCGCCAGGATCGTTACCGGATAATCCACTGCCTGTATTGCCTTTACAAGCGCCTCAGCAATCTCCATGCAGCTTTCATAAGAGGCAGTCATAAGCGCAATCGGCACGATGGAGACATCTCCGGACAGATATACAAGAAAGGGGATCTGAACCTCAAGGGAATGCTCGTAAGCATGTGCCTGCCCATCCCGGACAGCGAGCCTTGTGGCCTGAATGATCCTGCCTGCAAGCCCACTGTTAATCCGGAGAGTTCCGATAGGGACTTCCCAGGCGCCTTCATCCATCACCGATACTGCATGGCCGAGGCCGGTGTGATTTGGCCCCAGCATGATAAATGTCTTTGGCATTGAGATGGATGAATAGACATGCCCTGCAACAGCACCCGAATAAATAAGCCCGGCATGAGGAACCATAATGCCGACAGCATCCACAAGCCTCCGGCCTGAAGTAACATACTGCTCAACCTGCCTTCTGAGCCCTGAAGTGCTGCCGTCATAGAATTTCCCTGCCACTGCCGGTGTTCGCTGCATGATCAGAAGGCTTCCTCCAGTTCCTGATATTCAGCATCCGCAGCATCAACAAACCTTGTACAGTAAGCAAGGAAGGTAAGATTGACCTTGTCTGTAGGCCCGTTTCTCTGTTTTGCTATATCAACAACAATGCCTCCCCGGCTGCCCTCTTTATCGTCCTTGGCCTCGCGATAAAGAAACATTATAACGTCAGCATCCTGTTCAATAGCTCCGGACTCCCTGAGATCTGCAAGAGTCGGATTCTTATTGCTTCCTGTCCTGCTCTCCACTCCACGGTTCAGCTGGCTCAAGGCAACGACCGGCACCTCAAGTTCCTTGGCGAGCGCCTTAAGAGAACGGGAGATGTCAGCAATCTCCTGCTCGCGCCTTTCAAACTTGCCCGTTCCTTTCATAAGCTGAAGGTAATCTACAATTACAAGGCTGAGTCCATGCTGCTGCTTGAGCCTTCGGGCCTTTGCCCTCATTTCGAGCACTGAAAGACCTGATGAATCATCTATAAATATCCTGGACTCGGCCAGTTTGCCAGCAGCATTGGTCAGTTTGTTCCAGTCCTCACGCTTATTGATGAAGCCCTTTCTCACCTTGTTGGAATCCACCTTTGCCTCAGAGCAGAGCATTCTCATCACAAGCTGTTCCTTTGCCATTTCGAGGCTGAAGATCGCGACAGGCTCGTTGAGGCCGATTCCTACGTACTGGGCAATATTAAGACAGAATGCAGTTTTGCCCATACCTGGCCTTCCGCCGATAATGATCAAATCTCCCTTCTGGAAACCGGTTGTAAGTTCGTCAATATCCTTGAATCCGGACGGCACGCCTGTGATCGACTCCTTTCTGTCATATAGCCTTTCGATCGTCACAAAGGTGTCGGTAATCAGCTCTTTCATGGGGTAGAAGGCAGTCTTGACCTTTCTGTCGTGGAGATGGAATATGGTCTTTTCAGCAAAGTCAATCAGTTCATCCGCGTCCTGCTCACTTTCGTAAACATTCTTCGCAATATCGGTCACAGAGGTGAGAAGCCCCCTGATCAGGGCTTTTTCCTTTATAATCCTGGCATGGTACCTGACATTTGCAGAGGTCGCCACAACAGAGGCGAGTGAAGAAAGATACTGCAGCCCTCCTGCTGCCTCCAGGTCTCCCCTGAGTTTCATGAATTCTGTCAGTGTAATAATATCAACCGGCTCTGGCTTTCTGTGCAGATCAGCCATTGCCTGATAGATCTTCTTGTGAGAGTCCCGATAGAAATCATCCGCCACAAGCATCTCGACAGCAGTATACAGAGCGTCATTGTCAAGTAAAATTGCGCCCAGGACAGACTGCTCAGCTTCAATACTCTGCGGCGGAATCCTGTCTATAGGCTGATCGTTTCCCCTCATTCAGAAACAACTTGCACCTTGACTGGGGCAGAAACCTCCGGATGAATCTTGATATGAACAACATACTCACCGATACGCTTTATCGGTTCGTCTATATGTATCTTCTTCTTGTCTATCTCAAAGCCCTGTACAGCAAGGGCCTCGGCAATATCCATGCTGGTTACGCTGCCGAACAGTTTCTCCTCTTCCCCTGCCTTTGCCTTGATGACCAGAGTAAGGGATGCAAGCTTATCAGCAGCAGCCTTTGAGGCATCCCTGATCCTGGCAGCCTTCTCCATAATAATCTTCCTGTTGTGCTCAAGTTCCCTGATATTCCTGGTGCTTGCCTCTGCTGCAAGATTCTTTGGAATCAGATAGTTCCGTGCATATCCGTCTGAAGCATTGACCACTTCACCCATCTGGCCAAGACCCTTTACATCATCTTTGAGAATTACCTTCATACCATGCTTCTCCTTGTCTGTAATTTTCTATAAGATACCATAAAGATACAAAAAATTCCCTGTCTCTGAGGGGATAGAAAATGCTTGTATTTATATTATTGATTTGTTTACAATCTACGAAACTTTACAATATAACTATCCGCAATAAAAGGAGGAAAAGAAGATCATTTATAAACCTTAGAGGGTTTCTTCGTAATTTTGGATAGCGTTCGTAAACTTATAGACGATCTAAATTAAATAAGGAGGTATCAACAATGATGCAGACACGCAGCAGATGGATTAAGGGTCTTACGTTGCTTATGGTTTTAGTGGCAGGGATTTGCTTTGTTTCAGGTGACGCCTACGCAACAAACGGGTATTTTGCTCATGGTTACAGCATCGGGAGCAAGGCAATGGGCGGCGCCGGTGTTGCATTGCCGCAGGGTTCGCTTGATGCATCAGTAAACCCGGCATTGATGGCCTTTGTCGGAAGTCGCGCTGATATATCCCTCAGCCTCTTCAATCCAAACAGGGAATATACCGTAATTGGAAACCCTTCCGTCTATCCTGATACATTAGGTCTGACTCCTGGGACGGTAAAGAGCGACAGCAGGTATTTTCTTGTTCCCGGCATGGGGTATAACCGGACAGTAAAAGATTCAGTCTCAATAGGCGTATCAATATTCGGCAATGGCGGCATGAACACTGATTACGACACAGGCACCTTCTATGGCTCAGAGCCGACCGGCGTGGATCTGATGCAGTTGTTTATCGCGCCGACTCTTTCGATAAAAATAGCGCCTAAGCACTCTGTCGGGGTCAGTCCGATTATTGCTTATCAGAGATTTAAGGCGATGGGCCTCGAGGCCTTCTCAGATTTTTCGAGCAATGACGGCAGACTCACCAATAGAGGGCATGATGGTGTTTTTGGCTTCGGAGCCAGGATCGGCTACTATGGAGAACTTACACCCAATCTGAGTGTCGGCGCATCATATCAGACAAAGATCTGGTCTTCCGAGTACGACAAATATGCCGGCCTGTTTGCTGAACAGGGCGATTTCGACATCCCGTCGAACTGGACCGTCGGGATTGCAGTGAAACCGACGCCGGAACTGGCATTCCTCTTTGACGTACAGAGGATCTATTACAGTGATGTCAGGTCAGTCGGCAACCCAATGCTGCCAAATTTGATGACCGCCTTTCTTGGCAATGACAGCGGCGCGGGCTTTGGCTGGCGCGACATGACAGTATTTAAAGCCGGCGCACAGTGGAAAAGCAGCGATCTCTGGACGTGGAGGGCAGGATATTCCTATGGCAGGCAGCCTATTCGCAGCGCAGATGTGATGTTCAACATCCTTGCCCCCGGCGTAATAGAGCAGCATGCGACTGTCGGCTTCACAAGGGCGATCTCAAAGACACAGGATCTCAGCTTTGCGCTGATGCATGCCTTCTCCAGGACTGTAAGCGGGCCGAATCCTCTTGAGTTTCCCGGAGCGCAGGAAATCCGCATAAAGATGAACCAGTGGGAAGCAACTGTAGGATACACCTGGAAATTTTAGCAATATAATCTGTTTGCCGGTTATCAAAGGGGTTCAGGCTTGCAGGCCTGAGCCCCTTTGCTTATTTAATACTTACCGGTATCGGAATAAAGGTCAGGATAAAGATAAGCAGGGCAATCATTCCTACTGCCTTGCGATTCGGATCAAGGGGCATCTCAGGCAAGAGGATTGGCGGGTGTTTTGAGCCGAGAAAATAAAGCAGCGCTGCCCAGATCAGCCAGCCCTGAAAGAAATAGCCCATTACAACAAGCAGCCCGATCACGGCCTTTGACAGCAATCCGTGTCTTTCTCCCAGAATCGCATATGATATATGGCCTCCATCAAGCTGACCTGCAGGAATAAGATTAAGAGAGGTTACGAACAGGCCGATCCAGCCTGCAAAGGCCGCAGGATGAAGGTAAATGCCATAGGCATCAGGGATATTGCCCAAAACTATCCTTGTCAGTGCTGTAAACAGGAGGGAATCGCCAAGAACCATCATCCCGTCCGTATCAAAAGGTATGGCACGTATCTCTGAGTATTGAAGACCAAAAAAAACAGCTGCAACAGAGACAACAAATCCTGCAATCGGCCCTGATGATCCGATATCCATAAGGGCATTTTTTGTGGTTATACCTGACCGCATCTTTATAAAGGCTCCGAGCGTTCCAAACAGTGTAGGCGCAGGTATAAAGTAAGGAAGCGATGCCTCAATCCCGTAACGGCGTGATGTTATGTAATGGGCAAACTCATGCACAAGAAGTATCAAAAGCAGCGAAAAGGAAAACGGCAGTCCCTGAAGGATATTCTGAGGCTCTTTGACAGGATCAACGCCTGAATGGATAGCGCCGACTGCAAGCGTAGAGACAAACGTCAACAGGAACAGGACAAGATGAATGACAGGAGGCCGTCTCATCCAACAACCGTGCCCTCTAAATCATAGTCAAATGCCCGATCAATCCTGACCATCACAAACTCATGCCTTCTCAGACCGTACCCCTTCAGGAAAACCACCCCGTCTATATCCGGCGACTGGGAATATATACGCGCAATCGCAACCCCATCGTCTGTCTCATCTACGATAGCCCTGAAAACCATGCCGACAAGCCTCTTGTTTTTCTCAAGAGATATCGCAGACTGTATCTCCATTATATTATTGCGCCGCTTCTGTCTGATATGTTTCGGAACCGGCCCTTTCAGGCCATATGCAGCGCTCCCCTCCTCGCGCGAATAGGGGAAGACGCCGAGCCTGTCCAATTCAATGCGCCGGACAAAATCGAGCATGGCCCCAAAATCATCTTCCGTCTCCTGGGGGAAGCCTGTGATAAGGGTGCTCCTCAGGGCAACCTCCGGTATGATTCCCCTTATTTTTCGGATCAGCTTTTCGTAATATGTCCTGCCCCCGGCCCTCCTCATCAGCCTGAGGATCTTCTGCTCAGTGTGCTGAAGAGGTATATCAAGATAGTTGCAGACCTTTTCTTCTGTCCTTATGGTTTCGAGCAGTTCATCTGTTACAGCAGTCGGATAGAGATACAGAAGCCGTATCCAGAAGTCTCCGCTGATCGAGGCGATTTCCCTTATCAGACGCGCAAGGCCATAATGGGCAAGGTCTTTGCCATACGAGGTGATGTCCTGGGCAACAATGATAAGCTCTTTCCTTCCTGCCTGTATTAGCGCTTCTGCCTCCATCAGGATCTCATCAGGTCTCCTGCTGCGGAAACCGCCGCGAATGTCTGGGATAACGCAGTAGGAGCAGCCCCTGTCGCAGCCCTCTGCTATCTTGAGATAGGCATATGCAGTATCGGCAATTCTGATATCAGTATCCTGAGAACCTGATATTGGCATAAGACTGCTGCAGTATTCGACGATCTTGTCATCATCGCCAACGCCATACAGCATGTCAATTTCAGGAATCTCTTCTTTTAGCTCAACTCCATGGCGCTTGGCAAGGCATCCAAAGACAACCAGCTTTCTATTGCCCTGCCCCTTCAGGGCCGAAAGCCTGAGGATCTCCTCTATGGACTCTTTTTTTGCTGATTCAATGAACCCACAGGTGTTGACAAGCAGGATATCGGCGCTCTCAGGATCTTCTTTATATGTCAGTCCCTTTGAAGCAAGCTTTTTCAGCAGGTTTTCTGAATCAACCAGATTCTTCGGACAGCCAAGGCTTACCAGGGCGACCTTAGACACGGCTTCTCTTCACAGTCCAGTATATGATCATATAACTGAGCAGACCGGATACCGCGCCCAGGACCGTCGTGCCCAGAATAAAGGGCAAAAGGAGAGGCCCCAGGGCATGCAGCAGGTTCTGTATGGACAGATCAGCCCAGTCTATGTCCGGAACAATCTGATCCAATAAAAGCAGCTTTGCGCCGAGCCATATGCCGAAGGAATAGATCGGTATGATAGTCCAGGGATTGGTTACATATACACCTGCTATGCTCACAAACTTATTCAGTTTGAAGACCCATGCCACCAGAAGGCCAATTACTGTATGCAGTCCAAGCAGCGGCGACATGCCGATAAATACACCGACTGAAAATGACAGCGCTATTTTGTGAGGCGATTCTTTAATGCCGAGGATCTGTCTGAACTTATCCCTGATGTCTGAAATGCTGGTACCCCCGTGCAGAAACTGTTACTGTTCTCCCTGTGTCGTCAATGACAGCGATTCCGTTCCGTTTGATCTGTCCTATACAATATGCATCAACTGCTGCGTCTGCAGGGGAGGTAAAGAGCAGTTCATAATCTTCACCTCCGCTCAATGCCAGTTCGGTTGCCGAAATTCCCAAACATGCGGCAGCTTCCCTCATCTGTTCTGAAATCGGCAGATCCATGATCCGGATTCGGGCGCCGACTTTGCTCTCTCTGCAGAGCCTTTCGAGATCAAGGAGAAGTCCGTCGCTTATATCAATCATCGCAGTTGCTGTGCCGGTAATTCTTTTGGGGTCTCTGGCCAGAGGCATCAGATGTCTCCTCAGCAGAGGAGCCGCCACGTCCCATGCAACAGGCAGGCCTCTTTTACTGCGCTTCTCAAAATCAACCGTCTTCCGCATTTTTTTCAGCAGTTGCAGTCCGCAGGCTGAATCGCCGAGCATGCCTGTTACATATATTCTGTCGCCAATCCGGGCGCCTCTTCGCTTCAGGACTTTCTCAGCGCTTCCGACTGCAGTAAGAGACAGCATGATGCTGTCTGAGGAGGATATATCGCCGCCGATCAGAGCTATATTGTAAGTCTTCAGCGCTTCTTCAATGCCGTCGAAAAACCCATCAAAAAAATCCCTGCTGCTGTTTCTCTTAGCCGAGAAGTTCAAAAGAACATATCTGGGCCTGCCGCCCATGGCAAAGATATCGCTTATATTTACGGAAACCAGCTTAAATCCCAACTGAAGGGGTGTCGTCCATGACAGATCGAAATGAACGCCCTCCACCATCATGTCTGTGGAAAGAAGAATTTTCTCGCCGGCTCTGATCACGGCAGCATCATCGCCTATGCCGACCATAATGCCCGGCGATCTCTTTGCAAAACGCCTCCGTAACATCTCAAGGAGCGCAAGCTCCCCAGTCGTTGAAAGCTTCATAATAGCCGAAGGTTCAGGATTTCTTCCTGGCCTTAAGGGCCGCCTTCAATACCTGATCCATGGTCTCGGCAAAGATGAATTCCATATCCTTTTTGATATACTTCGGGATATCCTCAAGATCCTTCTTGTTCCGCTTGGGAAGAATGATCTTCATGATACCCATGCGCTTGGCTGCGAGGGTCTTTTCCTTTAGGCCGCCGATCGGCAGCACCCTGCCCCTGAGGGTCACCTCGCCGGTCATCGCAATGTTTTTGTTCACAGGCCTGCCGTTGAAGACTGACGCAATGGCCGTAGCTATGGTTATACCGGCGGAGGGTCCGTCTTTTGGTATTGCGCCTGCCGGAACATGAATATGTACATCTGTCTTTGAAAAGATATCTTCCTTGATACCCAACAGCTTCGCAGTTGACCTGACATAGCTCAGCGCCGCCTGTGCAGATTCCTTCATAACATCGCCCAATTGTCCCGTAAGGGTAAGATTGCCTCTTCCCTTCATGGTCGTGGCTTCTATGTAGATGATATCTCCTCCGGCTTCTGTCCAGGCAAGGCCTGTGGAGACACCAACCTCATCCCTTGTCATCTCCTCCTCAGGCATGAATTTCGGCACTCCAAGGAACGACTGAAGATTCCTTGCAGTTATTATGTATTTTTTCTCTTTGCCTTCAGCGATCCTCTTGGCCACTTTTCTGCAAAGATTTGCGATCTCCCTCTCGAGATTGCGTACGCCTGCCTCTCGCGTATACTGGGAAATGAGCTGGTTCAGAGCCTGATCAGTCACAGAGAGGACCGCATCAGTGAGTCCATGCTCCTCCAGCTGCTTAGGCAGCAGATACTTCTCTGCAATGCCAAGCTTCTCTTCAGCTGTATACCCAGAAAGATATATTATTTCCATCCTGTCTTTGAGCGGCCCAGGTATGGTATCTGCAAGGTTGCCGGTTGTGATGAACATGACATTGCTCAGATCGAAAGGCACCGCAAGATAATGGTCTGCAAAGGCAAAGTTCTGCTCAGGATCAAGCACCTCAAGAAGCGCCGAGGAGGGATCTCCCCTGTAATCCATGCCGATCTTGTCTATCTCATCCAGCATAAAGAGCGGATTATTTGTGCCTGCTGTCTTGATTCCCTGGATGATCCTGCCAGGCAGTGCGCCTACATACGTCCGTCTGTGGCCTCGAATCTCCGCCTCATCGCGCACACCTCCAAGCGACATGCGCACGAACTCCCTTCCAAGGGCCCTCGCAATAGACCTGCCCAGAGATGTCTTGCCCACTCCTGGGGGGCCTATAAAGCAGATAATCGGTCCTTTCATCTTCTCCTTGAGCTTCCGCACGCTCAGGTATTCGAGGATCCTCTCCTTGACCTTTTCGAGATCATAGTGGTCGTCATTAAGCACCTTCTTGGCCGCCTTGATATCAAGGTTGTCCGTGGTGCTTTTTGCCCATGGGAGCTCAACAAGCCAGTCAAGATAGGTTCTGATGGTTCCTGCCTCAGCGCTGTCTGGGTGCATCTTCTCGATCCTCTTGAGCTGTTTCTCAGCTTCCTTCAGGACCTTTTCAGGCATGTTGGCCTCTTCCATTTTCTGCCTGAAATCCCTTATCTCTTCAGCACGCTCATCGAAATCACCAAGTTCCTTCTGTATCGCCTTAAGCTGTTCTCTCAGGAAGTATTCGCGCTGCGTCTTGTCTATCTCTCCCCTGGCCTCCGACTGTATCTTCTGCTGCACAATCAGGAGTTCTATCTCATGACCGAGAATATCGCTCACACGTTTCAGCTTCCTGACAGGATCTTCAAGTTCAAGTATTTCCTGGGCCTGCTCGGTTTTCAGCCCAAGGTTGGAAGCAACAAGATCAGCGAGTCTTCCCGGTTCATCAAGGTTCTCGATCACGACCATAATATCGGGGAGGATGGTCTTGCCGTAAGAGACCGCCTTTTCGAGCTGCTCCTTCACTGTTCTGATCTGAGCCTCTTCCTCTATCGTAACCTTTGCTGATTTGATTTCGTCTACCCTTGCTATCTCAGCCTCCAGATAAGGCGTTGCCCGCAGGAACTTCTTCACCCTTGCCTTTGAGAGTCCCTGCACCAGGATCTTCACCCTGCCGTCCGGCAGTTTCAGCATCCTCATGATCATGCCGACAGTGCCACTTTCATAAAGATCTGCAGCAGCCGGATTTTCGATGCTCATATCTCTCTGCGTAAGCAGAAGGACCATCCTGTTTTCCGAGAGGGCCTGTTCGATCGCCTTGATGGACATCTCCCTGCCTACGAAAAGCGGAATAATCATATAGGGAAATACCACAATATCCCTGACCGGCAAGACCGGTATGATATCAGGTATATCCGTCTCTTTATCGTTGTCTTTTTCTTTTTCCGCCATTGTGTCTCCTTATCTGTTGCCTGAATTACTATTTCAGCCTTTCTGCAACTTGAAGCAGATATTCACTGAAGTCCCCTGAGAGCTCTTTACTTCTGAGTGCAAAGTCAACTGTTGCCTTGAGATAACCGAGTTTGTCGCCTGCATCATATCTTTTGCCGCCAAAAAGGTATCCGTAAACGGGTCTCTTCTGCAGAAGCACATTTATGGCATCAGTAAGCTGAATCTCACCACCCTTGCCGGGCATAACCTTTTCGAGTACGGAAAAAATATCAGGGGTAAGAATGTAGCGTCCGATAATAGCCATATCAGATGGCGCGTTTTCCGGATCAGGCTTTTCAACAAGACTGTTGATCCGAAAGACATTATCCCGCTGCATTGTCCCGCTGACAATGCCATAGCGCTTAACCTCATAAGCAGGCACCCTTTCAAGAGCAAGTATCGGGCTTCTCAGCTCATGGTATAATTCTATCATATCGGTAAGCAACGGCTCTTCCGCAGGGATAATGTCATCGCTCAGAATGACCGCAAAGGGTTCGTCCTTTACAAAAGGCTCCGCACAAAGGATCGCATGGCCCAGCCCAAGAGCATACCCCTGCCGGATATAGGCAATATTGATCTCGCTTAACCTGTTTATCTCCTCAAGGAGTTCTTCCTTGCCGCTTTTCTTAAGCTTGTCCTCAAGTTCAAAGGCATAGTCAAAATGATCCTCGATATTCCTTTTATGCTTGCCGGTAACGATAACAAACTCGGAAATCCCGCATTTCACGGCCTCTTCAATGCCATACTGGATCATCGGCTTATCAACTATGGGCAGCATCTCCTTGGGAGAGGCCTTGGTCGCAGGAAGGAACCGTGTCCCAAGCCCGGCAGCCGGAAAGATCGCCTTTTTTATGCCGTCAGACATATACATACCTCATAATTCTATAGAGTATACCATAGATCAGGAAGGGGATATGGTCGGCTATTAAATGCGCCAGTTCCACGAAATCCTGTTGCTGTCACTATGCTGTGAGTTCTGTGATGACGACAGAATGTCGAAATATATCTGATCAATGACGCTTACGCAAAAGGGGCATCCCATGGGATGCCCCTTTTGAAGACCTCTCTGTTCTTTCTCTATTTTGCCGGAGCAGCAGGCGCTGCAGGAACTGACTGTTGCAGAGGCTGCGCCGGCTGACCCTGCACAGGGCCTGTAACTCCCTCAGGAATATTGCCCTTCTGCTGCTGTGTCGCAGCAGGCACATTGGTCATGATCGAGCCGCTTCTTGATTGAACAATCGCAAGCATAAATGAGGTGAGCATAAACACAACAGCCGCAACAGTAGTAAGCTTGCTGAAGAAGGTCGCTGCTCCACGGGCTCCGAACATCGTCTGGCTCGAGCCGCCAAAGGCAGCTCCCATCTCAGAGCCTTTGCCGCCCTGAAAAAGAACGATCACAATAAGAAAAATACAGACGATAAGATGGACAATCAAAATCAATGTTGAAAGCATTACTTCTCCTTTTTATAACAGACTAATTTAGCAAAAATGTCGGGCTTGAGACTTGCCCCGCCGACAAGACCGCCATTAACGTCCTTGCATGCCATGAGGATATCAATATTGTCCGGCGTTACGCTTCCTCCATACAGAATGCGAATCTCCCCGGCTGCGCTGCTGTACATATTCTTCAGCCGCTCCCTGATGAATGCATGCACTTCCTGAGCCTGCTCAGGCGATGCAGTCTTGCCTGTTCCGATCGCCCATATGGGTTCGTACGCTACAACGAGATCTCCCGCATCTACGCCTTCCAGACCCCTGTCGAGGGCTCTGCCGATCACCTCAAAGGTCCTGTCAGCCTCGCGCTCCAGAAGCGACTCACCGCAGCAGAATATCACTCCGAGACCTGCCTTCGCGGCAGCCTTGATCTTCTTGTTGACAATCGCATCATCCTCGTGGAAATACTGTCTTCTTTCCGAATGTCCGACAATAACGTACCTGCAACCGGCATCAAGAAGCATGGCCGGGGAAATCTCCCCTGTGTATGCGCCCTTCTCCTCCCAGAAGACATCCTGGGATGCAAGTTGAACATTCGTTCCACTGAGCGACTCTGAGGCAGACGCAAGAGCAGTGAAGGGAGGTGCGATCACAATATCCAGATCGCACACGTTCCTCACTGCAGGGATGAAATCACGCAAAAACTCCTTTGTTTCTGCAATGGTCTTGTTCATCTTCCAGTTGGCTGCAATGAGGCTTTTCATGGTCTGATATTTTATTGCCTGCCTTCCTGCTCCCGCAGGGCCTCTTTTCTGCTCAGCCTGATCTTGCCCATCTTGTCTATTTCTATAACCTTGACCAGTATCTCTTCGCCCTCGCTCACCTCGTCGGTTACATTGGCAACCCTCTTGTCAGACAGTTGAGAGATATGGCAGAGACCCTCGGTGCCGGGCAGTATCTCGACAAAAGCCCCGAAGTCCATGATCTTTTTCACCTTGCCCAGATAGATCTTTCCGATCTCGGCTTCAGCGACAATACCGTTTATGATATCAATTGCCTTCTGCGCAGCCACACCGTCAGAGGCGGCAATGCTTATAAGACCGCTGTCATCAATATTTATCTTTACCCCGGTCTTCTCGATAATGCCGCGGATTACCTTGCCGCCTGTGCCGATTACCTCGCGTATCTTATCCTGCTTTATCTGCATGGTATATATTCTTGGGGCATGGCTTGCAAGTTCTTTCCTCGGCTCGGCCATTATCTCTTTTATTTTATCAAGGATAAAGAGCCTTCCCTGTCTTGCCTGTTCAAGGGCCTTTTCCATGATTTCACGCGATATGCCGCCGATCTTGGTGTCCATCTGAAAGGCAGCAATACCTTTTTCCGTGCCGGTCACCTTAAAATCCATATCACCCAGGTGATCTTCAAGGCCGAGGATATCAGTCAGCACAACAACGCGGTCGCCCTCTTTTATCAGACCCATCGCAATGCCGGCGACCGGGGCCTTGATAGGCACTCCAGCATCCATTAAGGCAAGAGTGCCGCCGCATACCGAGGCCATGGAAGACGAACCATTCGACTCAAGAGTATCGGATACGATTCTCACAGTATAAGGGAAATCTGTCTTTGAGGGCATGATCGCCCTGATTGATCTTTCGGCAAGTATACCATGACCGATCTCGCGCCTGCCGGGAGACCGCAATGGCTTGACCTCTCCGACACTGAACGGCGGGAAGTTATAATGAAGCATAAACGACTTCGTTGTCTCTCCCTCAAGAGAGTCAATCCTCTGCTCATCATCAGCCGTTCCCAGGGTAACTACAGCAAGACACTGGGTCTCTCCCCTCACAAACAGGGCAGAGCCGTGTGTCCTCGGAAGAAGGCCAACTTCAGCGCTGATCGGCCTGATCTGCTCAGGCGTCCTTCCGTCAGCACGCACATTCCTGCTCAGTATCATGTCCCTGACCAGGTTCTTCTCTATATCATTGAATGCTGCCGCAATATCCTTCGAACGGTCCTTCTCATCCGTATTCAGGAGTTTTATTATCTCCAGGAGTATCTCATCAAGAGCTGCCTGTCTTCTGAGCTTATCCGGAATCACGATCGCCTCTGTGATCTTTCCGATTGCCAGATCTTTTACTCTGCTATTAAGATCCTCATCTTTTGCCGGCGGAGAGAAGGTTCTTTTTGGCTTGCCGACCTTTTCCCTGAACTCATTCTGCAGGGCACAGAGCTTCCTTATTTCAGCATGCGCCAGATCAATCGCCTCAAGAAGGTCAGACTCACTCATCTCAAGAGCACTCCCCTCTACCATTGCAACAGCATCCGCAGTGCCGGCAACAACCAGATTAAGGTCGCATTCTTCCACTTCCTTAAGATCCGGATTTATGATAAATGTTCCCTGTATCCTGCCTATCCTGACGGCAGCAACAGGTCCGTCAAAGGGAATATCAGAGATATGCAGCGCCGTAGACATGCTTGTGATGCCGAGCACATCTGCAATATTTTCGTCGCCATAAGACAGCACATTGACAATCCCCTGGGTTTCGCAGCTGTACCCCTTGGGGAAGAGCGGCCTGTGAGGCCGGTCAATAAGCCGAGAGGTCAGAATCTCCTTTTCGGTCGGCCTTCCCTCTCTCTTAAAAAACCCGCCCGGTATCTTGCCGGCTGCATAGGTCTTTTCGAGATAATCAATCGTCAGGGGAAAAAAGTCTATCCCCTCCCTCGCAGTCTTGCTGCTTACCGCAGTCGCCAGCACCACTGTGTCACCGTACCGGGCAACAACAGAGCCGTCAGCCTGTCGGGCCATCTTTCCTGTTTCCAGGGTTAAATCCTTGCCGCGTAGTTCAATAGCTGCTGTCTTAGTCATTATTCTCCTATTTTCTGATGCCAAGTCGGGCGATTATCTTCTCGTACCGTTCCCTGTTTGTTGTTTTGAGGTAGTCAAGCAGTTTTCTTCTCTGACTTACGAGCATGAGCAGCCCTCTTCTTGAATGATGATCTTTCGTATGGGTCTTGAAATGCTCGGTAAGATATGTAATTCTCTCGCTAAGGATCGCTATCTGAACCTCCGGAGAACCGGTATCCTTCTCATGAACCCTGTAATCGCCAATTATGCCTTCTTTTTTCACCTTGTCAAGTGCCACGCAATCACCGCCTTTTCCTGTAATGTATTTTAGCTGTTAAGTCTAACACAGCATCTGATATTCTGTAAAGACAGGGCAATTCAGCCCCCGGCAGCATTAACAAGATCAATGATTGTTATCTCCGGGGGCGAAAGAAAGCGTATCGGGGGGCCCCAGGTGCCTGTTCCCCTGCTGACATAAAGCCTGCTGCTGCCGCCGACAGAGGCGAGACCTGCGTCAACAGGGTAATAGAGCATGGTCGCAATGCTGAAAGGAAAGATCTGGCCTTTATGCACATGCCCCGAAAGCTGCAGATCAAAGAGGCCGGCTGAGTCCTTGCCGATAAGAGGCCGATGTTTAAGAAGCAGCGTAAATTTCCCCTCAGGGAGGCGGGCCAACATCTCTTTTTCAGCCTTGTCGCTGCCTTCAACCCACGGCCTTACCGCACGGTCATCAACCCCTGCAATATTCAGTATCCCGTTAACCTCAGCGGCCTGATCGCGCAGAATCCTGAAACCGGCCTTATTGGTAAAGGCAAGGGCCTGATCAAGCCCTGCATAGAATTCGTGGTTTCCGGTTACAGCATATTTTCCGTAGACAGGATTGATGCCGTTGAACATATCTGCAAGTCCCGGCAGACCATTAATCTGGCCGTCAACGAGATCACCTGTCGAGACAAGGATATCAGGGGCTGCATCCTTTACTGCCCGAAGTATCCTGCTCAGTCTCTCCTGCCTGATGATGAGACCAAGATGTACATCGGATATCTGAACGATTCTTATTCTGCCGGTTTCCTGAGAGATCTTGTCTGAATATATAGTAATCCTCTCTGTCCGAATGTTTCTCGCTTCACCATATCCGTATGCCGCGATGAGCAGTGAGATCACCAGTGGAGCATAAAACTGAACTCCTGCAGCCGGTCTGAACCGCCCCAAATCCTGCTGGAGAAGGACTTCTCCTGCCGTGACAAACAGGCGGTAGAGGTCCAGAACAAGAGATGCGGAAAAGAAGAGAAACAGGATGCCTAACCACATATAACCCGTGTGCGAAAGCAGTCTCGCAGACGTCTCAAAACCATATCTCTCTGCAAGGCGTATGAGAAACGGAGCAATGGTCATGCAGAACATAAATAGCGCAAAGCCGGCGCCGGTTATCGCGCCAAACTGAAGGGCGGCTCGCGCCTTCAGGAAGGCGTATACATGCACCCCGCCGTAAACAGCAAAGAAGGTAACAAAAAAAAGCGACATGCCGGGCCCTTTATCTCCTGGCGATCATTCTGTCAACCGACAGAGCGCCGCCGCCTTTGACTGTGAGTGCAAGGGCAATGCCGACAACAAGAATATGAAATTCAAATCCCTCACCTTTCTGGTTACCGAACCAGTTCATGAAAAAACCGTGCTGCAGGTGATTCAGGTAAGCACAGATAGCCATCGCAAAACCAAGGCCGAAGGCAAAGGCGCGGGTGAGAAATCCGGCAAGCACGCAGAGCGAGCCGAGAAACTCGGTAATAAGAAGCAGAATGACTGCAGACAGCGGAAGGCCAGCCTGTGTCGTAAACATCTCGATCGTCTTTTCCATCCCCAGTCCGCCGAACCATCCCAACACCTTCTGGGCTCCATGTGGGAACATGACAATGCCGAGGCTAAGCCTGAGGAAGATGCTCGCCTTGTTGCTGTCCGTTCTCATAATGGCCTTCAACATGATACCTCCTCACTTCTTCCCTGATATCGGCCTTATAAGCCGTTTATACCATTATATACCAGTTCAGCAGTCAGTGACCTTCTTGTCACCGAGCCGCTTTCTGAGCCTGGCTATAATGCCCTCGCCAAAGTCTTTATCGAGCCACTGCATCACGTTGAGTTTTTTGAAAAGGTGGGCAGTCTTCGAGAGATAGTTCATCCTGCTGATCAGGACTGAATCCGCGTACTTTTCTATCGCATCAGCAAGCTTCTCCGGATTCATCGGCAGAATCGGCCCGACAAATACATATGTCGACACACCCTGTTCTTTCAATGTTTTGAGTGTATTAATGCGTGCCTCAATCGGCGGCGCACCAGGCTCAAAGAGCCTTCTCATCTTTTCATCGTCAGTCGTGATGGTCATACCTACTTCAATGTCGTCGAACTTCTTAATGATATCAAGGTCCCTCAGCACCAGCGGAGATTTTGTGAGAATGCCGACCGGAAACTGATGCGCCTGAAGGACCTCAAGGCATTGGCGCGTTAAACGATATTTCACCTCAAGCGGCTGGTATGCATCTGTTACGGAACTGACCATCACATGACCTCTCTTAGCCTTTGGCAGTTGTCTCCGGAGAAGCTCTGCTGCATTCACCTTAATATCTACAAAGGTTCCCCACGCCCCGCTATGGCCGGTATATCTCTGCATAAAGGTCGCATAGCAGTACACGCAGGCATGAGCACAGCCTACATACGCATTGATGCAATAATCAACCCCCGGTATGCCTGACTTGGAGAGAATGGACTTTGCCTGAACTTCCCGCACTACCATAGAAAATATTGGTTAAGACAGCAGATCATTCTTTATTTCAATAATGCAAGATAATGCTTTAGCTTTGCCACATTCACCGCACTCTGTGCCTCCGGCATCCTCGCGAGCGGCAGAACGAGAAGATCGCCAAGCAATCTATATAATGATAACTCATGATTGTCATTTAGAATACAAATAAGCCAATCTCCGTTTTTTTGTTATACTCTAATCAAGCTTTACCGTGTAAAGCTGTCGGCATTTCTCAGGGTTGTTGGCCCCAAAATAACAGCCCTCCCAAAACTACCTGACCTTTTCTCTCAATTCTTCTGTTGAAATAGGCACACACTTTCTTTTCTGTTTATACGTCTGACTAAAAAACCTCCACGCTTTTAAGCCAGGAAATGAATGTTCGCCCGGAGCAATTTATTCATTGTCCATCATCTGAGGACATAAAAACTGAATCGAAATATTATACAGACCCAATTGATCGCGGAAATGCCACCAATCAGTATCGACGGCATTAAGAATTTTTGGGTTACGTCTGCTGGCAAGAGCGACAGCAACGAATTTTCTGTCAGCCCTGTCAAAGCAGTGCAGACTTGGATCATCGGGAAATTCGACGAAGTCATTTGGATCGTTAACAGAGGCCGTGATACTTACTCTCTCACACCGCCTGACATTTGCCTGATTGTCCCACAGCCATTTCACGAACAAATCTCCAAGGCGTGGCTGACCGGAGCGGCTTGCATATCTGAAATATTCGTCAAAAAATAGCGACCCGGAATCAATCACAATCTTTCTTTTCTGATGTACTGTTTGCAGTGCATTTATACACGCAAGGCTGCAGACGGGGTCAGCATGATCCGCCAGTTCATTCGCCACAGCAATGACATTTGTTTCAACTATAACTGCCTTCATCAGGAGGTCTTTCTCAGTCTTTCCGCCTTTGCCTTTGCCATTGCTGCCATTTCTCCGAAATCATCCCCAAAGAAGCCAACAGGCCAGTTGGTTATTTCTCCCATGAGGTTTATTTCAAGATGCTTAAGTTTAGAAACCCCATCACGCATTTCACAAAAATAAAGTGCGGCATCATGATGTGAGATTTCTTCCTCTGCAATTCGTCGTTGCAGCCTTCTTAACAAGTGCTCGCTGTGGCTCTCAAGGACAATTTGTATGTTACGCCTTTTCATCGCATCGATGAATACATCTGCAAGCCCGGCCTGAACAGTGGGGTGAAGATGTATTTCGGGCTGCTCAAGCAGAACTGTAGACCCTTCGGGCACATAATAGCAGATAGTAAGTACCGGCAATATCTGCGATACTCCAAAGCCGACATCTGTTATCAAGACTTCAGCGCTATCCCTTGTTTTTTTGACTTTAACACGGTAAAGGTTGCTTTCAGGGGTGATTGCCTCTACCTTGAAACTATGTATAAGACCGAGTCTTCTCAACCAATCTGCGACATATTCCTCAAGGGTTAAGGCCTGCCGCCCCTTCCCCCTGGATATTTTTTCCTTACTCTCCCGCGAAGCTAAAATGGCATCGACAACTTTTTCGCCGGCCCGGCCCATGTCGGCCGGTTGTGCTCCAGCCCAAGTGTATTGGCGTTTAGGATACTCACGGAGGGGGCCAAGATAATAGACATGGGAAAATAATTCTTCAAAGGCAAGCTGGAAATCAGACAAAAAGCCGGCGTTTTGATGATATGCCTTAACCTGATCAGGGAATCCATAGCATTTCACAGGCGCCGGGACTCCCCAGGGCCGCCCCACAGCTCTTACAAATCTGAATTTTGTAGTATCCGCAGGATTCTCTACCAACAGAGAGTATTCTTTCTTTCCTTTTTCCTTCTTGAGGACAAAAGAATGAGAAGCAAATTTATAGGCCATTTTGTTTACGGCAATTCGTCCGGAGCCGTTTTCTTCAATTTCTGACTGAAACCCCATTGACTTTGCTTCAAACAAGAGTTTGCCTTTATGCTCGGGGTCAGGAATGCTTAGCGTTTTCTTCATGCCCCAATCAAGACCAAACTTCAGGGTCGACTCTTCCGCGTGATTATATAGAACATCCTTGAAAGTCCCAAGCTCAACAAGACTGCGGTCATCACCAAAGTTCAAAACCTGAGTTCTGTCAGCCGATTCCGCTGTCTGCTTAAGCAGAAGAAGAAGTTGAAGCAGGCTGGTCTTTCCAGAGCTGTTCATGCCGAACAATCCGGTGAGCGGCGCAAGCCGAAGTTCACCAGTTCTGTCCCAAGATTTGAAATTTTGCAGAAACATTTTAGTAATCATGTCGAGCCCTCATTTATTGATATTATTGCATAACTTCCCGCGAAATTCATGTTATCTTTTCCCCTCCACAATCGCAATCTCCGCATCCGTCAGGCCGTAAAGACTGTAAATCTCCTCGTTGATTTCCCGTTCAAACTGCGGCACGTTCGGGCCGGTGGGGTCTTTGAGGATCGCCTCGACGCATTTGATAATCGGGGCCTTTTGTTTGTCGGTTGCGGAAAAGACAGGGACAGTACCGACATACATTGGCTTGTATTCTAAAAAACCTCCTGATCGTACAGCAGCCTGCAAACTGATCCACCATTTACACAGTGGGGAGTTGAGTACTGCTAAGAGGTACCGATCATTTGTAGGTATTAAATTGGCTGGTGCACTTACATAACTTAGAGATGAATCAAAAGTGAATTTGGGTTCTGTTGCGAGATTGCCCCAAACAATCTTTGGTTCTTCAAATTCCTCATAATAGGCGATATTGTCCTGAATCTCGAACCAGTTGTAAGAGCCTGGCTTGCGACCTCTTTTCTGTTTATCGTCAATTTTTGGTTTAAGGTCTTCCTTGAACTGCTCAAGATGTTTCTTAATGGCTGGGTATCTATCGATATCAATTCCCCTGCGAGTGAAGATCACATACAGCCCCGCCCATTCTGCCTTCCACTTCTTGATGTCCCGGCCTCGAAGCCAGGGCTTGATGATCTCTTTTGACTTCGGGTCTTCCTTGATCAGCCTCTTCTTTGTCTCTTCATCTATGACAAATGCCTCGTTGAAGCCGGTCTTTATACCGTAATAAAATCTGCCTTTTACATATTCGCCAAGGGGCATGCCCTTTTCCCTGAGCTTGTTCATCAGGGAGAGCACCTCTGGCCTGTCAAGGGTCCAGCCGTCGGATGTAAGGGCCAACACCGGCATGGAAAAACCAATTTCAGAGAGGGTTTCGTCCAGACGATCCAGTTGACCGGTGCATGAAAAGGTGGCCGCAAAAAACGTGTTATTTGTAGAGGCAACCCTATGTGGTTGCCCTGTTTCTTGAGGGCGGCCACGCAGGGCCGCCCCTACAGCAGATATTTTTTCCACCAACAAAATCGAGGGGTACGTTGTCGCATCAAATATAGGAAGATCGCCGAAATCTATAACGATCTTTGGCGTTGCCTGTGTGGTCAGCAAGGCCCGTGTATTTTTGCCGTAGCCGGCACGCATAAACTTGTTCGGCGCGATAAAACAGAGATGGCCGCCCTGCCTGAGAACATCCAGTCCGCGGTGATAAAAATAGGTATAGATGTCTGCGGTGCCGCAGAAGAAGCTGCCGAATTCTTTTTTAAGTTCAGGCTTCAGCTCTTTGATACTCTCCTGCCTCACATAAGGAGGGTTGGCTATCGTTATATCAAACCCACCTTTAAAGTTGAACACTTCACTGAAATAGACTTTGAAGTCAAAATGTTTGTCGTCGTTTGTTATCTCGCCTATGAGTTTTGAGATATCTTCCTTAAACTTGATCTTCTTTCTTGGATTGGTCTCTTCAAAATATTTGGCCTTGAGCGCTTCCAATTCCTTGAGCTGGACATGATGAAAAAGAATGTTTACGCTTGAAAGGGAATTTCCACAGACGATCTTGTAGTCAAGATTCGGCAGAGGCTTTATTGTCCTGAAGTCGTCCTCGTCAACGACAAGGGAGAGCCAGAGCCTAAGTTTTGCTATATCAACCGCTCCGGGGTCAATATCAACACCATAAATGGACTCCTGAATGGCATGACGCTTGAAGTTGTAGGGAGTTCTTTCGTTTGAAAATCCCCCCTCGCCCCCCTTTGACAAAGTGGGGGATTTATAAGAGATATTTTCCATCGTGGGGAAATAGACAGTCAGGGTTTCGCGGGCACGGACTATCTCATGCAGCATACCGACAGGGAAGGCGCCTGAGCCGATAGCAGGATCGCATATTTTAATCTCAGCAAGGGTCTTATCAATGCGCCCGGCATTAGTGCGTATCGCCTCAGGCAGTTTATAGACATAGTCCCTCGTCTCTCTCCCTTTTTCTTCAACAGCAAGATCATTCTGGATGCCGAAATCACCCTGTCTGACAAAAAGCTCGATATCACTTCTCGGAATTGTCGGGCTACCTACCTTTGCCATCAGCTCCAACTGGTTGTCAGCAGGCGGCAGTTCTTCCTGCCCAAACAGGACACTTTGCGGTGAGGTTATGCGCTCGTAACCGATACTGCCGCTATTAAGGGCGCTGTCCAGATAGCTGATGAGGCTCTGCTGGCACATATAGTGGACAATCTCACGGGGTGTGTAATAGGCCCCCTTTGACTTGCGGTCTTTTACCTCAAGGAGATTCTCAAAGACCTTCCCTAACATCTCCGGGTCAACAGCAACCTCTCTTTCAAGAGGTTCATCTTCACGCACCGTGAAATTGTAAAGATCAAAGGTATCAAGTATCTCTGCAAAGGTCTCATTCTTCAGCAGGATATCTGTCTCCTCCCAGTTGTAGCCGTTTATAGGTTCGAAAAGACCTCCGTTCAGGAAAGGTATCTTGCAGTTGAACCTGCTGTAGAAAGAGACCTCACCCCTGTCTATGGCAAGGGCCTCATAGAACAGAGGTTCAAGGATATCGTTAAAGAAATTCTCATAATCGACAATGGCCTTTTCATGGAGCAGCCGCATGAAATTTCGTGGGCCTGTGCCCCAGGCCTTGTCCCTCGCAACGCCAAGCCAACCCTTCTTCTGTATGAAATAGAGGAAGACTATCTGGCCCAGCAGCTTCTTTGCGAAATTTGCAGTGTCAACGAGCTTGTCTTCAAACTCCTTCCTGATCCTCCTGTCTTTGGCGACAACAGCATCCAGTTCCTCATGCACCTTAAGAAAAAGGTCTTTGTACTTGTTGAAGAATTCCCTGGTAACAGACTCGATATTGAACGCCTTTTCAAGTTCTGCAAGTGTCGGATTATTTCTGCCGTCTTCAAGAAGCGGAACAAGCTGCTGCTGTGCCGTGTGGTTCGGCTCATTCCTGCCGACGAGGAAGGAGTATCTCCTTGCAGGGGTCAGTTCTTCTTTGACCTTGACCTTGCCGCTATCGGTCTGTTCCGTCCTGTAATCCATGCGAACATAGGAAAACCGCCAATCTTCGAGGCCATCTGTGCAGAAGGCGACTATGGCAGCATCCTTCTCGCCGCGATTTTTGAGATAGTGGGCTATGAAATTGCGCTGCATGGTGCGTGCACGTTCGAGAGAAGTCGCTTTCTTCAAATAGACAATCAGGACATCGAGCTCAGTCCCTTCGGGATCAGTATATTTCCCTATGCGCTTATATTGCCGAACATGATCTTTATATGCATCAGGGATGTATGAACCATGGTATGCGAACGACTTGGACTCGTCAAGATCATTGAAGAGATTTCTGGCAAAGAGACGGTATCTGTCTTCTTCAAACGGATTACTGAAGGTGTCTTTTACCAGCTTCGAGGCTGTCTGTCTGTCCAAAGTCCATAACCCCTGTTGTTAAGATTTGTCAGTATGCTATCCTAATATCAGAATCACGATGAGAGGGCACACCTAAGGTTTCGTCCGAAGGGTAATCCCTCTTTTTATTGTCTTTTTCTGTCATATTCATTTCTTTAAATATTCTGACAATATCACTTCTCTTCTGTCGTGCCCGGTTTGTTGTCCGATTGAAGCCGTAGACAAAATTGAATTTGGCACGTTTTTTCTCAACAGGGCAAGCATCTTAAGAGGATTAATCTCTTTTTCGATTTCGGTCTTCAACCGCTTGCTTGTATTCCTGGGGATAATGCCGTTTTCGAAGGCCTTCAAAACCGACCTCAGAAAATCTTCATCATCTTCAGTAAAACCCCGAAAATCCTTCATCTCTTTTGTCTTCAATCTCTTCATGATATAGCCTTCGTTTGAACTGCCGCCGGAATGACCTTTCTCAATGGTCTCCTCCGATGTTGCCTGATCAAAGGCTGACTTGTTCAGGTCAAGGAAGGGATAAAAAGTCTTCGGCGTAGCGATCTTTGGCGTGGCTGGGCTGCATTTGAAAAGATCAACCGCCTCAAAAAAAGTCAGTTCTTTCGATGCCTTACCATCAGCAGAAAAGAACTTTTTCAACTTCCCCTTTCTGAAAAACGTAAGCAGCATGTCCTCTTTTTCAGTCTCGATATTGCGGCATGTGCGCGCCTTCTTCGGAAGCCGCTTTATCTTTTCAAAGAATGAAGGGTCTTTGTCCCGCATATCCCTGAGCAACTGCAGATATTCGAGTTCAGACCGCCCTTCTTCGTCTTCTCCCTGGAATGTCTTTTTGTCACTCAATCTTTTGTAGAGGGAATCTCCGAACAGTTCATGCCCGGATATCTCTTCCTCTTCAGTCAAATACTTCGCATCCTCCCCGAGCGTATCATGGAAAGCCTGTATCTTGGCCTTGATGTTCGCTTCAAGGCCAAGGTGCATATCAGATTGCGCAGTGGGAAAGAAGTTGAAGATGTTTATTATCTTATGTTTAGTCCCGACACGATTTACACGCCCTACCCTTTGCAGTACCCGCGTGGGATTCCAGGGAAGATCATAATTAATGACTGTATTGGAACGATGAAGGTTTATGCCTTCAGCAAGGATATCGGTTGCGATCAGAATGTTTATATCATCTTTCTTCTCTTTATTCTTTGGGTCAAAGTTTTCTTTTATCAGATCGCGGGCAAACTGTATACTCTTCTCATCGTCTCCATACAGCCCGCCTGCGCTGGAATAAAAGAGAACTCTTGAGGGCAGATGCTTGTTAAGGTTCTTAAACAGATACTCCCCGGTTTCTTTGGATTCAGTAAATACAACCAGCTTGTTCTCCTTTAAGATCAAATTATCCTTCAGCTCATTGATGAACTGTTTGAGTTTGGGGTCTGAGTCTATATCACGCCAGAGTCTCTGAATATCCTCAAACAGCATGAGGTCCTTCTGAAGATTCGCAAGAAACGCTTCGGTAAACTCTGCAGCATCGTATTTCTGGACCTTGTCCAGTTCCACCAGTTTCAGCAGTTCTTCGACATTATCAGCGTCAAGGAAATCATACACATCAACCTTCTTGCTGATATAGACAGTGCCCTGTTTGTACATATCTATGAATTTTCGGTAAGAATCCACAAACCGCACCACTGACTTTTTGAAGGCATGAAAACTGCTCTCCAACCTCTTCACAAGGATGCCTTTCATGAATGCGCCGATGTTTCGCTGTGACTGAAGCTCAAACTCGGAGACCGGTTTTATGAGATACAGCAGGGGCGTATATCTTGCATAGGAGAAATCCTTCAGGAGCGCTATTGTCGCATTGAAAACCTTTTCGGTCTTGTCGTCAAAGGCATAGACAATGCGCCTGGGGTCATCCAGTTCAGGGAAGGAGACACCCTGCATGTCTTCACTGAAATAGTTAATGACCTCTGTCCGTGTCCTGCGTACCATCACGAATTTAAGTACCTTGTCCCTTACCTCTTTTGAGACCTGCTTGACGGCATCAATATATTCAGGATCGGTCTTTTCATGCTTGTTCATTCTTTTCTTTAAAGAGGTAAAAAACTTTTCGAGGTTTTGAACCCCGGGGATAGTGCTTTTCTTCGGCGCCTGAAAGAGTTTCAGCTGGCTGTATATGTCATCAATGGTATTATTTAAAGGTGTTGCCGAGACAAGAATGACCTTTTTGCCAAAGCATATCTGATGGAGTTTCTCATAGCCCTGTGTCACTTCATTCCTGAATCTGTGGGCCTCATCTATAAATATATAATCAAACCTGTCGGCTCCGTTTTTGATGATCTGGTCAAGCTTACCCAGGGATGCAACCTTGAACCCTCTTATCCCAAAATCAAAGAATGTCTCCTGCCAGTATTCCTGCAATACAGGAGGGCAGATGACCAGAATCTTCCCGGAAAGCTGCTGTGCAAGAAGCGCCGATATATAGGTCTTGCCCAGACCGACAACATCAGACAGAAATACGCCGTTATAGGCATCAAGATTCTTTTTTGCTGAAACCACGGCCTGTTTCTGATATTTCAGCTCAAGGAAGCCTTCCGGAAGAAACGCCTCAAAATCCTCATCCATGTTGATATCTTCTTTCAGGTATTCATAGAGGAATTTCAGGTAAAGCTCATAAGGGGTAATCTGATCGTTCAGCCAGGTCCTTGTATTGATCGTCTCGACATATTCCTCAGAGATATCAACCGCATCTTTCCAAAGCTCCTCAAACTTCTGAAGGGCATATTTAACGTCAGCGCTGTTTTTCAGCTCTACGTTGAATTCGAGATTATCGACCAGTCCGGACTCCGAGAAATTGCTTGAGCCGGTAATGACTCTGCCGTAGTCCCGGTCGTCCTCTGAAAACCTGCTTATATAGACCTTTGCATGAATCTTTGTGCTGGGATAAGCCTTGATTTGAAGTTTGCCTGACTGCAAAAACTCCATGAACTTCCTGACGCCAATCTCTGTATCGTAAGTATCCTCGGAATGCTCCATCTCTGTGACGAGATTCTCGGCGAAGTTTTCTTTTGTCTTCCTGTGCGATTCAAAGTCGAGTTTCTTCTGGGAAGTCTGAATGATTTCAAAAGTAGCCCTATCGACGTTGATACCGACAAGTATTCTTATTTTCTCAATGGATTCAAAGGAGTCATAGAGTTTGAAGAAACCGCTTGTCCGAAAATAGCCAACCAAGATATCGAAAAATCGGACATCCCTCAGGGTCTTCCTGAAGCGATCAAGGATCGTTGCACCGGTTTCGTTTGTAAAGAAGGTTAGATCGTTCTGCAAAGCGCCTATATTCCCCTATTTATCCCCTCATTGTCTGATAAAATATAAAGTCATTATTGTAGTTAGCCACGGCCTATTTTACAACAATTTCATCCACGTTCCAAAACATCATTTCAAATATCTGGCGTGCCGGATAATCAATCTTTCGCTCCCTTCAGCAAGCCAATTTTCAATGATCGCGTTGCATGAAACTCCTGCATTCCCTAATATCTCTTTTTATCCTTCCTGACGTTTTTCACCTCGTAGTCTTTTCTTGAAAATTCTTTTTTGGGATACTCTTTTCTGGAAAATTGCTTTTTGTATGGCTCCTTTTTGTCGGATTCTCCCCGCCCTTTTGCCGAACTCACCTTAACCCGCCTGCCCATAAGAAGCATGTCGTCAAGCGAATGTATGACTACATCGGCAAGGTCTGCAGGCACTTCAACAAACGTAAATGAGTCGTGAAGTTCGATTTTGCCGATCTTGCTGCCGGGGATGTGGGCTCCTGAGGCAATGGATCTAACAATGTCCGATACGGTAATCTTATCCTTCCTGCCTATAGTCATGAAAAGGCGTGCGATGCTGCCGCGCTGCTCATATGCTCGTGATTCATGCACATCTGCTACCTTGGGCTCTCCATAGGCGATACAGAGCGCTGCTGCTGCGATCTCAGCCGCGCTGGATTGCTCAGCCAGAGCCTCGACCATCTTGAGATATCCCTCATGCCTTTTTTCGCTCATCATTAAGGCAATCTCTTTGGCAATGCTCTTTTCCTTTGCCTTGAGCACCTCTTTTGATGTAGGCAGACTCTTTTTGTCAATCCTGGTCTTGGCAGTCCTCTCGATCAGTTTCAGGTGGCGGTATTCCCTTGGAGAGACAAGCGTTATCGCAATGCCTGACTTGCCGGCCCTGCCGGTTCTGCCGATTCTGTGTATATAGCTTTCAGGATTCTGCGGAATGCTGTAGTTTATGACATGTGTGACATTATTGATATCAAGCCCCCGGGCAGCAACATCAGTGGCCACAAGGATCTCAAGTTTGCCCTTCTTGAACTTATCCATAACCTCGTCACGGTGCGCCTGCGTAAAATCCCCATGCAGAGGGCTCGCATTATAGCCCATCTCCTGCATCTTCATGGCTACATCATCAACATCTCTTTTTGTGTGGCAGAAGACTATAGCAAGCTGCGGATCCTCGACATCTATCAGACGGGTCAGGGCATTGAGTTTGTCAGCATCACGGACCTCATAGAAGACCTGCCTGATCTCGGGCACAACTACATCTTTTGGGTTGATCCTGATCTTCTCGGGCGAACGCATGAATTTTTTTGTTATGTTCAGTATCGGAAGAGGCATTGTTGCAGAAAAAAGAAGCGTCTGGCGCTCTGCAGGCGTTGTCTTGAGAATCATCTCAATATCTTCAATAAAACCCATATCGAGCATTTCGTCAGCCTCGTCCAGCACAACAATCCTTATCTCAGAAAGTGAGAGAGTCTTTCTCTCAATGTGGTCAATTATGCGGCCAGGCGTCCCCACAACCACATCAACGCCTGCCCTCAGCGCCCTGATCTGGTTTTCTATGGATTTCCCTCCATACACCGGGAAGGCATGTATCTTCCTGCCGGCGCCTATCCTGTTAATCTCCTGAGCTACCTGCACCGCGAGTTCGCGCGTAGGTTCAAGGATTATCGCAAAAGGCTTTTTGCCCTTCCTGGGCATCTCCACAATTGGGATGCCGAAGGCAGCAGTCTTCCCTGTTCCGGTCTGGGCCTGTCCAATAACATCCTTTCCCTCCATGATCATAGGAATTGCTGCAACCTGTATGGGAGTAGGCTCCTCAAAGCCTATCTGTGAAACCGTGCGCAAGGTCTCCCTGCTGATACTAAACTCTTCAAATTTCATAAGCTGTAACCATCCTTAATATCTTTACTTTAGTGGGTCATAATTTCAGTTTAACAAATGATACGGGGTTTACGTTTAATTCCTGTGCCTTTATACCAAAATGAAGATGGGGTCCGGTTGATCTTCCTGTTGATCCTACAAAGCCGATGACGTCTCCTTTAGATACTTCCTCGCCTGTTATTCTGCTAAAGCCTGACAGATGCATATATACCGAAAAAATACCCATGCCGTGATCAATTACAAGGGTATTTCCCCCAAAAAACAGTTCCTCCGCAAGAACAACCTTTCCGCTGTTTGAGGCCCTCACATCTTCCCCTTCCCTTCCCCTTATGTCAATCCCTCCATGTATGCTCTCCTTTGTCTTGTTCATGATCCGCCTGACACCATACTGGGTGGAGATCTCATTGCCAAGAGGCATGCTGAAATTTCCCTCCCACATCTTTGCCGAATGCCTCGGCCATAAGGATTTCAGAAGTCTCTCCTCCTGTGCAGCACGTTCGCCGTCTTCCTCGCTCAGCGTAACTTTTCCGGCCGGAAGAGTGAGATGTGTCTCAGGGAAAATATGGGGTCTTACAGTTATCTGCAGACTCCTCTCGGTCATGCCGACCCTTACCTGCATCATATGGTTTCCTGGGCTTGCCTTCGAATCAGTTGCCCCGATTCCAAAATAACAGCCATCTCCGCAAGGAGCGATAGAAATCGGTCTGCCGAGAAATACTGCTTCCGGCTGCGCAAGGCCTTTTAATCCTGATATCCGTAACAGGAAGGCATCTCCCGGATTGATGCTCGATGGTTCTGCCTTAACCTCAAATGCATATACCAAGGGCGCCCAAAATGACAGTATCACTAAAGCTGAAATAAAAAAACACCTGAATAATGGGGGTCTTCCCATCTTAACTGACAAAAGAGAATCCCTCATAGTTGCCCTCAATATGACTGTAAATATGGGTTCTTACAGATTCAATCAGGCCCTGCATGTCGCTCTGCGAATCAGCCTTAAAGGCCCGATCCTTAAGTTGTCTCGACTCATAAAGCCCCTTCACATACCACGCAAAGAGTTTGCGAAAAAAGATCACGCCTCTTCTTTCCCCGTAGAAATCAATGTTAAGCTTCAGATGCCGCAGCATAGTGTCTGCCAATTCATCCATGCCGGGCCGCGCCGGAATTATACCTTTTTGAAGATATGCCTCAGTGTCCCGGAATATCCAGGGATTGCCCAGAGATCCACGGGCAACAGCAACGGCATCGCACCCGGTTTCATCGAACAGCCTTTTTATGAGCTGCGGAGAAAAGGCATCACCGCTTGCTATAACCGGGATAGAGACCGCTTCTTTCACCTGCCTGATAATGTTATAGTCAACCCTTCCGCTGTAGCCCTGTTGCCGGGTCCTTCCATGGAGCGTCAGGGCGCTGATGCCTGCATCTTCGGCCATGCGGGCAACCTCGCAGGCATTGACTGTTGTACTGGACCAGCCTGCCCTTATCTTGACGGTAACAGGAAGTTTCGTATTACTTACCATCTCCTTAAGCAGGGCCTGCATCTTCCTGGGCTCTTTCAGCAGGCTGGCGCCTTTGCCCTTTTTTGTTACCTTATCTACCGGACAGGCGGCATTAAGGTCTATAAGATCAAATCCCAGAGGCAGAATCCTGTCCATGGCCTGAAGAAGAGTTTCTGCCTCACTTCCCAGCAACTGTGCGCCCAAGGGCCTGTCGTCACTGCAGGAAATGAGCATGCGCCCGCTTTTGCCTGAATCATGGACAAGCGATCGGGCTGATACCATCTCAAGAAATGCGAACTCACACCCAAGGGAACGTGTTATAAGCCGGAACGGCAAGTCTGTTATCCCTGCCATAGGCGCAAGAAGCAGGCGCGACTTGAGGATTATAGCGCTATTTTTTACCACACTGTTTATCTTAACCGACTGTCAGCGCTTCTGTCGATGTAAATAACCCCGGACTTACGTCCGGGGTTATTTACTGATCCGCCAGTTTCTTGTTCCTGAACTCAATAAGCAGATCCATCTGCTTTTTAAGCTTTTCGAATCCCTTGAATGTCAGCGACTGGGGCCCGTCTGAAAGAGCATGCTCAGGGTCAGGATGGACTTCGATCATAATTCCATGAGACCCGACAACTGCAGCAGCAAGCGACAGAGGCCCTACAAGGCTCCGCTTTCCTGTTGCATGGCTTGGGTCAAAGATAATTGGCAGATGACAGGTCTCTGACACAAGCGGAATTATCGAAAGGTCTGATGTGTTTCTCGTGGCTGTCTCAAATGTCCGGATGCCCCGCTCGCAGAGGATTACATCATGATTTCCCTCCAGGAGTATATATTCAGCAGAGGCGAGCCACTCCTCGACTGTCGCAGACAGACCTCTTTTGAGAATTACCGGGGTTTTTGTTCTTCCCACTTCCCGCAAAAGATCAAAGTTCTGCATATTGCGCGCCCCTATCTGAAGAATATCAACCTTTGAAGCAGTCGTCTCAACCTGTTCAGGGCTCATGACCTCTGTTGCTGTGAGGATGCCTGCTTCCTTCCTGACTTCATCAAGGATATCTATGCCGGGCTCGCGCAGTCCCTGGAAGCTGTGCGGACTTGTTCGCGGTTTATATGCGCCTGCCCGCAAAACAGAGACTCCAAGCTTCTTCATAAACCTGGCCGTCTTGATTATCTGCTCCCTGCTCTCTATGGCGCATGGCCCTGCAATAAAAAGAAAGGGCGACCTTCCCCCGATCTTCACGCTCTTTGAAAGCCTGACGACAGAGTCTGCAGGATGAAAATCCCTGCTCACCAGTTTATAAGGCTTTGTCACATGGATAATCTCAAGGATACCTTTCAGGGTTCTGATCGGGCCATCATCAATTCGTGACTGGTTGCCGGTGACTCCAATTGCCGTGCGTTCAGAGCCTGGTATGGCTACCGGTTTATACCCCATGTCCCGGATCGTGCTTTTAACCTTTTCTATATCTTTGTCCGTTGCAGAATGATGCATGACGACGAGCATGTCTGAGTCTCCTTTTTATTGCATCTATTCTAAGTAAGGGAATTGCGAAACATCAACCAGCTTTCTGCCCGTTTACACTGATGTTATTTCATTGTTGATGATTCAAGCTTGGCCAGCTCGCTTTTTGCCTTTGCAAGCCTTTTAAAATACTTCTTCACATTATCTATACTGCCGGCCTTCATTGCCTTGAAGAGATCACCTTCGAGTTCAGCAACTTCGAGCCGCTCATAATAGTCCATCATCTCCTTCAGATGCGCCAGAACTATCTTGCCGGTCAGCAGAGGATGATTGTTCGTAACATTGGCATCCTTGAAACGGGTGCCATGCTCAAGTTCAACTTCCAGCCCCCTGCGAAATGCCTCAAGCGGAATAGGCATCTTCTCCGTATTAACCCTTGAGAGGATAAGCTTTGCCTCTTTGGCGCTCACCTTATCGTCCTTGATGCGGCTCCAATCCCTCAGCTTAAGCTCTTTGCAGACCCTCTTTACTTCGTCCATCGTAATATACTGCGGCAGTTTCATATGATCTTCCTCCTGTTGATCCGTATTGTCGGCGTTCCGTAAAATTCTTCCTGCCATATCTTACCAGTTAAGCCCTGATTCTGTTATCTTTTTTTTGTTCCCGGTCAGTTCTGTTATACTTATCAGGCGCCAGCATGAATGCTATTGAACTTTATAAGAAGCTTCCAAGGCAAAATTGCGGCAGATGCTGCCAAAAGGCATGCATGCCCTTTGCCCTGTCCGTAATTAAAGGTGATGCAAATTTGTCAGAGTGCCCTCTTTTGAGCGAAGAATATGTCAGGAGTATGAGCAATTCAATAACCCATTCTGACTGGCAGGCTGAGTTGATACGGTCTCTTCGTATAAAGATAGAAGATCTTGACCTGTCAACCGTAACGGATGATCTTGGAGGTGATTTTCGCAACGGCAGGCTTTTCATCAATTGTCTTGGCCGGGAATTCGAAATATTTCCCGGCGGAGAGATACAGTCACAAGGGCATATGACGCCCTGGATCAACATTCTCCTGCTTCATTACCTGAACACCCATGGCAGGTCAGGGCTTTCAGGAAAATGGGTCTCCTTCAGCGAGCTCAAAAGCGGCATGATAAAGGCATCGTCCTTTCTGCGTGACGCTGAAGAGCCTATAAAGAATCTGCTTGAGAACAACTGCGAGAGAGCCTCTGAGTCTCTAATGAGACTCGGAGCTGAACAGACAGCCGACTTTCCGGCACCTCATGCCTGGCGCCTTTTTCTTCTGCCAAAAGTGCCTGTCGTAATCCTGTACTGGCCTGAAGAAGATGAGTTCCCTGCAAAGGTCAGGATACTATTTGATCAGACTGCCGACAGATTTCTTGATGTCGAATCACTTATGTTTTTGCTTGAAGGCCTTATAGAAAATATGGAGCGGCTTCTTTCCCTTGACAACTCTGCATGACTGACATAAAATCCCAATTCAGGATCAACGGCCCAAAATCATGACGGAAAAAAAGAAGACAGGCATCTATTCAACGATTCAGGCAGTCTATCTTTCATTTTATTCGAGAGAGCTGTATCAGGATGTTGCGAGAAACTGGAAAGGACTCTGCCTCCCTTACCTATTTTTTATCCTTACCCTTTACTGGGTGCCTGAAATCATGAACCTGCATCGTACTGTTTCGGACTTTATTGCTGAGGAAGGTCCAGGTTATGTTGAGCAGATACCGGTGATGACCATTTCCAGTGGGCAGGTCTCGATCAAGGAGGAGATGCCGTACACGATTTATGACAAGAAAAATAACAGTCCTGTTGCGATCATAGATACCACTGGAAAGATAACTTCTCTGGACAACTCACCTGCCTATGTTCTGATCACAAAAAACATGCTCATCGCAAGAAAGGATAAGGCTAATGTCCGCTCGCTGCCCCTTTCTGATGTCGGAGACGTAATAATAACAAGAAATCTCGCGTACTCATGGCTTGAGATTTTCAACAGTGTCATAATTGTTATACTGTTCCCGGTTCTTCTTTTCCTGTCTTTTGGGTTTCATGTCATACAGCTTGTCCTTCTGTCGCTATTAGGCGGGAATTTCGCAAAATTATTCAACGTCAATCTTGACTTCAGATCTTTGATGCGCCTGTCTGCTGTTGCCTTCACACCCCCCCTGCTGCTTCAGACAGTGCATGCTGTCTTTGACATATCATTCCCATACAGTTCGTTTGTCTCCTTCATAATCGCAGCAGGGTATCTGTACTATGCCGTCGGCTCGAACTCGGAGAAGATACTCAATCCTGTCAACAGAGGGGTCTGATCCTTTTTTTGTCCTGTCTACTGATATTTCTCAGTCACGCCCATATATAGCCTTCAGGATAAGCAGCAGCCAGGGGGCGCTATGCAGCAAAAGATCGAACCAGTCAAGGGGCCTTACAAGCCTTCCCCTGAATAGCATACCCAGCTTTTCGAAAAGATGAGGCGGCCAGTAAGGAGCAAGGCCAAGGGTCAGACAGAGAAAAATTATAACAGCCCAGGGCAGTTTATCAAGAAGGTCTGTCATCAAGAAACCTGACGATCACTTCCTGCCGTCGGGACATAGATGGTCATTATACCGGCTATGAGCAGCACAAGGACAAGGCCATTAAGAGATCTAAAGAGACCGTAAGCATCCGCCATGAGTCCGGTAAGCATCACCCCCATGCCTCCTATGCCAAGCGCAAAACCTATCATGATGCCGGAGGCTATACCGATATGTCTATGCATGATCTCGTGCATCATTACCATTGTGACAGAAAATGATGCCATGACTGAAAAACCGAAGCAGAAAAGAAGAGCCATGGCAACAGGTCCGGTTGTATGCAGAAATAAATACAGCAAAGGCGCCGCAAGCAGGAGTGAGGCCATGGTAAGCTGTTTTCTGCCAAAACGGTCAGACAGGGCGCCTCCGATAAACTGTCCGGCAACCCCTGAAAGCAGCATGATCGAAAGCAGGGAGTTCGAACGCAGCACCGAGTTACCCTCCTGCACGAAATAACTGGGCAGGTAACTCAGGATCGAGAAGTAGACCCATGACCTCAGAATCGCAACAATAACAAGTATGGCAGCAGGTCTGAGATCGCTTAACCGGAAGGGATGAATCTGCCGGATAATACCGGTATCCATGCCCGAGGAAAGCTTCCATATAAAAGCCCCCATCAAAACGCCTGGGATAGCCATATACAGCATTCCTCCCTGTCCGAAAGAGGATGTCAGCGCGCCTATAAGCAATGGGCTGATTGCAAATCCGATGTTGCCGCCTATTATAAATATTGCCATTATCCTGGCCTTGGCGCCGGATGCGAGGCCGGAGATGGCAGATAAGGCATGCGGATGAAACATTGCAGGACCAATGCCTGCAAGCGTCGCGAGAGTCAACAGCATCCCGTAACTTTTTGTAATGCCTATGAGTCCGACAAATATGCCTGCCCATATCAATCCGAGGGCCCCGACCCATCTCGCCCGGTATCTGTCAATTGCATATCCGATAAAAGGCTGGGATACAGAAGATGTGAGCGTAAAAAAAGTTACCAGGAGACCGGCTGAAGCATATGAAAGGCCTGAACTCGCAATAAGCACCGGCAAAAACGGCGGCAGCGCGTTCATGTATATGTCGTCAGCAATATGCCCTGCAGTATATGCAGCAAGAATGCCCCGGTCGGAGAGTTGCCGCTTCATTTACTGTCGTCTCAGTCTTGCAAACCGGGAAAATAAAGTTTCATGTGAATGCTCAAGCCTGAACCCCTGATATCGGAATAGCGAAACAGAGGCCTCCATCTGCTTGCGGTTAACCTCAATGGAAGGTTCATAGATAGAGACAACACCCCCGCACCTGACTGTTTTCGCAATTGTCACGGCCGCTTCATTCTTGCGAGCTATTTCGTGGAAACTGTAATAGAGGAGGCAGACATCTGCAATATCGTGAGACAACTCAGATATAGAAACATCTTCCATCACAATTTCTACTGCCTCTGCGAACCTGTGCACCCGCTTTCTGAGCTTTCTCACCATGCCCTGCTGAAGTTCAACAGCAATCACCTTTTTCGCCCTCTCAGCAATGGCCTCCGTAAAAAAACCATTGCCTGCGCCGACCTCAAGCACCACTGATTCCGGGTTTATGCAGGATTCATCAAGCACCCTGCTCCTGTCGGTGACAATCTTCCGCAAAGGGTTATAAAGGATAAAAGAAAGCCATGAGGGGCAGACAAAAGGCATCAGCTGCTGTCTCCTGCATTGAATAAGTTATCTGCATGCGAGGCATATGCTCGCCCTGTTAAGCATAATTTCTTTTGCATGCAAATGCAATATGACAGAATAAGAAAAGTGACGAAAAAGGACTCTGCTGATGAGGAGCCTTATTCCCTGTTGAGCATATCCCTGGTCATGATGATCATATCATCTCCTGAGCATTCAATGGCGTCGCAGATCCGCGCCATATTGATTATAAGGTCACTCTTGCTGACCGGCAGTTTTTTGTCGGCAATCACACAGCTCAGTTTCATCAGTCCCATACTGACGGTCTTTCCATCGCTCTTTCTGAATGACAGAGTCTCCTGCTTCTTCATATCGCCAACTGAATAATAATCAGCCAGGCGATTACTAAAGAGGGTTGCAGCCTGCTGCAGCAGTTTCTGCATATCAGCCGACTTGCAGATGACAATAAAATCGTGCGTGTTCAGTGTTCCGGCAAAACCATCATTGCAGGTGTCGGCAGAGGTCTTCAGGATTGCTGCGACCCACTGTATAATATCGCCATGTCTGTCCGGACCGTATTTAACAAGATATGACTGGATATTGGATATTCTCACATAGGCAACGGCGTATTTGCCCATCAACGGATAGATCTCTTGAAGTTTTCTCAGGATTGCCGGCTTATCAGGAAGACCTGTCAGGTAATCAGGCCAAAGATAAGGGTTATTCTGTTTCTTGCGAAGGTCTGAGAGATATTTTTTTGCCGATTTAAGTCCCATTTTGCCGCCCCCATAATTCTTTTTATCTTCGATAGTTAAACCGTATCTTGAGCTGATTGTCAACATAAAGTTATGTTTATCAGGCAGCTTTGCTTCATAAAGGCCGCATATCGGCAGGCCTGCCGATGCACCTAAAAAAGGCCTGCTGCGCAGCTGCTGCAGGCCTTCCTGACTTCTTATGCAAGAAATTCAGGGATTCGAAAATGTCACTACGAGAGTATTCTTTATGCGGGCAATATCATAGGTAATGCCGGAGGGAAGCAGTTCTATGAACATATTAACCTGATTCTGGCCCCCGGTCTTATCCTCTTCAATCAGCATCTCACCTATATATGCCGAGGTGAACCTGAAAGACTTCTCAGTGCTGTTTACTGCAGGATTGATTCTCAGTTTGAGCCATTCCTTGCCGTATTTTGATTCTATCTCATCTCTGTATTCCAGGCTCCCATTGGGATTGGTGATGTTTATTACAAGCATTGCCTTGTTCTTTGCCTCTATAACAGAAACCCTGCTAACGTTGTAGAGAAGTTTTTCGGTCTTCTTTTCTTCTTTTCTTGCCGGCTCGACAGGGGGCTTCTTCTGCTCATCAGCTATCAGTTTCTCTGTCTTTTTCTCAACAGGAACTGATTTGGGAGCCTCAAGCCTTGCAACGACCGGCTGAGGGTCAGCCTGCTTCTTTTCAGTTTCCCTCACCGGAGTTTTCGTAGCCTCTTTCCTAGGCTCTGCCGTCACCGCAGCCTTTTTCTCAGGTTTGTCTTTTTTTGTTTCCTGAACTGGAGCCTGCCTTGCCGCTGTCTGCTTTGTCTTATCTATTGATTCGCTTGCAGGCTTTCTTGCCGTTTCTTTCTCGGCAAAACTGCTGATATCACGCGTCCGGCTCCTGTCGGGAGCAGTGGAAACGTCCTGCCTTGCCGTTTTATCCAGGAGTGAAATCCTGCCTGATGACCTGTCACCCGACATCCTGGCTGAAATTTGGAACGATTCAGCCCTGTCATACATGAGGTCAACAACCGCAATTCCATTAACAAAATCGGTCGGTGCAATCCTGTCTGGATTCAGATTGCCACTGCCTGAGCTTGTGAGCATTACATCAAGACCAGATATATTGAAATTTCTGACCGCATTGTTAAATCTGTCATATGCCTCAACCCGAACCTGGAATCTCCGTCCTGAAACTGCAGAATCGGGGGTCACAACTGAAAAGTGATCTGCAGAAGCATTTGTGATCATTACCGCATCAGTCTTTCCTGACTGTTCCCGGTTAAGTTCCCTTGCCACCACCTGCAATTCCTCAGCTTTTTCATAGACTGCTTTGACATGTGCCTGTCCGTTTACAAACGCAGAGGAATTAACTGTTGATGGCTCGATCTTTGAACTGCCTGTTGTTGACAATTTGACCCCGCCGCCTGTTGAAGAATATGTTGTAACCACATTGTCATACATGTCGTGAGCCGTAATGAATAGCTCAAAAGGTTCACCAGCAATACCCGTTTTGGGCGCCTGCATCTTAAAATAGGCCAGCCCTGCAGGATTTACCCCAATAGTATCCGTCGCCCCCCTGCTGCCTGAGGAAGTATCCTGCAGATGGATAACTACATCTCCGGCCTTTTCCGATATAAATGCGGCTGATGCAAGGCCATTTCTGAAATCCATGGCGCTATCGCGCATCCTTACCGATGATGTCCCTGATGATGTCACCTTTATATTCTTGCCTATATCAAGAGCCTGTACGGTATTTCCGAAGATATCCTTTGCCACAATCTTTACATCAAACATGTAGCCTGCCGTAACAGTTGCCGGAGCCTGAACAGCGAAATGATCGAGCTTGTTCGGCTCTACAAGAATATCCCGCGTAATCACGGGAACAGAACCGCCCGCCTCCCTGATCGCAAGGATCAGTCTTTCGGCTTTCTTGTCATTGACAACAATGTTGGCTACGCCGCCGGCAAACGAGGCTGCCGTAAGCACTGAGGGCTGGGTTATTGCCTGACCACTGACATCTACCCTGAACTCCTTGCCTGTTTCCGAAAAGTTTGTAATGAGATTCTTGTTGGAGTCATAAGCAGTCACTTTTACCACAAAGTTCTCGCCTGCAACTGCCTTGTCCGGCATCTGCAGGGTGAAATGATCAAACTGGCCGGGTCTCACAACAACAGTCCCTGCAGAGACTATGCTACTCAGATAGAACAGAAAAACAGCCATAATTGGAAGTAATGGATACTTATCTGATGCTTTTTTCTCTGGATCCATGCCTTAGTTCCTCTATGAATTTATTAGGGTATATGAAATCATACTTTACTGCCCTATGTCAAAGAAAAATAACAAAAAATCAAAATCTTACCACTCCTATGCCCTGATTGAGGATACTTTTCTGTAATTCCTTGTCCAGGTAGGCATCTGTCATCAAAAAAACCCCCTTCAGAGACTTAACTGCAAAACCAGGAATATGAAGATGATAACGGGCATTCCCCGGAGTCAGAGACAGGGCATTTTTTTTGGGCGAATTCGTATAGGACAATGAAAGAACAGACATGATCTTTCTAAGCATTTCACTACGGCCCTCCGAGGGATCAATCACAGCAATATCAAGACCAAACTTTTCGGCGTACTTTATTTCCTGGTCAGAAACACCGGAAAATACAAAGGCCTTTCTCTGGTGGCCCATGTCAACAAGCAGATCAGCATGAATATTAAGGTGTATCTCCTTCCTTTCCGACAGATTAATCTTCTCATCGCTGGAATACGGGTAGCCAAAAAGAGTTAGCACATCTTCAACAAAGGCTTCTCCACGGGCATTTCCCTGCATATCAATGACCCTGGCCGGGCCTCTGTCAGAGAATTTCCTGTCCCGCTCTGCCAGTTCGATAATCTGCACATCGCGTCTTTTAAACCATGAAACGATCTCATCGGGAGTAAGGTATTCCTTCTTCCCAAGAACGCTTATCAGAGAGATATCACTTGTCATAGGCCTGCCCTGTTTCCCATGAACAAGAAAGTCACTGTAGTATTCGACCTGTACTGCCCCTCCCGAAATCATCCTGCTGCTCTCCTGAAACAGATAGCCTGACTCCTTAAGCAGCAGGTTAATAATGCCCCTGAGGTCAGACCTTGCAGGTGGGCTCACAACACGGTATTCAGGCCATGACAACTCAAGCAGGTTCCTGATGTCATCAGGGAACACTCCTGTGTAATCTATCACAATTAAGCGATCATTATGGATGTTCATAACCGGGAACAGGCCCCTGTCAAAAGAAAGATCACTCGTCTCGCTCAGAGAAAAATATGCAAACCCTTCTCTTTCAATTGAAACATTCTCACCAAGCGAAGAATACAGTCTCTCAATGTTTCTGAGGATCATTAATTTATCATTTATTGTTGTTTCAGTCTCAGCAGGCTGAACCGGCGTCATGCTTCGCACAGTTCGCTGCTTCGGGCCACTATGCAAGGTCTTTTGTTTAGTCTCAGAGGATATGTCAGCAGACCTCTTCAGATGTCTTAGCGGAATTCTTACCAAAGTACCCTTCCTGAGCGCACTTACGCCTTTTACCGATGGATTAAGTTCTATAAAGTCCGTAAGAAACAGGAAAACATCTTCATCGCTGATTGTATATCCTGTTGTCTGAATCAAGTCTCCAAGTGAAATGCTATGCTGAATCTTAAGCGCAAGAACTCTATTATCACGCAATCTCTCGGGCGCTGCAAACACTATCTGTGCGCATGCCAGCACTCCCAGCATAACCACAGCTGCCAGGGCCATCCCCTGCCTTGACTGTTTGTCTCTTACTTCAGATTCCATGTTAATGTTATCGGGCCTGAGTTTTGAAGGCCGTTTATGATAAGTCCGGAATACTCTTTTTTCCTGTCTGCCGCGATGATGGTTCTTAAAAAGACGATTGCGCTTTCTCTGCCGCAAACATTCATTTTGGATACTGTTTTTGTGGTCTTTTGGAGTCCTTCTATAGGCTTACCCTGCACAGGTTCCCCTTTCATATCGAGTAACAATATCATTTTGTGGGGAAGCGTTGCAAATGCCTCCGGCACACAATGTAGCCGGCTGTTCACCGTAAACAGAAAAAAATCTGTATTGCCGAGGTCCCTATTGTTTATAATACCGGTCAATTCTGCCGGATCATCAAGTCTTGAAACATTCAGTTCATAATCATTGATACGGGCGTTCAGAGGCAGTTGAGCAATGGAACTGCCGCGATTTCCACCCGAAAAATAGAACAAAAAACCTGCAAGAATTGCACAAAGGGCTATTGCACCACCCAAAAGATACCGGAGCCCGAAACGGCTTTTTAAAGAGTCAGGTTCAGGTGAAGACTCTTGAGGCTTTATTTCCTCCAGTGATGCCTCAATCAGCTTCTCCTGCATATCGGCGGCAGAAACAGACAGATCATAGGCTGGACTTCGGATTATCGGCACATCTTCTATTTCATCTTCTTTTTCTCCTGCAGACCGCTCACTGCCCACCTCTCGCAACTCCATAACTTCCTTATGCGCCTCCTGCTGAAAAAAGGTGCCGTCAGGAATCACATGGGGGTCAAGATCCTTTATCCTTGACTGAAGCTCTGAGGCCTTGACTGCCTCACCCCTGCTTTCATAAAGCTGTGCCAGCATATGCATGTATTTCTTCTCTTCGATTACAAGGCCCATTTTTGAAAGGATCTCGATAATCCCGATATAGGCTTTTTCTGAAACCGGCGATATCTTCAGGATCTTCTTGTAAAGAGCCAGTTTTTTGTCCTTTTGAGCAATATGAAGCTTGTCGCACGCTTCAAAAAAATATGCGACAGCCAGTTCCCTGTCATCTTTCTTCAGATACAGGTCACCAATATAGTTGAGATTCTCCACGGTTAAGGGCTTTCTCTTTGCAACCACTATCTGTCTGTCAATGTCTACCATCTATCAGCTATCTCTATAAACTCAACATCTTTCTGAAGAGAACTGAACCACTCGGGAAAAGACTGCTTTTGTGCGGACAGCTCTTCAGACAGCCGCTTGTCAATATCCTGTCTGACGCTTTCAAACGGCAAATATGCGGGCTTTGACGGTATCAACTGAATAATCATGAACTCATTGTCTGCTGATATAATGTTGCTGATCTCGCCCTCCTTAAGCCCCGCCACCTTTAGGCGCACCCAGTCAGACAGGCCTGACAGAGGCAGTTCCTTCATCATAGCGGCAGGAGACGCCTCTTTCGCAATTGCATCAAAAGCCCTGCCCGCCCGCGCCTCCTGAAGCAGTTCAACTGACAGAAGGCTCTTCTCTATCTCATCTGCCTTCCCGTATTTCACGCTGAGCGCCCTGATTCTTTTTTTATTGGCATATTGATCCTTATGCCTTTCGTAATATTCACGGGCTGCTTTTTCTGTTATTGGAGGAACTCCGAACTTATGCCGGAAGAGTGCATCTATAGCAAGGTATCTGTCAAGATACTGACTTTCCTGGAAAGTGAGGGAATATTTTTTCACTAATGACTCTTTCATCGCAGCATCAGAAGTGAGGTTCTCACGCTGGGCTATGCCGACCAGTATCTGGTCTGCAATAAAGTCATCTATCAACTTTCCGCTCCTCCATGGAGCCTTTGCGACCTGAATCTTTTTCATAACGCTCATTGCATTCCTGGCATCACTGATAATTGCCGCAAGCGTATACTTAGACTTCCCTATCCGCATAATAGGCACGTCGAAATCAAGAAACCGGGTTTTCAGATCCGTTATATCGCTCGACAGCTTCTCATTCTTGATTGCATACTGCTTGTTACTACTTCTCAATTCAGCCAACTCTGACCCAAGATTCGCTATCGTCTCATCTGTCTTTACCACTCCTGCCTGATGTTCCTTTATCA
>CAYUNK010000002.1:0-45384 GCA_964446125.1 uncultured Nitrospiraceae bacterium | reverse complement strand
AGATTCGCTATCGTCTCATCTGTCTTTACCACTCCTGCCTGATGTTCCTTTATCAATAACTCAGCCGCCTGCTTCTGCTCCATAAGCTGCTTTATGCTCTGCCCCGCCTCCTGATGCCTCCTGTCTGCCTCACTCAGCCTCGCCTCAAGCCCTGCACGCTCACTGCGCTGCCTCGCAAGCTCCTCCTGCAACCCCTTCTTCTCTGCCTCTTCAGAATGTAATTGTTTTTCAAGCTCGTTTTTTTCCGTTTCAAGTTTTTTTACACGCTCTTCACTTACAGGACTTCTTGCGTCAGACGCCTGCACTGTCTTTTCCCCGGCAGAATCAGCCTTGTCCGCACTTTGCTGCCTGTTTCCAATTGCAACAAGTTCCTTTTCAGCGAATACAGAATATGCGCTTTCCGGAAATGCTTCTCTCAATTTCCGGAACCCTGAAACAGCTTCTTCAACTCTTTTCATATGCATAAGTGAGCGGCTGCGCCAAAACAGCACAGAATCAAGGGCAGAACTATTTGGAAACTGCCGGATAAAGAGATCAAAGGTTTCGAGGGCCTTTTCGGCTTTTAATGCAAGATAATATTCATAAGCCTTTTCAAAGAGATCAGCCTCACTCATAGCGGCAGGAGCGCTCACGCTAAAACAGGATATCGCTATGAGCAGACAGATTATCGAGGCAATATTTTTATGGAAGATCTTTCCCACAATGCCTTCATCCACAGGTTGAATGCCTCCTCTCTTTTCTCATCAAAAACCTCTGCATAAAGCTTGTCTTTCACACGTTCCAAAGAAGTATACACTTCCCCTGTCCTCTTCGCAATCTTGATGATATAGACACCTTCCTTTGTCCAGACAGGCTCGCTCACTTCGCCTTCTTTCATAAAAAATATTGTTGAATCCAGAATTGGTATCAACGCACCTTTCTCGAATTCACCCAATATGCCGCCGAGACTTTTTACGGACTCATCAGCATGCTTCTGCACCTGCCTCTCAAACGATTCACCATTCATGATCTCGGAATATACCCTCAATGCCCTGATCTTCAGGTCAGTAATCTCGGAAAGGCTCGGCGCACTGCTGAGCCTCATGAAGATCGCCATGACCAGCGCTTTTTCCGGACTTTCCAAAAAAAGGCCGCGGCGCTTCTCGTAATAGCGCGACAAATCGCTGTTGCTCACAATAACTTTTGAGTTAACCTCTTTTTCGATATATTTCATGGAGGTAATATTTTCACCGACAAGCGACCGGTATTCGGCAAGGCTCAGATTTTCAGCAGCGATTCTTTTCTCAAATTCTTCTTCATTCATGCCGGTCTGTTTGAGAATGCTGACTATGCTTTGGGTGATTTCGTCTTCAGTTGCATCATAGCCCTTACGTTTTGCATCCTGAAGGATGAGACTCTCTTCTATAAGGGTCTTCAGGTATCGCTCGTCAACCTTATCTTCTTCAGCCTTTTGATCAATCCTTGCAATGAAACGGTTATAATCAGAGAGGGTAATAACCCTGTCATCTACTACTGCCAGAACCCTGTCCACGGTCACTCCAAAGCAGGGGGTGATGAAACGAAACAACATAACAACCGGCAGTAATGCAAAAAAGAATCGTCTCACCTTTCCCAACTCCATGCCCCCATATTACCGCGTATTGTACGTATTTTGCATAGAAGACAATCACCCTTTCCCAGTATCAGCGAGTTTCCGGCAGAATAGGCTGCCTTCAGCCTCAGTGATTTCTTGATATATTACCTTCTAAGTTGTCCCTACCATATACATCATTCTAACCTTCATCTGTCTTTCCGGCTGAACCGCCAAGAAGCGACAGGACTTTCTGCGCATCAGACCATGTAAGTATCTTATCCTGCGGATTTCTGAGAAGATAGGCCGGATGAAACGTCGGCATAACCGGAATGCCTTTATAATCAAGAAAACGGCCCCGCGCCGAGGTTATTTTCAGTGCAGGGGCATTCATAAGGGCCTGTAACGCAATTCTCCCAAGAGTCATAATAACAGCCGGCCTGATTATCGCAATCTGCCTGTCAATGAATCCCCTGCAGGCAGCAATTTCTTCCTCTTCCGGGTCGCGATTCATAGGCGGTCTGCACTTGACAATATTGGCAATATAAACATCGTCTCGTTTCATCCCCATCTTTTCGATCATGCGCGTCAGCAGAATGCCGGCATCACCCACAAAAGGAAGTCCCTGCAGATCCTCTTCCTTTCCAGGCGCCTCTCCAATAAACATCAGTCTTGCTTCAGGATTACCGGTCCCAAAGACAACAGACTTTCTCTGCATCGAGAGAGTGCAGAGCCGGCAATCGCCAATTTCTGCCCTCAACTCCCCAAGCAAGGCCTGCTTATCACACATATGAACATCTATCGGAAGATTCTCAAAACCAAGCGCCTGATAGAAGGCGAGAAGACTCTTAATGTCTTCAATGGCAACGGACATGTCCTCAGCGCTCTCCCCACTTCAGCTTTTTTCGGAGCACGTCAAAGTATCCTGCTCCACTGGCAACAAGAAGTCTTGCCTTATGCTCTGACTTGACAACTTCAATGACATCACCGGCCCTGAGTGCACATCCCACCTGTCCGTCAAGGGTAAGGAAGACATCCTCACTTGATGATCTGAGCCTTATTGCAATTGATACCTTATCAGACAGCACGATAGGCCTGTTAGTAAGAGTATGCGAACAGATAGGAGTAAGAACGATATTTTCGATCGTTGGAAAAAGGATCGGGCCGCCTGCAGACAGGGAATAGGCGGTTGATCCGGTCGGAGTAGAGATGATAAGGCCATCAGCCTTGTATGTGGTTACATAAGACCGGTCAACGCTCACCTCAAGGTCTATTATCCTGGCAAGTGCCCCCTTGTTGATAACAACATCGTTCAATACAGAAACCTGATCAATAATCTCCCCGTCTCTGCGCAGGATGGTCTTCAGCATAAGACGCTCCTCAAGAGTACACCTTCCGGAAAGCATCTCTTCTGCGGTTGAGTATATCTCCTGCTCAGTAACCTCGGTCAGAAATCCGAGACTGCCGAGATTTATACCCAAAACAGGAATCCCGGTCGAGGCAACAAGACGGACTACGCTCAGCATTGTCCCATCCCCTCCTAAAACCAGAACAACCTCAACATGAGACGGGATATCCGCCCTTTCGTATCCACTGATATTAAGTTGCAGGGCCGTCTCCTGATCAACGTAGACCTCACAACCCCGCTGCTTAAGCCACGGCAGGAGATCCTTCAGGATATCCCGTGGCTCCTGCCTGTTAGGCTTGCATATTATGCCAATCTTTTTCATCAATGCCTTCTATCACTATCTCTCTTTCGTCCAACCCTTTATGTCTGATCTTCACAGACACCGCATCTTCAGGCAGTTCATCTCCCGCATTCTCCGGCCACTCAACAACGGTCACCGAGTTTTTTCCGATGCAATCCCATATTCCTGTACTCTCCAGATCCCTGCTGCCGGATACACGGTACAGGTCAAGATGACAGAACCTGGGCGAACTGTTGTATTCCGTAATGATCGTGAAACTCGGGCTGATTACGTCGTCTTTTTCTATGCCAAATGCAAGGGCAATTCCCTTGACCATAGTCGTCTTTCCCGCACCAAGCTCGCCATACAGTTTCACAAGCATGCCGGTCCTGAGCAGGTTTCCGAGCCTAAAGCCAAGATTCTCTGTTTCAGCCGGGCTTCTGCTGTACAGTATCACCTGTCATTCCCCTGATAATATCAATCTTGCCGATAATACCGACTATCTTTCCCGCTTCGAGTACCGGAACAAGATGCACGCCCTTTTCGAACATGATCGAAGAAACATGCTGAACGCTCGCATCAGGAGAAACAGTCAGCACCTCCTTCGTGCAGATCTCACCAACAGTTGAAGCAGACATCCTCTTGATCTCATTTTCGACACTATCCGGCCTGCCGAGGGGGATGATGGCATCGAAAATCCTCAGAACTGTTGGAATATGAAGGCGAGTATTTTTCCGGATGAGATCATTCTCCGTCACAATGCCTATAAGAGACCCCTTTGAATCTGCCACAGGAGCTCCGCTGATCTTCTTTTCAATAAACAGCCTTCCTAATTCGTCAACACTCATTCCCTCATTTACAGTGATGACATCATGGGTCATTACATCCTTTGCCTTGAGCATAGTATAACCTCTTTTTTTCAATAATTTTAACATGTTAGGCATGAAATGTGAAAGTATATTGAAAATAATCCGGTCTCTTCGTCAGAGTAAGCCAATGAACCCCGCCTGTCTGCCGGTCGTTCCCTTCGAAAACCGATAGGAATAGAACTTCTCAGGATTGCAAAATGTACAGTCGTCTGACATCCATACATTGCCCTCAGACAGACCCGCACTGAGCGCCTGGAGCCTATTTGCCAGGGCAAGATCGAGCCAGAACTTATCACCCCTGCCTCCGTAATAGACACCGTCCCCAGTTGCCGTGGAGACTGCCCGAATCACCTCGCCATCCACTTCATAGCAGCACTGCCGGATAGAAGGGCCGATGGACAGCAGAATATCGTCCGGATCGCTGAAGAAGCGTTCACAAAAGACATTTATTGTCTTTTTCAATATATACTCTGCAGTGCCGCGCCAGCCGGCATGCACAGCCGCAACAACCTGTCTTACGGGGTCGCAAAGCAGTATTGGAACACAATCAGCAACCCTCACACCTATCAGGCGGCCTTTCTGATTTGTTACAACAGCATCAGCAATAAACGGCTCAGGCAACGATCCAATGACCATAACCCTGTCTGTATGCTTCTGGATCGGCATGTAGATATGATCCTTTGCAGTCCTGAAGATCGCTGCAATCATCTCGAGATCAGACCCCGGGTTCTTACCGGTAAAGCAGGCAGAGACAATACCCCTCATGTTATCGGGGATAATGACGCTATGCATTAAGCGAAAGAAAGGCCCTGGGGATTGACTCGATGATATCGGATGCAATGATTGAATGCATACCCTGTGCCTCCGCGGCAATGTCACCGGCCATACCATGCAGAAAGACCGCAAGCCTGCATGCATCAAGAGGATGCATGCCCTGAGCAAGCAACCCGGCCAGCATGCCTGTCAGCACATCGCCTGCGCCGGCCGTTGCCATACCCGGATTGCCGGTGGTATTGATGAATATCCTGCCGTCAGGATCTGCGACAATAGTCGGAGCGCCTTTCAAGACAAAATACGAGCCTGTCTCCATAGCTGCTGTCCGGGTCAGTTCAATCCTGTTGAGGTCTACCTCGTTTATCAATTCCTTTGCATTCTTTCCCTTCAGCGAGTTGGCGGAAGAAGATGACAGCAGTCGCGCCATTTCACCTGCATGGGGAGTGAGGATAACAGGAGCCTTAACCCTGTTAAGCAGATCTCTTCTGCCTGCGAGGACATTGATCGCATCCGCATCAAGCACCATCGGAACGGTCACAGTCTCAAGAAGTCTTCTCACCAGATTTTCGGTCTGTTCATCAGCAGACAGACCCGGACCTATGGCAAGAACATCTGCACGGCTGTCAAGAAAATCCATTACGGGATCATACGCTTTTGCCGACAATACTCCTTTGCCCGAATCAGGCAGTGCAATAACCATCTCCTCTGTCACACGGGCCTGAAAGACATCAATCAGGGTATCCGGAACACCCAGCGTAACCAGCCCTGCTCCTGCGCGCATGCATGCCTTTGCAGCCATAAGCGCAGCGCCTGTCTTTCCCCCCGACCCTGCTATCACCATTACATGTCCGTAGTCTCCCTTATGTGACGATCTTGGCCTCGCAGGCACAAGGACAGATGCCGTATTTCTTTCGATGGTCTCGAAACATAGGCTATCAGAGCAAAGGAGTTCCTCTGGAAATCCGATATCCTCAACAAAGAGCCTGCCGGCATATTCTGCTCCGGGAAAAAGCTTATGGCCTATCTTCGGTAGCCCAAAGGTGACTGTATAATCTGCCTGCAGAGCAGCCCCCATAATCTGGCCGCTGTCAGAAGAAATACCTGATGGCACATCAACCGCGACTACCTGCACATCTGCAGCATTTACGGACCTGATAACCTCCGCCATAAAAGAGGTCACATCCTTGTTTATGCCTGTGCCGAGAAGGGCATCTATCACAAGAGAGCCATGAAGATCTTTTTCTGTCAGCTTATTCCTGAATTCGATGGCAACTCCTGACTGCTTTGCCATACGGTATTGGGAAAGACAGTCAGGGCTGAGCTTGTCTTCCCTCAGCATGAGAAGCACCCTTACATTCCATCCCCAGTTATGCAGGTTTCTGGCTGCAACAATACCGTCTCCGCCGTTGTTGCCTCCACCTGCAAGCACAATCACCTTCTTTTTATCAAAAAGCCCTCTGATCTTCTCTGCAACGGCAAGTCCTGCCCGCTCCATGAGTACTGTGCCAGGAATGCCGAATTTATCTATCGTGATCCGGTCAATATTCCGCATCTCACCTGCTGTAACAATCTTCATCTCAGACCCTCGATTACTACAAAGGCAACTCCATACTCCTTTTCATGGCTGAGGCTCAGATGAATGGTCTTAATGTTCTTCTGCTGCAGAATCTCTGCCGTCCTGCCGTGCATTTGAAGCATTGGCCTGCCGCCGTCGAGATTGCGGACCTCGATATCAGTCATGGGAATATAACGATCATGCGAAAGGGCCTTGATAAATGCCTCCTTTGCAGCAAAGCGGACCGACAAAGAAAGATAAAAGTCCTTCTTTCGATAGGCATAGCAAATTTCATCCATCGTAAATACCCGTTGAAGGAACCTGTCACCCCAACGCTCTGCCGCCAGACGTATTCTCTCTGTCTTTATGATATCTATACCTGTGCCATAGATCATATCAGGCTCCGATAGCATATCAGACCGGACATGCCATCATCACCAGCTCTTTCATGTCCCTGACCGCCTTTTCCATGCCCACGAGCACTGCACGAGATATGATGCTATGGCCGATATACAACCCCCTGATACCATCTATTTCTGCAATCCTTGTAACATTTTGATAATTGAGGCCATGGCCTGCATTTGCCACAAGGCCTATTTCAACAGCATGTGTAATTGACCTTGCGACCTTTACCCGCTCGCGCTCCTGCTCATCTCCCCTGGCATTGGCATATGCGCCTGTATGGATCTCTACCATATCGGCACCGATCTCTCTTGACAGGTCCACGTCCTTAATTGCAGGATTTATAAAGAGGCTCGTCCTTATACCCCGCTCCTTAAGTCTTCTGACTGCCTTCTTAAGCTCAGTACTTCCGGCATTCAGATTAAGCCCTCCCTCGGTCGTGAGCTCCTGTCTCTTCTCAGGGACAATAGTCACAAGATCAGGAACCCTCTTCAGGGCAATGCTGATCATCTCCTGGCTTGCAGCCATCTCAAGGTTAAGCTCAACAGTGACAAATCCCCTGAGCATCTCAAGATCGCGGTCATTGACATGACGGCGGTCTTCACGCAGGTGGAGCGTTATGCCGTCTGCCCCGCCGAGAATCGCAAGGGTTGCTGCCATAACAGGGTCAGGCTCTGTTGCAAGACGCGCCTGGCGAAGGGTTGCAATATGGTCAATATTAATGCCCAGTATCATCGTATTACAGATTCCTCCCTTTATGGAACAACTATCATATGCTTTAAAGAATAGGCCGCAATAATCTCTCTATAAATAGAGACTTCATAATGTCGTTATTCATGACGCAGACAGGCGCAGACTTTCCGGGTCGAGCCCTGTCGCAGCAATCAACGAGTCAATTCAAGATTCTATTTAATATTAATAACAATCTTTGCAGTTTTTCGTTTCTCGGCAATCCAGCTCATGTATGCCTCGCTTCTTTTTTGCTGAAGCAGCATTTTACGGATTGTCTCCTTTACTTCCTCAAAGGAAGATACACCCTCATTCTGCCGCTCCTTTACCCGCACCAGATAAAAACCTGTCTGCCCCTTGTATGGGCCGCCCTGCTGCCCCACTTTAAGCGACTTGATGGATGATGCCATTGAAGGAGAAAAGAACTCAGGATTTACCCATCCGTAATCGGTTACTGAGGCTTTCTTTTCAGCGGCAAGTTTGTCTGCATAATCGTCAAAAGAGGCCTTTGTATTCTTCATCTCCTCAACAGCAGCATTCGCAGCCTCCTCTGCCTGAAACTCCACTATTTTCATATATACACGAGCCGGCCTCAGAAAAGGTTTTGAGCTGTTTGTATAGAAATCCTGCATCTCCTGATCTGATATATCATCCGGCTTTACAAGGCTCTCGATAAAACGATCCAGTGTCATCCTCTCCCGCATTCTGTTTCTGTAGGATTCAGCTGTCAGGCCTTTATCCTTCAGGGCTTTTTGATACTGCTCCTCGCCGATCCTTTTCTTGAGAGCGTCAATCTCCTTGTCAACCTCAGAATTGCCGACTATGATTCCTTTGACCGCAGCCTCGTTAACGGCAAGCTGTTCGTCAATCAATTCCTGCACAATGGCATCCTTCATCATCTTTTGGTTTACAGAATCGGTCTGAAGTTTATGCTCCTGCAGACGTTCCTTCATGTGAAGATCAACCTTTTCCCTGCTTATGGCCTTGCCGTCAACCGTTGCTGCCGGTTTTGTACAAGCACCGATAAAAGGCACTAAAATTAGAACCGCCAAAATCACAACATTACGAAATTCCATACATCCTCCTTTAACATATTCTCGGCAACTGTTCGCCGGTGATCATATCAATAATCCTGCTTCCGCCTATCTTTGTTCTGAGAATTACCATCCTCTCAGGATGCTCAGCCACCTCGCCAATGACAGATGCATCTGTGCCTGCCTCTGTATTTCTCATTGCCCTTACAAGTTCATCTGCTGCGCCAGGGGCAACCACAGCAACAAGAACCCCCTCATTGGCCACATACATCGGGTCCAGACCCAGGAGGTCGCATGCACCCTGCACGCCGGGACGCACATGAATTGCCTCCTCGTCTACCATCATACAACATGAAGAGTCTGCAGCAAATTCCTTGAGCGTTGTGGCTACTCCACCGCGGGTCGGATCCCGCATCACCCGAATTTCTCCGGTTGTTGAAAGCATGGCGCTAACAAGAGAATTGAGCGGACAGACATCGCTAAGAACAGGAGGGTCAAAACTGATGCCATTTCTCTCCGCCATGACTGCCATGCCGTGATTGCCGATCGAACCGCTTATAATGATCTTATCTCCCGGCCTGATCCTGTCAGGGGAAAGATTAATGCCTTCATCCACTATGCCGATGCCTGCTGTGTTGATATAGATTCCGTCACCCTTTCCCTTCTCGACAACCTTCGTATCGCCTGCCACAATCCTGATGCCGGCCTCCTCCGAGGCAGCCCTCATCGAAGCGAGAATCCTTCTGAGGTCGTCCATGGGCATGCCCTCTTCAAGAATGAACCCGGCAGTAAGATACAGAGGCCGGGCTCCTGACATGGAAAGATCATTAACAGTGCCGCAGACAGACAGCAGGCCTATATCACCTCCGGGGAAGAAATAAGGGGATATGACATAAGAGTCGGTCGTAATAGCGATTCTTCCGGAAGTGAGACCTCCCATGACAGCAGAATCATTCAAGGATTTAAGATCAAAAGAAGGAACAAAATAATCCCTGACAAGCTGATGCATCAGCCGTCCTCCTCCTCCGTGGCTCAACTGGATTCTTTCCATTCTACTCTCCACTATCCTGAAACATCACCCTGCTATTGCTTCACAACAGCATATTTATAGTATGCTGCGCAGCTCCCCTCTGTGCTTACCATGCACGCTCCCACAGGCTTGTCAGGACTGCAGACCTTCCCAAAAAGAGCGCAGTCAGTCGGGATCTTGACGCCCTTCAGTACATCACCGCAAGAGCAGGCAATGGGCTCGCTGCTGTCAGAAACACTGATATTATATTTATTCATAATGTCGCGATGACCATATGCATCCTTCAGCCTCAATCCACTGCCGGGCAGTCTGCCGATACCCCTCCAGTAGGCCTCATCCGGCTCAAAGTACTCATGCAACAGGGCAACAGCACGGGGATTTCCCTCATCCTTCACAACCCTGGCATATTCATTTTCTACAGAAGCCCTGCCTTGAGCAATCTGCCGCAGAAGCATCAGGATGCTGTTTAGAATATCCATAGCGTCAAAACCGGTCACAACTGATGGTTTATGATAATCAGCAGCCAAAAAGGCATACGGTCTCAGCCCTATAATCGTGCTGACATGACCTGGAAGGATGAAACCGTCTATCTGCACTTCAGGAGCGCTCAGAAGCGCATTAAGCGCCGGCGGAACAGTCTTATGCACTGAGTATATATAAAAGTTCTTAACCGCTTTTGCTTCAGCCTCTGCAAGCGTCCCTGCCACAAGCGGAGATGTTGTCTCAAATCCTGTTGCAAAGAATACTATATCTCTGTCAGGCATTTCTTCGGCAAGTTCCAGTGCATCAAGGGGCGAGTATACAATTCTTATATCGGCGCCCTCTGCCTTTGCCCCAATAAGTGACTGTCTGCTGCCGGGGACGCGCATCATGTCGCCAAAAGTGGCAATGACCGTCTTTTGATGCCGGGCAATCTCAATAACAGCGTCAACATCCCTGATTGACGTAACGCAGACCGGGCAGCCAGGGCCGCTCAGGAGTTTGATTCCATCAGGAAGCAGACCCCGGATGCCATGCCTGAATATCGCCACAGTATGTGTGCCGCAGACCTCCATAAGCTTTATTGGCCTGCCTATAGAAGACATGATTTCATTTATCGCTTCTATGGTCTGATTCATTCCCGTCCGCGTACTGTCATCAATTCCCTGGCCAGATATGCCTGACCCAATGAGATTCCGGCATCATTGCAGGGAACCTTTTCATTTGTATACAGGGCCAGACCCTCTGCCCTCAGACCGTCAGCTACCCTGTCAAACAGGTAACTGTTCTGAAAAACACCGCCGCTCAGGGCAACTTGCCTAATATTATTCATTAAAGACAGCTTCAGGACAACCCTGATGATCGCTGTAGCGACTGTATTATGAAACTTTGCCGATATGATTCCTATGTCAAGACCCTGTTTCAAGTCTTTTATAATACTAATAAACATATGCGAAAAATCAATTACTGCGAGGGCATCCAGATGAATATCAACCGGATAGTCATCTTCAATACCCGCCTCAGCCATGGACTCAAGCGCTACGGATGCCTCCCCTTCAAATGTATTCAGATCGCAAACCCCGATGAGTGCTGATACCGCATCGAAGAGTCTTCCTGCACCCGAAGACATAGGTGAGAATTCTCTTGTCTGGGCCACCTGAAGAACATCGGATATTCTTTTATTTCCATATTTGCCGATGAATCCAATCTGGTCAAGGATCCCGGCAAGATCACTGCCAAAGGCATTCTTCAGATAACTTAAGGCAACCCTCCAGGGCTCCTTTACCGCCTGCTCACCGCCAGGAAGCGGCACCTGCTTTATATGACCTGCGCGCCTATATGCCCTGCTGTCTGCCACAAGGAATTCACCGCCCCATAGTGTCCCGTCTTCCCCATACCCGTTTCCATCAAAGGCAACTCCGATAACCTTATTTGAAAGGCCATGCTCAGCCATAACAGAGCCAATATGGGCATAATGATGCTGGATAGCGACTGTCCTCAGATTCAACTTCTCAGCGTAACAGCAGGCCCAGCGTGATGAAGAATAATTGGGATGAAGATCATAAGCCAGGGCAACAGGCTCGGCCCTGTATAATGACTTCAGATTATCGAGAGTTTCCTCAAAAAAGCAGACTGTATCATAATTGTCCATATCACCCATATGCTGACTCACAACTGCATAACTGCCCCTCAGCAGGGTAAAGGTATTTTTCATGTCAGCGCCGCATCCCAACAGATCAGGGCCGTCAGTCAAAAGAGGTATGGGCTCAGGTGCATATCCGCGTGCACGGCGCACCATACACAAGGAGGTATCAGGGAGCCTGTCTGAGGCAGACTGCGCAGCATAAGCATCCCTGCCTTTCGACCTCGACACCCCTTTTGTATTGCTTCTCAGTTTCATAACAGAATCATCAACCCTCATAAAAACATCCCTGTTATGCACCAGAAAAGCATCAACAAGCCCTGAAAGCTTTTTCATAGCTTCTTCATTGTCTATGATAATCGGCTCCTCGCTGATGTTGCCGCTTGTCATTACAAGGGCCCTGAAGTGGAGATCCTTGTCAAGCCCCGGCCTGGCCAGGGGATAATGAAACAAAAGATGATGAAGCGGCGTATAGGGCAGCATAAATCCCAGGCTTTCATTTCCGGGTGAAATGTCAGGAGAAATCTTAATGCCTGCCTTCTTCCTGAGAAGGACGATAGGACGCTGACAGGAATATAAAAGTTCCTCTTCGTCAGTTGATACATCGCAATACAATCTGATAGATTCAATATCAGGCGCCATCAGTGCAAAGGGTTTATTGTTCCTTCGCTTGTCTTTGCGCAGCCTTCCTGATGCCCCGGCATTCATTGCATCACAGGCAAGGTGAAACCCTCCGAGACCCTTGACAGCAAGTACCCTGCCTTTCTTAAGGAGGCTGATAGCCTCACTAATCGGCTCTTGAGTTGCGATTTCATGCCCATTGCGGTCAAGAAGCGTCAGTTTCGGGCCGCAGGCAGCACAGGCATTCGGCTGGGCATGGAATCGCCTGTCCTGAGGGTTGAGGTATTCGGATGAGCACTGCCTGCAAAGAATAAACCCATGCATGGTCGTATTCTTCCGGTCATAGGGCACTGTCTTTGTTATCGAATACCTGGGCCCGCAGTTCGTACAGTTGATAAATGGATACAGATACCTTCTGTCGCTTTTGTCAAAAAGCTCCCTGCAGCAGTCATCGCAGACAGCCACATCCGGGGATATGAGCGTAAACCTGCCTTCTTCAGAGCTGTTGATGATCCTGAATTCAGCAAAGCCGCATGTTTCAGCAGGGGCAATATCCATCTTCATGATACGCGACAAAGGCGGCGCCTCGTGCCTGATTCTTTCAATAAATCGGGCGAGATTGATACCCTCTGCCGTAACAAATACCCCTTCAGCAGTATTGGATACGAATCCGGTGACATTCAGTTCAGATGCGAGATTAAACAGAAAGGGTCTGAAGCCGACGCCCTGTACTATCCCCTGAATGGATAGGGTAATACAATCTTTCTGCTCTGGCATATGCAGCCGGCTGATCAGCTTCTCAGCGCTTTCTCTTTAAGCCAGTCAGTCCATGAAGAAAGGCCTTCGCCTGTTTTGCATGAAACCTCGAATATCTTCAGGCCTGGGTTGAGAGACAAGGCATCCTTTATGATCTTGCTGATATCAACATCAAGATACGGGGCAAGGTCAATCTTGTTCAGCAGCAGGGCAGAGGATTCCTGGAACATCAAGGGATATTTGAGCGGCTTGTCGTGCCCCTCGGCAATGCTTAAGACCATCACCTTGATATCCTCACCCATTTTGAATTCAGCCGGGCAGACAAGGTTTCCGACATTCTCGATGAAGAGCAGGTCAAGTGCCTGAAGCGGAAGATCCTCGAGCACTTCATGTATCATGTTGGCGTCCAGATGACAGGCGCCGCCTGTATTGATCTGCACAACCGGAGCGCCATATTTTTGAATTCGCTCAGCATCGTCGCTGCCTGCAATGTCCCCCTCGATAACGCCGATCTGAAGCCCGGTCTTCAGGGAGAGAGTCTTTTCGAGGATTGAGGTCTTGCCTGCACCAGGGCCGCTCATCAGATTGATGACATACAGGCCGGCATTATCAAAAACCCTGCGGTTTTCGCGCGCTATGCGCTCGTTTGCCTCAAGTATCCTGGTTACAACCTTGACCTTCACGGTTATGAAACCTCCATATCGATAATATCCAGTTCCCTGCCTGAGGTTATCTGAAAGGAATTGCCCATGCAGAGCGGACAGTTCAGCACGAATTCCCCCTGCACACTAAAACTCCTCCGGCATTCACTGCAAGACCCCGTCACCGGAACCTCTTCTATATTCAGCATGGCATCCTGCGCTATAGAGTCGGATTTTATAGCATCAAACGCAAAAATTAGGGCGTCAGGCAAAATTCCTGACGCCCTTCCTATCCTGAGATTGACTGAATCTATCTTCTTGTGACCGCTCTTGATGCACTGCTCAGAGACAATATCGAGAAGATTCTGCGCAATCGAAAGCTCATGCATCTTATCCCTTTGCGAACTTCTCTTTTTCCTTCTCGTATGCGTCTTTTCCTGCATCAATGGCCGCTTTTACCAGAGACTTCTTCTCGTCATAATAGGACCTGCCATCGTCAGCAACTGAACTCACCCTTTCTCTGGTCTCATTGATATATTCATTTGTCCTGTCCTTGATATCATCGGCAAGATTCCTGATCTTCCTGCGGGTCTCCTCCCCGGCCTGAGGCGCAATGAGCAAGGCCAGTCCGGCGCCTACAACGCCTCCCAAGAGAAACGACAACAACAGAGCACCTGAACCACTACCTTCGTCTTTCATGATCTGTCTCCTTTTCTGCTTAAATTTGCAATAAAATATGAAAAAGCAGCTTTGACGCCTGCGTTCAGGCTATGTGTCTTGATACTGACGGATGAAGTTGCAGCATCTACCATTGAATTTACTGCATTGATCTTGCTGCCTATCTGCTGAACCGCGCCCGAAAGATACTTAACATCATCGGTGATAATGTTGACATTGTCGGTAATATGACGGACACTTTTGAGTGTCTCCTGCAGTTCTTCCAGTGCAGGATTTAACTTCTGCTCAGTTGTCTGGCGCAATGCAGCCATGGTGCGCCTCACCTCAAGCAGCAGAGGGATAATTACTGCAGCGAGAACGACCGCAACAACCGCTATGACAGCCAGCATAATTGTATCCATTGTTCCTCCAGCCGAATTATATCATAATTTCGAGAGATTTCTTCAGTTCTTTTTTGTTGTGGGAGAGGAAAGCCTTCCTGTTCCCTTAAAAGATCTTTATGTTAAGCTAAAACCATGACAGATGAGGCATATATCCGAAGAACCCTCTCTCTTGCCAGGCGGGCCGAAGGCAGGACAAGCCCCAATCCAATGGTAGGGGCAGTTCTTGTAAAGCAGGGGAAGATCATAGCCGAGGGATACCATGCAAAGGCAGGCACTGCGCATGCAGAGGCAATAGCAATAGAAAGGGCTGGAATGGCTTCAGCAGGCTCAACACTCTATGTCAGTCTCGAACCCTGCTGTCACAAGGACAAAAGAACCCCGCCCTGCACGGAGAAGATCATTGCAGCAAAGATAGATAAGGTCGTCATAGCGCTGAAAGACCCCAATCCAAAGGTATCAGGCAGAGGAATCGAAGAACTCAGAAAGGCCGGCATCGAAGTCATATCAGACGTACTTGAAGAAAAGGCGCGGCAGCTTAATGAAAGCTATATCAAATATATTACGAGCCATCTGCCGTTTGTCATTCTCAAGGTGGCAATGACCCTTGACGGCAAGATCGCGACCCCTACGGGCGAGTCTAAATGGATTACCGGCACAAGGGCCAGAAAAGAGGTACATAGACTGAGGGGAAGAGTCGATGCGGTCATGACGGCTATCGGCACGATAAGAGCTGACAATCCTCAACTCACTTGCAGAACAGGCAGAATGAAAAGCCCAATACGCATTATACTCGACCCTGATCTGGAGATCAGAAATGATGCAGCCGTATTGAGCTGTCCTCCCAGGACAATCCTGGTAACAAGAGACAGTTCGTCAAGAAAGAAAAAGAAGCAACTTCTTGAAGGGGGCATCGGCATTATAGAACACGCCGGACGCAGGGTTGATCTGCAGTGGCTAATGAAAGAAATTGGGTCGCAGGGGATCATTTCAGTGCTTGTTGAGGGAGGATCTTCTCTTGCCTCCTCCTGCCTTGAGGCCGAGATCATTGACAAGGTCATATTCTACATTGCTCCGAAGATCCTCGGGGGCGATGCGTCTTTCCCGGCGGTTGGTGGCAGGATATTCAGAAGTCTCCAGAATGCCCATAGCCTGACAAGGACCTCTTTCAGGCCTGTAGGAGATGATTTCGTTATCGAAGGTTACCTGAATTATCCTTAATTAAGTTTCTATCTTCCACCTCATTATCTGATACAATGCTATCATGACCAACAGGACAAATATTGCGATCACCTCAGCAAAGGCAGACCATCTGAGCAGTATGATATCTGTTGACAACGTAAACTATCATGTCCAGACCGAGGACATGGGCAGGAAGAGCTGCAAAATCATCACAAATGTCTTTGTCAAGGGCGAGATTATTGCGACCAGCAAATCTGATTATACCCATCTTGTAAAACTGAAGGATTTTGATGCTCGCCTGGCCGATTTGATCAATAAGCATCACAAGTCTGCAATCGCTGCATTCATCTCTGAGCACTCCAAAAAACAGAAACTCAAGGCAGACTATTTCTCGGAAATGCAGTTGCTGCTGCGGCGTGGAAAGGGGAAGCAGGCCCTTGATACGCTTCGGGAAGGCCTCGAAAACTATCCCACAGACGCCTTTCTTCTGTCGTATTATGGCTGCCTTATAGCAATTGTGGAGAACAAGACCGAAGAAGGCATCGCCATCTGCGAAAACGCCATAAGAGCTCTCGATATTTCATTGCCCTTTGGCAGCGAATTCTTCTACCCTGTTTTCTATCTGAACTTAGGCCGGGCATATCTTAAGGCAGGCCGAAAATCTGAGGCTGTCAATGCCTTTCATCAGGGACTGAGAAGAGACCCTGAAAATAACGATATCAAACTGGAGATGAAAAAGCTCGGAACAAGAAAGAAATCGCCGGTTCCATTTCTTAAAAGGAGCAACCCGATCAATAAGTATATAGGTATTCTTTTGGCAAGAAACCCTGAAAAACGTAAAGGGCCAGCTCATAAATAAAAGCCAGCAGAAATAAATAAGACAGATCCTACGACATTGCCTCTCCGGTAATGATCCCGAATATTTCCTGATATCGGGCTACAGCCTTCTCAATCACATCTCCAGGCAGCGCAGGGCCGGGATAGGTCTGATCCCAGTCGAGCGTCAGAAGGTAATCCCTCACAATCTGCTTGTCATAACTGTCCTGTCCCTTTCCAGGCTGGTAGTTGGCGGCTGACCAGAACCGCGAAGAATCAGGGGTCAAAATCTCATCTATCAGAATCAGTTCATCCTGAAACATGCCGAACTCGAACTTGGTATCCGCAATGATAATTCCCTTCTTTTCGGCAAGATCACGCGCCTTGGTATAGACCTTCAGACTCACCTCTTTGAGCCTTTCACCCATATCATGGCCCACGATCTTTACCATCTCATCAAAAGAGATATTGATGTCATGACCCTCTTCCGCCTTGGTGCTCGGCGTAAAGATCGGCTCAGGAAGCTTGGATGATTCGACTAACCCATCAGGCAGTCTGATGGAGCAGACTGTTCCGCTCTTTTTGTACTCTTTCCAGCCGGACCCTGAGAGATACCCCCTCACTATACATTCCACAGGCATCGGCCTTGCCTTCTTCACCAGCATACTTCTGCCTTCGAGTTGATCAGCATATTTGTGGCAGACCGAAGGATAGTCCTTAACATCGGTTGCTACAATATGATTCCGGATGACATCCTGCATCTGGTTGAACCAATAGAGAGATATCTGGGTAAGAATCTTCCCCTTGCCGGGTATGCCGTTGGGCAGAACCACATCAAAGGCAGATACCCTGTCTGAGGCAATCAGCAGAAGGCAGTCATCAACCTCATAAATATCCCTGACCTTGCCCCTTCTAAGGAATTGCAGATCCGGCATATCGAACTTCAAAAGAACCTCCTTCATAGATTTCTCCTTATTTATTTTTGATTCGGCGAAGGTTCAACATTCGTCATCAGATGGATTCCTGTTACCCTGTGGCCCTTGCCGGAAAAAATTCCGCATGCCTCCTTCGGAAAGCTCTCAGTGCAGCGCTGAAGCATCTGACCCATAATTTCCCTGGGGATAACAATCTCAGGCATGCAATTAAGGCAAGGAGCAATACCCCTGGTTATAATCAATCAGTTCGGTAATGGAGGGTTGCTCGCCGCATATGGCGCATGCACTGTTTTTCGGCACCTTCACCTTTCTGAATATGGTCTTGAGCGCATCATACACAAGCAGGGAGTTCTTAAGCGGCTCCCCCTTCCCCAGTATCAGCTTCAGAACTTCCGTGGCCTGAAGACTCCCGACAACACCTGTCAGCACGCCCAGCACGCCGGCCTCCTGGCACGACGGCACAAGTCCGGCAGGCGGGGGCTCTTCAAAAAGACAGCGGTAACAATGCCCCTCCCCCGGAATTACTGTCGTGACCTGGCCTTCAAACTTGAGTATGGCTCCGCTGACCAGAGGTTTATTTGCCATGACACAGGCATCATTTACAAGATACCTTGTAGGAAAGTTGTCGCTGCCGTCAACAACTATATCATAATCCCTGATAATATCAATGATATTGTCCTTGGAAATCCTGACTTTATGGGCAATGATATTGACTTCCGGATTAAGCCCCTTGAAGGTCTTCTCGGCAGACTCGACCTTAAGCATGCCTATGGTATGAACACTGTGCGCGATCTGGCGCTGAAGGTTGCTCATCTCAACAACGTCATTGTCAATAAGGCCTATAGTACCCACGCCTGCTGCTGTCAGATAGTATCCAACAGGACAGCCAAGGCCGCCTGCGCCTACAATAACCACCTTTGCATTTATTATCTTTGCCTGACCTCGGCCGCCCACCTCAGGCAGGATTATATGCCTGCTGTAACGATGCAGTTGCTCATCAGTAAATTCCATTAATCCTTGTCCTTTCTTATTAATAGTACCCAGTCCGAGTCATTTATCTTGCTGACGCTCAGGACCTTCTGGCCGTGGTCTTCCATGGATTTGGGGATGGCCTGGGATGCCTGTTCATAATCAAGCAGGATCTCGAGAACCTGGCCCACTTCCATAGACTCTACAGCAAGCTTTGCCCTCACAAAGGTATGCGGACATACCAGCCCCTTGATATTGATCTTCTTATCCGGTGTGATGCCTTCCATAACGCCTCCCTGCCTGCCGAGATTTCCTGCGTCTCTATTTATATTCTTCGGAGTGCCGGCCGTCCAACAGCCTGAACCTTATGCCTGCTCCTTTCCCTCTACCCGAATGAAGACCGTCTTTCCCGAGACGATCTTCAGTCTGTTGATCTCTTTTATGGCGCTTATCACACCCTTTTCCTTTGCAAGATGCGTAAGCACAACCAAAGGCACCGCCCTTCCCTCCATGCGCTCCTTCTGGATTACCGAGGCGATGCTGATATTATGCTTTCCGAGGATGCCGGAGATCTTCGAAAGCACACCCGGCTTGTCAATCGCAGAGAACCGGAAGTAATACATGGATATCACATCATCCATCTTCATCAGAGGCATAGGTTTCAGCGACGGCGCAAAGGGCCGGAGCCTGCAGACCGAACCGGCAGCAATATCGCGTGCTATGTCCACAATATCGCTCACAACAGCGCTTCCTGTAGGAAGGTCCCCTGCGCCCCGCCCATAATACAGGGTCGAACCGACAGCATCTCCTTCCACGTAGACTGCATTGAATACACCGTCAACCTTCGAGATCATGAGATCCTGAGGCACCATTGTCGGATGCACCCGCAGTTCAACCTGTCTGTTGGTCTCTTTTGTGATGCCAAGAAGCTTGATCTTGCATCCCAGTTCACGGGCAAACTCTATGTCAAGTGGCGATATCCAGGAGATGCCCTCTCGATATACATCCTTTATCGTAAACTGCCTGCCAAATGCGATAGACGCAAGTATGGCAAGTTTGTGCGCCGAGTCAATACCTTCTATATCATAGGTAGGGTCTGCCTCTGCGTAACCAAGCCTCTGCGCCTCTTTCAGCACATCGGAAAATAACGCCTTTTCATCAGACATTTTTGAGAGGATATAGTTTGTCGTGCCGTTTATGATCCCGTATACAGCCCTGATCCTGTTGGCAACAAGCCCCTCCCTCAGAACCTTTATAATAGGAATGCCGCCTGCAACAGCAGCCTCGAACCCCACTTCAACTCCTGCCTTTTCAGCTGCCCTGAATATCTCTATGCCGTGTGTTGCAAGCAGCGCCTTATTGGCAGTCACCACATGTTTTCCGGCCCGGATTGCCCTGAGGATCATATCCCTGGCCACGGTTGTACCTCCGATCAGCTCGACAATGATATGAATATTCCGGTCATCAAAAAGCTCCTCCGCCCTTGTCGTCAAAATACCCTTGGGGAGCCTGATGCCCCTGTCCCTCTTTATATCAAGATCTGCGATCTTCCGAAGATTGATATCAATGCCTGTTCGCTGCTTAAGCAGATCCCTGTTTTCAAGCAGTATGCGAGCTGTGCCTGTGCCTACAGTGCCAAAACCGATTATTCCGATGTTTATCATATTTCTGACATCCTCATTTATGCGTTTAGTATTCTGTCTGAACATCCCTTCTCCCTGCCTGCGCGAACTGTCCAGGCAACAGCCGGAAGATTAAATTATATATCAGGCTTCACGGTCCTGAACATCTCCTCCGCATTCATGGAACTTCTTACCAGAGGGCCTGAAGCCACATATCGAAATCCCAGGCCAAGGGCAGTCTGTTTCAGTTCATCAAAGGCCTTTGGCGAGATGTATTCTACCACAGGATGACTATTCTTGGTTGGCCTCAGATACTGGCCGATGGTGACAATATCGCAGCTGCTATCGTAAAGATCTGATAGCAGTTGGCCTACTTCATCCTCTGTCTCGCCCAGCCCAAGCATAAAGCCTGACTTGACCGCAATTGCCGGCGACAACCGCCTTGCCGTTCTCAGCACGGCAAGTGATCTCTGATAAGCAGCCTTATTCCTCACTGTTGGGTAAAGCCTGCTTACTGTCTCGATATTATGACTGAATACATCAGGGCCGGCTTCAAGAACTGTCTTGACTGCGGCCGAATCGCCGTTGAAATCCGGCGCAAGAACCTCGACCCGTGCATCTGGAAGCCGTCTCCTTATTGCGCTTATTGTCCTTGCGAACTGACCTGAGCCGCCGTCCGGCAGGTCATCCCGCGTAACTGATGTTATCACAACGTATCTGAGGTTCATCTCTGCTGCTGCAGCTGCCACCTGCTCAGGTTCATCTGCATTTACAGCAACAGGATCTGAAAAAGTCACAGAGCAGAAGCTGCAATTGCGCGTGCAATGAGGCCCCAGGATCAGGAAGGAGGCGGTGGGCCTTGAAAAACATTCACTCCTGTTTGGGCAGCGTGCATCCTCACATACCGTAGAAAGTCCATGTCTTCGCAGAAGGCGTGCTGTCCCAAGAGATCCAAAATGATGCCGGGTTTTCAGCCATTGGGGCAGCCTCATATAGTTATCCATTATCTTCGGGCATCAATACTTCACAATGACAACAGAGATATTGTCCCTGCCGCCATTGTTATTTGCCTCTTCTACCAGGCTGCCTGCAGTTGCCTCGATATCTTCAACACCATTTCTGATAATACGCCCGATCTCCTGATCAGACAGCATATCTGTCAGCCCGTCAGAGCAAAGAAGCAGGATATCGCCGATCTTCAATGAAACAGATACGCTGTCCGGAACCGGAGCATTCCCGTAACCCAGACACTGCGTAAGCATATGCCGTTTCCTGGCCGGCACCTGATCCTGCTTCATAATCCCCTGCTCAACCCATGCATCCCCCACTGTATGGTCTTTTGTGATCCTCTGCAGAGTACCCCTGTACAGGTAAGCCCTGCTGTCGCCAACATGGCAGACATAGGCCTTTTTGTCTTTTATCATCAATTCAACAAGGGTTGTGCCCATGCCGTAAAGCATGATATCAGAGCCGGCCTTCTCTTTAATAGTATTATGCGCCCTTAAGAGCGCCCCCTCAAGTGCGCCCGGGATTGCAGCCACATCTTCAGCCTCATCCGTCTCCTGCATGACATATGCATAAGCCTCATTGACCGCGATCTCGCTTGCAACTTCGCCTGCATTATGTCCGCCCATGCCGTCGGCAAGAAGAAAGAGACCGCATTCAGCATCAACCTTCAGACAGTCTTCATTATTGGCCCTGATCCTGCCTGTGTCGGTCCTGGACGATGCCTTCATTAAGTGCAGTCCGTCGCTCTCTGAAGCTTGTGCATAGCTGCATTATAGCAGATGGCATCAGGCCCCGGTCGTTCAATACCGAATACAATGAGAACACAGCCTTCCTCAATACCTGCCAAAAATACTCAGAGACGAATCTGAAATTGCTGCAGCATCATATCCTGTACGGCTGCCTGCCGGGCTGATCCCGGCCAAAGAAGGTTATCGCCTCTTTCACCTTATCGAGGTCAACCCTGGTATTGAAACAGGGCCCAAAAGGTCGTTCATTCGGAATGCCGAGCACCGGGATGGGATACGTATCCACAAGCCCGCTCGAGAGGTCGCGCTCGCAGGCAACTGCAATAATCGCCTCTGGCCTGACCTCCTGAACTATCTTCCTTGCGAGTGTGCCGCCGGTTGCAACGGAAAGACTGAGCCTGTACAGATCAGTGATCTCTATAAGATCCCTTATCTCGCATCTGCCGCACCGCCTGCAATTATAGATATTATGCGTAATCCTGACCTCGCAGTCGCTTATCTGGAGGCAGTGGGGCAGCAGTATAAGGATCTTCTTTGTTCTGATATCCTCGGCCCTGACCAGCCTGTTATTCATGCGTATGATCAGATGCTGGAAGGCCTCCTTCCTGCCCTTCATAAATGCCGCTATCAGCATAAGCAGGGGATAGAATATCTTGAGAAGAACGCCCCGTGACAATCTATTGATATTCAAACCGCATCCCTTCCCTGATATGGCGGCCGCGTCCAAAGGCAGCCCCTGTCATCGTCTTTTTACCCTCAGGCTTAACCTCAAGCAGGGCAACAATACCCCTTCCTGTTGCTGCGCGGAGTTCGTCGCCATGGATCCCAAGTATCGTTCCGGCTGTTCCTCCGGATTCCCTGTCAACGACGGCTGATCTGACAATCGTCACCTTTTCCCCCTCAAACTTAGACTGTCCACCAGGCCAGGGGTGCATGCCCCTGATCAGGTTGACTATCTCTTCTGCCGACAGGCTCCAGTCTATCCTTCCGTCTTCTTTCCGTATGACAGGGGCATAGGACGACTCCCCTGCCTGGGCGGTCGGCCTTATGGAACCTGCCTTGATCTCCCTGATCGTCTCTATCAGAAGGTCAGCGCCCATTTCAGAAAGTCTGGCCCCGAGTGTGGCTGCATCGTCTGCAGGCAGTATCTCTGTCTCTCTCATGAGCAGGATATCGCCTGTGTCGAGCCCTTCATCCATAAGCATGGTTGTAACACCAGTCCGGCTCTCTCCCCTCACAATAGACCACTGAATAGGGGCAGCCCCCCTGTATTTGGGCAGAAGCGACGCATGTACATTTATGCAGCCCTTTGGCGGCAGGGCCAGTATATCAGGGGGAATGATCCTGCCGTATGCAACAACCACAATCATATCAGGCCTTAATGCATTAAGCTGGTCAAGAAACCCCAAACTGCGTATCCCGGCAGGCTGAAGCACTGAAATGCCGCGGGACTCTGCATACTCCTTTACAGGCGGCATCGAAAGCCTGTGGCCCCTTCCCTTTACCCGGTCAGGCTGCGTCACAACAGATACCAGATCCTCACCTGCTTCAATCAGCCTTTTAAGGGATGGCACTGCAAACTGGGGGGTGCCGAAAAAAATAGTCCTCATCGCAACAGTCCTTCAGTCAGGGCCGGCAAGCATAAATGAAAAATCCCTGCCATGCGTCTGCTGCCGAAGGCAGGTGCCGGGCCGCCCTCAGGCAGTAAGGGGCAACGGGGAATGTTATTATTAGTCCTTGCCGCTGAAAGGCTTCTCATTGCAGGTTATTGTTCTGACCTGGCGAGCTTCCTGTACCGCTTCTTGAAAAATTCCCGCTTGATCGGGCTGATCCTGTCTATAAACAAGAGTCCGTCAAGATGATCCATCTCATGCTGAATCGCAATCGCAAGCAGTCCGCCCGCCTCTATCTCTATCTGTCTTCCAAGCCGGTCTCTGCAGCCTACAACTACCTGCTCTGAGCGGGTCACCTTTGCCGTATATTCAGGGATGCTGAGGCAGCCCTCCTCGAACTCTACCTCCCCCCCGCTGCTCAAAATAAGGGGATTGACAAGCACAATAAGCGGCTGCTCCACCTCCCGGGAACTGATATCTATTACTGCGAGCCTCTTTGAAACGCCTACCTGGGGGGCGGCAAGGCCGATGCCGGGAGCTGCGTACATGGTCTCTACCATGTCGTCTATCAGCCTCTGAAGCTCATCATCAAAGTCAGTAACAGGCTCAGCCTTCTTCTTCAGCACCGGCTCAGGGAATTTCTTGATTTCACGCACTGCCATGGTTAATTATAAATCATTTCCCGCCCGGGGGTCGACACTGGCAAGTGTTCAGGCCATGTCTGGCTTGAATGGAAAGACATATAGTGCTGCCGTCAGTCCAGAACCTGCAGCAATCTGCGGTAGTCTGTCTCAAATGCAGGCAGTATAGGAAGCATTCTATATTGACACAAACAATATGATAATGAGCAGTTTCAATATGGAATGTTAACCTGGCACTCGACTCCGACGCGCCAAGTGTTGGCATCCAATATCAAACCTTGACTGCAGACGTATATCAGGCGTATATTAGGAGCATAAAGAGCGGAGGTGAATTATGCTTAAAGCCAAGGTCAATATAACGCTGGATAAAGATTTGATAGAGTATATTAAAACGTATGCTGAAGAGCAAAGGACTACGATATCTGAGGTCTTTACACAGTTTGTCCTGAACCTAAAAAGGACAAAAAAGAATGACCCGACAGAAATAATCATGGCCGACCCTGATTTTAGGGTAAGTCTTCTACGTACAGCGTCAAGAATCAGAAGCGGAAAGATGAAATGGCATACTTATGACGAGGTGTTCAGGTGACGGCCTTTTTCAGTGATGCTTTTGTCAGGTCGCTGAAGAAACACAGTTCAATAAAAGGGGCCATACGGAAAAAGGCAGATTTGATAATGCAGGACCCTATCGCCTTCGGTGAACCTTTGAAGGGCAACTTCAGAGGGTATTACAGCTGTCCTGTTAAAAAGAATTTTCTCATAATTTACCTTTACTGCCGATCTTGCAGAGCAAAGGGCGACGACGAAACAGTTCTTTGCAGCGATTGCCGCATATGTTCAGATGATACGGTCAAGTTTGTTGATCTTGGGCCTCATGATGAAACATACGCAAATAAGTCTCATTGGGAGTAAGGTCACTTCTGGTGAAAAGAACAATTCATAAATGCAGCGAACAAGGCTCGTGGGGTTTTGTTTATTCCATTACAGTGTTGACTATCGCTATCGAAGGCCATTAGGTTCAGTTATTGTGAATCCTGAGATTTCAGGACGTGGTTCCCTCCCCAGAACCGCTCATCAAGAGATAATTTATTCACAACAATAATAAGTTTGGCAGGTCGGTTTGACTGTGGAGAAGTCATAAACCATTTTGGATCTATTCAAGAAGAACTGCCAGGTTATGCTGAAATGTTTGTAACGAAAAAATGTTATCATCAAGTCAGTTCTACTATCGGCGTCAGGTCATCGAATAAGGAGGCAGAAAATGGAAAAGACATTCAATCCCGTAGGCTGGTTCGAGATCCCGGTAACAGATATGGACCGCGCCAAGTCTTTTTATCAGACCACTCTTGGTCTCACCTTGGAAGATCACCAGGTCGGGCCGCTTCAGATGGCCTGGTTTCCGATGGACGAATCAACTATCGGCGCATCCGGCAGCCTTGTAAAGGCAGATGGTTACAGTCCTTCCGGTGATGGTGTCCTGATATATTTTACGGCTGCCGATATAGATGCAGCGATTGAGCGTGCCGGAAATAGTGGCGGAACTGTTCTTCAGGACAAATTGAGCATTGGAGAATATGGCTTCATTGCGATAGTGAAAGACACGGAAGGCAACCGTATCGGTCTTCATTGCAGGAAATGACAATATTGCCCTCTTGTCCTTCCCATATATATGGCCAAACCAGATATTCCATCAATTCTGCATGGTTTGATGCCGTGGTAGATTTCAAGGCAGGATGTTGAGCCGGCCGGCGCCATTTCCTGTTGGCGTTATCACCTTTTTATACTCCCCTATCCAGCCTTCATCCCGATTTAGGAGATATTGTACCCCGTTCTGCTTTCACCCAATGCAATATTTCGGGATCATAAAAAAGACTGGGCATTCCTGATTATTATTCCTCTGCTGATCTCTGCCCCCATGATCCCTGTCCGCCATGACCAACCCTAAGCTCAGATGTTCGCATCCACTGCCTGGTGTACCTCAGAGTGATCTGCCTGCAGACTCTTTTTCCTCTAAAGGAATTCGGGGCCTTCGCAGATATTTCTACTCTTTCCGGCATTATCTGTTGGCGCTATTGACCGGATTCAAGATATTCTGATAATGTTCCCTTACTGAAGAAGAACACTCTGATAAACTGACCAATAATATGTCATGAATTATAAATGGGAGGCAGTATGAATAAGTTGAAGTTATTATCATTAATCTTGGTCGCTATAGTGATATCCGGCTGCGCCACTGGCGGCTATAAGTATCAGTATGCCGGGGGGCAGATGATACCGGGAAGACTGATTTCCCTTTCGGACGGAACATTGATCCCCATGCAGATAGAACTCAGCACCGGCCAGGGCGCAATTACGGCAAGCAATCCCAAAAATGGCGAGGTTTTCAACGGCAATTATACGGCTATACCGGAGACAAAATATGTCCAGTACTCAAGAGAGACTTTCCTGGGCGCGCAGAATACGCAACAGGCTGTTGAGGTGAGTTCTTCTGTTCCAGCCACTGCGATAATAGTCGGTGACAAGGGTACAGTAATCAACATTACGCTGCGCATCAAGCCCGGCAACAACCATGTCGCGCCCATAGGATATGGAGAGGGTACTGACAACAATGGGGGAAAGTATAATTTCCAGTTTTGATCACCGGAAGGCATTACAATAGGTTCTCAGGCCTGTTATGACCAAAACCCGCATCTCTGCTGTTGCCTGTCTTATCGAAATTCTGAATCAAGGCGTAAGGCCCAAGAAGACCCTTGAGCAGTTCTCGGAGTCTCTCGACAGGCGGGACAGGGCCTTTCTGATGGAGATTGTATACGGCGTACTCAGAAATCTCTATGCGCTTGATGCAATCATAGGGAAATTCATCAATAACACCAATAAGCTGGGCAATGAGACAACTAACAACCTGCGAATAGCGCTTTACCAGATGTTGTTTATGCGTGTACCGGGCTATGCAGTGGTAAACGAGTCCGTTGAGATCGAAAAGCCAGGCGGCAAGCCGTCTCTGGTCAATGCAGTGCTCAGGAATATCATTAGGCAGAAGGACAAGACAGCGCTGCCTCTTGTATATAGTGATATTATTGATGATATATCCATCAACACCTCGCATCAGAAGTGGATGGTTAAACGCTGGCTAAGCCGCTTCGGCATGCAGGAGTGCCGAATGCTTGCAGAGGCAAACAACAGTATGCCGGGCCTTGTTCTTAGGACAAATACGCTCAGGACCACACGCGAGGAACTGCTCAGAGCTTTTGCAGACAATAATATCAGGGCAGAGGCTGCCCGGTTCTCACCTGTCGGCATTGTAATTGGCGGGGAAACCACCTATCAGGATCTTTCCTCCTATTATGGTCTTTTTGCAGCTCAGGACGAGGCATCGCAGCTGATCAGTTACCTGCTGGCTCCCCAAAAAGGAGAGAGGATTCTGGATGCCTGCGCCGCGCCTGGGGGCAAGACAGGCCATATTGCCCATATAATGGCAAACGAAGGACAGATCATTGCGGTCGAAAAAGACCCAAAAAGGATGAGAAAGCTGGAAGAAAACCTGTCTGTCCTTGGGGTTTCGTCAGCAGAGGCTGTCAGGGCAGATATCAGAGAGCTTCGGGATCTCGGAACCTTTGACAGGATACTGCTCGATGCGCCCTGCTCTTCAACAGGCGTGATAAGGCGAAATCCTGACGTAAAATACCGTCATGCACTTAAGGACATTGTTGAATTCGGGAAAAAACAGTCAAGCCTGCTTAATGCAGTTGCTCCTCTGCTTCGCAGGGGAGGAAGAATTGTATATTCTGTATGCTCTATGGAACCTGAAGAAGGCGAGAAGGTGATCAGGGATTTCTTGAAGACAACAGATGAATTCCGTATTATAGATGCTGATCAGGAATTCATCAGACCATTTCTGACAGACGGCTTTTTCAGGACATTCCCGCATAGACATAAGATGGATGGTTTTTTTGGAGCAATACTATGCAGAGAGAGATGAACAGTTTTCTGAAGGCAGCGCTTTTTTTTGCTCTTTTTGTCCTTCTGGGGCTTACATTCGGGTTCCTCACATTTAAAGTGCTGAGCTTCAGCAGGACGGTCCAGGTGCCTGCCATAACGAATATGTCGGTAATAGAGGCGTCTAAAGTGCTTGGCAAGGCCGGACTCGATCTTAAGATTGAGGGAGAAGACTTTGACCCGGTAGTCCCCTCAGGCAACATCCTGAGGCAGGATGTCCCTTCCGGAGAAAGCGTAAAGGAAAAACGGGCCATCAGAATAGTGATAAGCAAGGGGCCTAAGGTTCTTTCGATCCCGCTGCTGGTAAACGAAACGTTTCAGAACGCTGAGTCCATTCTTCTGCAGAAGGGGCTCAGGATCGGCAAGGTGATCAGTGTTCATTCAGACACTGCCCCAAAGGGCGTAATAGTTGCGCAGAGGCCTGAGCCGGATGACAAGCTTGCGGATCTGATCACAGTGCTGGTAAGCTCCGGCCCTCATGACCATGCTTACTATTGCCCGGATTTCCAGGGCAGACAGATTGAAGAAGTCATGGATTTGGCGGAAAAGATGAGGCTTGAAGTAGAAATGCAGGGATCAGGCAGCATTGTCAAAATGCAGAGGCCAAAGCCAGGCACGATAATAAAGAGCAGCGACAAACTCCATCTTGAAATGAAAGAGGTTAATGCACTATGATCCGGATTGCACCTTCAATACTCTCTGCAGACTTCATGCGCCTGGGCGAGGAGGTCTTGGCAGCAGCAGAGGCTGGAGCAGACCTTCTCCATATTGATATTATGGACGGTCACTTTGTTCCGAACATAACGATCGGACCTGCAGTCGTCGCAGCAATCAGAAAGATCTCAAGGCTGCCGCTTGATGTTCATCTCATGATCGATGATCCTGACAAGTACCTGTCTGATTTCGCAGACGCAGGCGCCGACTATCTTACAATACACTGCGAGGCAGCCGTGCATCTGCATAGATCGGTGCAATGGATCAGGGAAAGGGGGATCAAGGCCGGCGTATCCATCAATCCGGCAACCCCTGTCTCCCAGCTCGAAAGCATCATTAGTGATCTCGATCTTGTGCTGCTCATGTCTGTGAATCCGGGATTTGGAGGCCAGAAGTTCATCCCCGGGACCATGGCGAAGATCAGGAGTGCAAAAGAGATGATCAGGGCCTCCGGAGCCTCCGCAGTGATCGAGATTGACGGAGGCGTAAAACCAGAAAATGCAAAAGAGATTGCCGAGGCCGGCGCTGATATTCTTGTTATGGGTTCTGCTTTTTTTGAGTCCGGAGATTACAAAAAAACCATGGAGAAACTGAATGTCAACATCAGAAATAGCTAAACAGTTCGAAAAGGCAGAACTGCAGAGGCAAAAAAGCAGATTTACCGAGGCCCTGCTCTCCTACAGGCTCATACTGAAACAGAGCAGAAAGGAAAAGGACCTCAATAGCGAGGTCCAATCCCTTTTATCCATTGGGGATGTAATGCGCATGATTGGAGATTTTGAGAAGTCTGAAAAGGCCTATGAAGGCGCTGTCATAGCGGCAAGAAAGACCGGGGACGAGGAAGCTGTTGCAGACGCCTGCGCAGGCATAGGTCTTGCCCGCCGGGGCCGGGGCGACTGGAAATATGCGCTGAAAATGCTTAATCAGGCACTGGCATTCTACAGAAAAAGAAAAGACAGGGAAGGAGTGGCCTTTACGCTCTGGTCAATTGCAGGTTCACTCAGAATAAAAGGGGATGTCCCTGAAGCTCTGAGAAGATATAAAGAGGCATTCAGGGCTTTCCAGTCGCTTGAGTCACATTCAGGCATTGCTTACTGTCTATGCGGCCTTGGCGGCAGTTCTCGCATTGCAGGCAGTTTCGGGGAATCTCTTGCCTATTACCTCTCTGCAAAAGAGATATTTCATGGGTTGTGTGATACCTTCGGCACTGCCTATTCTTTCTGCGGCATCGGCAATGCCCACCGGATGATGGGTGATTACCGTAAGGCGCTCTCATCATTTGCAAAGGCGTCAGCACTGTACAAGAAGATAGGCGACAGGGTCAGCTACTCCTACACGCTCTGGAGTATGGCAACAACGCATAAGATGCTCCATGATCATGCCTCAGCAGGGCAATTATATAAAGAAGCAGAGGGACTCTTCAAAAAAACAAGGGATCCGCGAGGTCTCATATACTGCAGGCTCGGCTTTGGCGAGATTGCGCTTCTAAAAGGAAGAAATTCGGCAGCGCTGAGGTATTTCAAAGATGCACTGAGTCAGGCAAAGAAATACGGCTTCAGGGTTGAGACCTGTCACGCATCCATGCTCTTGGCATATGCATATGGAAAAAAGAGTATGGTCTGCTATAATAAGCTGGGAATAAAAATGGATTTTTGCGAGGCGCCTTTTAATATTCCCTGATTAATCCTGTTGTTCTTTCCATATATAACTATTCTTTGGAGAGCTTTTTTTGAAAGTATTAAATCTTCCTAACACGCTGACTGCTGCGCGCATTATTATAATTCCGCTGTTTATTACCGCTGTGCTTTACCAGAAGCATCAGCACGCACTCGCCCTGTTTGCGACTGCAGCAGTTACAGACCTTCTTGACGGGTATATAGCGCGCGCTACCAACCAAAAGACTGCGCTGGGGCAGTTCCTTGACCCTCTTGCCGACAAATTTCTGCTCGTTTCGTCCTTCATCCTCTTCTCAATCCAGGGCTGGATCCCACTCTGGCTGGCGATTACGGTGATAAGCAGAGACCTCATTGTTGTCGTCGGCTGGTTTCTTTTGTACCTGCTGACCAACAGGGTTACAATAGAACCGGTGCTTTCGGGCAAAATATCCATTGCCCTGCAGCTTATAACCCTGACAATAGTTTTGCTGAGCATTAATCTTTCCGGGCCAATTCCGCAGAAGGAACTGCTCTTTACGGTCACCGCAGCAGTCACTGCCTTCTCCGGGATTCAGTATATCTACAAGGGACTGAGGCTTGCAGATGCAATATAATAAAGGCATTACGATCGAAAGCATCGCCCCTGGCAGCCTTGCAGAGGCGGCCGGCCTCTGTCCTGGAGATATTCTGTATGATATCAATTCTTCGCCCATGCGGGATGTGATAGATTTCATGTTTCATAAAGACGAGGACCAGCTGAACATCAAATTCCGCCGTGAAAATAAAAGAAAGAGACTGAGCATATCTGCCGACAGCAATGCTGAGCTTGGCATAACGTTCAGGCCGATGAAGGTCAAGACGTGCAGAAACAACTGCGTCTTCTGTTTTGTCAAACAGCTTCCCAAAGGCCTCAGAAAACCTCTTTATATAAAAGATGAGGACTACCGGCTGTCGTTTCTCTACGGCAATTATACGACCCTGTCAAACATCACTGCCGAGGAAAAAAAGAGAATTATTCAGCAGCGGCTCAGTCCCATGTACATCTCGGTGCATACCACTGACAGGGCGCTCAGAAACAGAATGTTAGGCAACCCTAAGGCATCAGACATACTCAGGGAGCTGAAGTTTTTTGCCGAAAACAAGATAAGAATGCATATACAGATCGTTGTCTGCCCCGGGATTAATGACGCAGGTCAACTGCAGTCTACGATCCAGGACCTGCAGAGGTTCCATCCTTATGTATCTTCTGTTGCGGTCGTTCCGGTTGGCCTGACCAGGCACAGGAAAACACAGATTACCCCGATGTCAAAGGAAGTGGCATTGAAGACTGTTGATATAGTTCATACCTTCCAGAAAAGGTTCAGAAAGAAGCACGGCGAATCGATTGTGTACTGCGCAGACGAGATGTATATAAAGGCAGAGACACCCTTCCCCCCTTTACAGGATTATGGAGAACTGCCCCAGATAGAAAACGGCGTAGGCATGGTTCCACTATTCATAAGTCAGGCTCAAAAGCCTAAAATCCCAAAAATGGCCGGCAAAAAAAGCAGAGTTCTGACTTTTACCGGGACGTCTTTTTATCCTTATCTGGCAAAGTTCATAGACAGGGTATCAGGCAGGGAGAACCTGCCAATAGGTGTGATACCGGTAAAAAATACGTTCTTCGGCGAAACAGTGACAGTTGCCGGCCTGCTGACGGGCAGAGACGTTATTTCAGCGATTCATGACAACACCGACGACTACGACGTCATTGCTGTCCCTGACGTGCTGTTGAGGGAGGGCGACACGCTTTTTCTTGACAATGTCTCTGTCCAGGATCTGGAGGAAGCAACCGGGTTGAAGGTCGTAGTCACTGAGAGCAGCCCCCAGGGGCTGATTGACACGCTTGCCGGGCTTGGATAGCGTGAAGATAACCGGCAAAACCAGGGTTGCAGCACTCTTCGGATATCCGGTCGAGCATACGCTGTCTCCGGTTATGCAGAATGCAGCATTCGGCCATCTGGGGCTGGACTGCTGCTACATCCCCTTTGCTGTCAATCCTGATTTTCTGGGGCAGGCAGTAGAGTCAGTCCGGGCTCTCGCCTTATTGGGGGCAAACCTTACTATCCCGCACAAGGAATCTGTCCTGCCCTTTCTTGACAGAATTGATGAGGAAGCTGCAGCGATCGGCGCTGTCAATACCATCGTAAACACCAAGGGGACATTGACCGGATATAATACTGACGGCCAGGGCTTCATGCGTTGCCTTGATGAAAACAGTGTCAGCCCGGCCGGAAAACAGATTCTGATTATGGGAGCAGGAGGCTCATCCCGCGCAATCGGCTACTACCTTGCAAAGGAAGCTGAAAGTCTCTGTCTGCATAACAGAACCAGGAGCAAGTCAGAGACCCTCGCGGCATATCTGTCATCTAAGGGAGGCGCTGTTAAGGTCATTGACAGTCTCGATGACCTCAAGCGGTTTGACATTATCATCAACGCAACATCCCTCGGCCTGAAAAGCTCTGATCCTCTGCCTCTCGATACAAGCAGCCTGATCTCATCACAAGTGGTATGCGACCTCATCTACCGAAGTACGGCCCTTCTGAGCAGGGCTGATGCAAGGGGATGCAGAACCATCGGCGGCGCTGGCATGCTGCTTTGGCAGGGCGCCCTTGCCTTTGAACTCTGGACCGGCCTTGCCGCCCCTGTAGAGATCATGAGAACTGCCCTCTTAGGCAGTCAAGCCTAAAATATTGGCACACTTTTTGCCTTTACTAATCGCCTCTCATATGATAAACTTTTTTTATGCTTAGAAAGGGCTTTTTCTTATTTCTTGTCGTGGCTGCGTTGACAGTTCTGGTATTGGCGCACTCGGAAAACAGTAGCAAGCTTGACGTTCAGTTTCAGGGCGATTCGTTTTTTGAGGGTCTCAAGATCGTAAACAGGAAAAACGGCATAACTGAATGGGTACTTATGGCAAAAAGGGCGGATATGACAAAGGACGGAAAGCAGGCCGTGTTAAGCGGTGTGGAGGTCAGGCTCGAAAAACAGGGCATGATTGTTGCCGCTGAAAGCGGTTCTTACAATATGGAAACAGAGCAGATATCAGTAGAAGGGGTGCTGCAGGCGCAAAACAGTAATTATACATTCAGAACGAGCCAGGCTCTCATAGACGGCAGCAAGGGGAATTTTAATGCGGCAGGTAATGTGTCTATTAAGGGCAGGAATTTCGAGCTCGAGGGCAAGGGTCTGCAGGCTGACAATACAAACCATAAAGTGAGGATACTGAAAGATGTCAAAGCTACTTTTAACCGTTAGCCTTTCCTTTATAACACTTATTTGGGGGGCCGCATCTGCCGAAGACCAAAAATCAGAAATTAAGCCAACAACTGACAATAACAGCAGGCAGTCTGTTGCTTCCAAAACCAGAATAAAAGGTCCTGTATCAGTCACATCAGAGACACTAACAGCGGACAACAAGGCCCACACTGCCCTCTTTGAAAAAAATGTGGTCGCAAAGACGACGGACATCACCATGTCGGCAGACCGGATGCTGGTAAGCTACACTGACCGCGGAGACATTACCAGGATACAGCTGAAGGGCAATGTAAAGGTGCAGCAGGAAGATAAAGTAATCACTTCCCAGGAAGCCATATACTATGCCGAAACTCCCGAGAGACTGGTATTTTCGGGCAATCCCCAGGCCTTTGACGGGCAGAATGTCCTGTCCGGGACAAAAATAACTTATTACGTGGATGAAGAGCGCTCTTTTGTTGAGGGCGGCAGCAAGGTCATCATGAAGAGTAAGCAGCACAAGTAATGCACCTTCTCGAAGTTAAATCGCTCCAGAAAAGATACGGCAAGAAAGTCGTTATAAAGAATATCGATCTTTATGTTTCGACTTCTGAGATCGTAGGCCTGCTTGGGCCGAATGGCGCAGGAAAGACCACCACATTTTACAGTATTCTCGGTCTTGTCAGGCCGGAGGGGGGAAGAATACTCCTTGATGGCCTGGACATCAGCGATCTTCCGATGTATCAGAGGGCCAGAAGAGGCATCAGTTACCTGCCTCAGGAGCCTTCGATCTTCAGAAAACTTACGGTCGAGGATAATCTCAGGGCAGTGCTTGAGATCAAAGGTCTCAAAAAGGACGAGATCGAGACAGAGCTTGCAAGTCTTCTCAACGAATTCAATCTTGCCGAATTTGCAAAGAGAGACGGATATAAATTGTCAGGCGGAGAAAGGAGACGGACCGAAATTGCGCGCGCCATCGCAACAAGGCCGACATTCATCCTTTTTGACGAGCCATTTGCCGGCATTGATCCGCGCGCCATCCTGGAACTGAAAAAGATGATGACATACCTCAGATCAAAAGGCCTCGGCATCATCATCACTGATCATAATGTAAGGGATACGCTCTCGATCACAGACAGGGCGTACATCATAAGTGAAGGCGAGATCCTTGAGGAAGGCACGCCGGAAAAACTGGTAGCAACTGCCAAGGTGAAAGAGACTTATCTCGGAGAGGAATTCAGGCTCTGATGGCCATCCAAAGCCGGCTTGAGATCAAGCTCAGCCAGAAGCTGGTAATGACGCCGCAGCTCCAGATGGCGATCAAGCTCCTTCAGATGCCTCAGCTGGAACTCTCCCAAACCCTTAATACGGAGCTGACGGAAAATCCGTTTCTTGAGGAAACTGCTGAAAATCTGTCTCTTGAGGAGCTTTCTTCAGAAGAAAAAGAATCTGTTGAGCAGATCGCCGATGAACGGGATGATTCAGAGCTGCCGCTTGAGGGCCTTGCCAGCTTTACTGTTGATGACTACTTTGACGAGCGCAGGTCTGACGGCAGGGACCTCGGATATTTTACACCCGGCACGACTGTCAATCCCTCATTTGAATATTTCCTGAGCGCTGCACCTGACCTGTATGACCATCTCATCGTCCAGCTGCGCCACTGCAGAAATCAGGATGATGTGCGAAGCGTTGCCGAGCTCATTATAGGCAATATAGACGAGCGGGGCTATCTTGCCATGTCATTAGAGGAAATCCGGCATGCCTCCCAGGCGGCACCAGAGATCGTGGATGAGGCCCTTATGCTTGTCCAGAGCTTTGATCCTCCAGGCATTGCGGCGCGTGATCTCAGCGAATGCCTTAAGCTGCAGCTCAGACCACTCGGCCTGTCAGGCACACTGGCTGATATAATAATAAGCAACCATCTGGAGCTGATCAGCAGGAAGAAATATCAGCAGGTGGCGAAGTTATGTAATGTTCAGCCTGAAGAGCTCATGGATGCTGTAAAGATAATCGAAGGGCTCGATCCGAAGCCTGCTCAGAACTTCTCTTCAGACATAACCAATTACGTTACGCCGGATGTTTACATCTTTAAGACAGACGAGGGGTATCAGATCGTGCTGAATGACGAAGGCATGCCTAAGCTCAGGATTAACAGCTACTATCTGCGGCTGCTTCAGAATAAAGATCTTGTCCCGAAAGAGGAACGCCATTTTCTTGAGGAAAAGCTCCGTTCGGCAAAAGATCTTATCAAGAGCCTCGACCACAGGAACAAGACCATCTACCGCGTTACTGAATGCATCCTGAGCTATCAGAAGGATTTCTTCGAGTCGGGCGTCAGCCATCTCAGACCCCTCAACCTGAAGGATATTGCAACAGAACTGAATCTCCACGAAAGCACGGTCAGCCGGGTTACCTCGACCAAGTATCTTGCCTGTCCGCGCGGCATCTACGGATTCAAATATTTTTTCAGCAATGCCATCCCGAGTGAAGGGGGGGAGCTTTCGTCCACTTCAGTAAAAGAGATGATCAAAAAGATTGTCTCTGAAGAGATGCCGGCAAGCCCTCTCAGCGACATGAAGATCGTAGATATCTTCAGGAGACAGAACATAACAATAGCAAGACGTACCATAGCAAAATACCGGGAGGAACTGAAGATTCCCCCTCAGAGCCACAGGAGAAGATAAGCGGTCAGCTGTCTATCCTGCAGAAAGGAGATTATCATGAACATCATTGTAAACGGCAGACACCTGGAAGTAACAGCGGCGCTTAAGAGCTATTCGGAGGAGAAGATCAGGAAGTTTGATAAATTTCTTCCGGATGGGGCAGATGCCATTGTAACCCTCAGCGTTGAGAAGTACAGGCATAAGGCAGAGGTTCTGCTGAAGACAAACGGCGTATTAATTCAGGCCGAAAGCGTAACGGGAGAAATCTACTCATCCATAGACGAGGTTTCTGAAAAACTTGACCGCCAGGTCAAGAAATACAAGGAAAAGCTCAGTTCACGCAGAAAAGGCGCTGCTAAACAGACAGGGCTGAACGAGGATGAGCCTGCAGCGGCTGAGGCCGGAAAGATCATAAAGAATAAGCGCTTTGATCTTAAGCCAATGAACCCTGACGAGGCATCCATGCAGATGGAACTCCTGGACAAGGATTTCTTCGTCTTTATGAATGACAAGAGCAATGTAATCAATGTCATCTACCGCAGGAAAGACGGCAATTTCGGATTGATAGAGCCGCGATAGCCGATTTCTTACGGCAATGAAGGGAAAAAAAGATGCCGCAGCAGCCCTGACATCTCATAAGAAGACAGGCCGGTCGAGCGTCCTGATAGTGAGCGGTCTTTCCGGATCAGGAAAGACCGTAGCCCTCAGGGCAGTTGAAGATGCCGGATTTTATTGCGTTGACAATCTTCCGGTATCGCTCATAAGTTCATTGATAGAGAAGATTTCGAGACAGAGCGGATCGCGGCATATAGCCATAGGCATTGATATCCGGGAAAAAGAGTTTCTTGGCAATATTGATGCAACAGCAACATTACTTAAAAAAAAGTTTCTTCTGCAGATACTCTATCTCGAGGCAGAACCTGATGTGCTTGTCAGAAGGTTCAAGGAGACCAGGAGGCCCCACCCGCTTGGCGGAAGCATAGAAAAGGCGATCATGGCGGAGAAGAAGGTCCTGTCAGGACTGAAGACCAATTCAGACAGGGTGATAGACACATCCTCTCTTTCGCCTCATGAACTGAGAAGACTTGTTACATCCCTCTATGCCCCCAGGGCAGGACATAAAGATCTTGCAGTCAGCATCATCTCCTTCGGCTTTAAATACGGAATACCCCAGAATATTGATCTGCTCTTTGATCTTAGATTTCTCCCAAACCCGCATTTTGTCCCCGGCCTCAGGGAACTAACCGGCCTGGACAGGAAGGTTTCTGACTTTGTCTTTTCACAGCCGGTCACAAAACAGTTCATGAAAAAGGTGGAGGACTTGATAGGCTTTCTGATTCCTCAGTATATCAGGGAGGGCAGGTCGTACATTTCCATTGCCTTTGGATGCACAGGCGGCAGGCACCGATCGCCCGCAATTGCCGAGAAGATCTTCAGGTTCCTGGCGATCGAAAACCTGGACCGGCATATTATCCATCGGGATAGTTAAGACCGGTTTATACACCTCGCTGGTCAGGGCTGTACATGATCTTATGCAACTGCATATTGAGCCTCACCTCAAGCCTGTCCTGAAGGATCCAGCCGGCAAGTAACCTGGCTTCAACCCTGCCGGCTGCAGGGGAAAAAAGTACTGTACAGCGCTTTGACAGCCCCTGCTCCAGAACCATCTTTTTTGACCAGTCGTAATCGTCCCTGTCGCAGATAACGAACTTGACCTCATCCCCAGGTTTTATGAAAAGGAAGTTGGTCATATCATTCTTATTGCTCATGCCGCTTGCCGGGGTCTTGACGTCCATGATAACAACCGCCCTGCCGTCAAGATCGGCTATGCTTACAGATCCGTTCGTCTCGATAAGCACCCGGTATCCTGCATCAAGCAGCCGCCTCGTAAGCTCAATCACTTCAACGCGCTGCATCAGAGGCTCACCTCCGGTTATCTCCACAAGGCGGATGCCCTCTTTCGAGATCCTCTCCATAATGGCTTCAACAGGCATTTCGACGCCCTCTTCATAGGAATAAGCAGTATCGCAATACGAGCACCGGAGATTGCAGCCGCTCAGACGAACAAATGTACAGGGAACCCCAGCATATGTTGACTCACCCTGTATACCCACAAATATTTCGCAGATCTTCATATTGCCCTTTACGCGCCGGACCGGATGGTCAGATATCCTGAACAGAGGATGAGCATACCGCCCATAAGTGAATTCGGGCCCGGCACTTCCTGAAGAAAAAACATGCTCAGCAGAATGGCGCATACCGGCTCAAGATACCCCAGCACTGCCGTCCTGCTCGCTGTTACATCCTGAATACCACGATAGTACAGTATTGGCGCAATCACGGAATGCACAATACCCATCACAAAAAATGCCCAGACCGCATGCGACGGAAATTCACGCACAAAAGGCGCAAGGCATACGACGATCGTGATATTTACGATATAGGTAAGCATAAAGGGCCGGTATTTCCCGGCATGCATCCTCGCGATAATGATAAGCATGGCATATGCAAAGCCTGATGCAAGTCCTGATAATATGCCGATCATGTCACCCTGTCTGATAGAAAAGCCGTCCAGCATGATCCAGAGACCGGCTGATGACAGCACAATAGCCGCAATCAGCATGCCGGTAATCTTCTCTTTGAGAAACAGGGCAGCCAAAACAGCCACAATAACCGGGGCTGTGTAATGAGTCAGCACTGCATTGGAGATGGTTGTCATTTTAAAGGCATAAAAAAACGTGAGGCTGTTGGCGAGACCTACAAGACCCAGCAGAACCGGAACAGCAGCCCTCTTTCTTTCGCCAAACTCCTTGAGATATCCTTTTTTCCAGCCAATAAACGACTGCAGCACAACTGCAATCAGCAGTGAATAAAACAGGAAAACATGTACAGGCACATCAGCATGCCTGAACACCACCCCCAGGGAACTCCAGAGAAAAATGGCGGCAAGTATGTAGTATTGGGACATGCAGCAGAGTCAGTTTTTCCTGAACTTCTTTCTTAAGGCCTTTTCAACATTGGCAGGCACCAGGCCCCTGACCGAGCCGCCGAGGGATGATATCTCCTTTACGATCGTTGCAGTAAGATAGGAATATTCTTCGCTCGGCATCATAAATGCCGTCTCGATTTCCGAGGAAAGCCGCCTGTTCATAAGAGCCATCTGCATTTCATACTCAAAGTCGGATACTGCGCGCAGACCCCTGATAATGGCCACCCCTTTTCTTTCAGCAACGTACTCCACAAGAAGGCTGTCAAACCTCTCGACTGTCACCTTTCTGTATCCCTTCAATGTTTCCCGCGTCATAGCAAGACGCTCTTCAATGCTGAAGAGGGTATTTTTCTTCTGATTCGGGGCAACGCCCACGATCAGATAATCGAATATCCTGAGACCTCTCTGCACAATATCGAGATGACCATTGGTGAAGGGATCGAAAGTGCCTGGATATATGACTGTCCTTTTGCTCATAGTTGTTTCCTGTACAGGGCAAGACGCGTATCGCCATACCGGTATTGCTTCCTGATTTTCAGATCTTCTGCCTCCTCCAAAACAACTGCCTTTGGCCCGTGTTCGCATATAAGCGCGCCCTGTGCATCTAAAATACCATATTTGGCGATCAAAGGGACTATTTTCTCCATCTCTGCCGAGGCGTATGGAGGGTCTGCAAAAATAATGTCATAGGTCTCACCTGTCAGCGAAGCCCTTTTCAGAAACAGTTCAGTCTCTTCGCAGTGGACAGTTGCCTTATCTGCCAGACCGAGTCTGTCTATCAGGTCACTGATCGCCTTTGCCCTGCTGCGCACAGATTCAACAAAAACAACGCTCCGTGCCCCGCGGGACAGGGCCTCTATACCTACTGTGCCTGTGCCTGCATAAAGATCAATCACTGAAGCGCCCGTAGTCTCATCTCTCAGGATGTCAAAAATGGCTTCACGCACCTTTGCAGGCGTAGGACGAAGGTCTTCCCTGCCGGCCTTTTTTGCAAAGATCTTCTTGGTGCCTATCTTTCTCCCTTTGAACTCCCCTGCTGAGATGCGCATATATAAACCTCTGTATATGTATTATTTCTCCTTCTCCTTATCAATGAGGCCGAAAGTGAGGCTGTATTATTTTATAGCATCAACCGGATCTAATCCAGTTCTCTGGCGGATGTGGCAGATGTATTGTATCGGGAATCTCTTTGAGATTAAGGGCAGAACAGAATGACAGAACAAGACAACGGACAGCTTAGTTACGGCTTCCTGAGTAATATCAATCTGCAGTCTGACCTGGATCACTGCAGGGTGAAAGCTGCTTCACCCTGCAGTAAATACGCTAAATCAGTTACTGCTGGCCGCATCTGGCCTTATTCCCGCAGCCGCGCTTGGCCTGCTGGTTGTCGGCGCAAGGCCCGTTGCCATCGCAGCCGCCTGCCCGCTTATTGCCGCAACCCTGTCCTGTATCGCAGTCATTGCCCTGATTGTAGCAACTGCCGGGGCCGCCTGTGATGCCGAATTCTGCTGCCTTAGCCTGGATTTTTGCACGGATCGCATCTATATCAGCCTCAAGCAGATTGATCTGAGCCTGATCAGCTCCTTTCCTTGTCAGTTCTCTCAACTCGAATTTCTTGTCATGCATCTCTTTTCTCAGGCCCCTGGTTTCATCAAAGAACTGGTTCTGCTCAACCGTCATAGCTCCTGTACCGGAATGCATATCCCACGGCCTGGCAAAAGAGACTGCTGCCATAAGCAGAAGACTTAATCCCACGACTCCCAAAAGCATCTTCTTCACTCTTTTCACCTCCTTTTCTGTTATTTGATAATTTTAAATATAGACTATATGATAAGTTTGAATTAATTATGAAAAGATTTCGAATTGATTATGAAGAAATATCTCCAAAGCGATCATTGCTTACCGGCATAAGAGAATCACCATAAAAACCTCAATTGATCTGATATATGGAGCAAAATCCATGTCATTGCATGCACCACAGAGTGCGTGGTAATCTCGCCCTATCTCCCTGAGATTGCCTCGCTTTGCTCGCAATGACAGCCTTAACTGCATCTTATTGCATCAGAAGTTTAGTTCTGGCTCAGGGGCAGCAGGGACGGAAGATCAGTCTATAAGCAAAAAGGCACATTTCAGATATTCAGTTTCGGGCATGGCAAGCAAGACCGGGTGATCGGGGGCCTGAGAGCGCAGTTCTATCATTCTGAGGCTTCTTCCCGCATTCCTTGCAGCATTATTGAGCATTTCTGCAAAGAGTTCTCTATGCATATGATACGAGCAGGACGAGGAGGCAAGAACACCCCCCGGCTTTATGAGTCTCATGCTCAGTTCATTGATCTCGCGATAGGCCTTTGCCGCCTCTTTTATCTTTGCCGCGCTCTTCACAAAGGCAGGGGGGTCAAGAACAATAAAATCATATTTTCCTTCACCCCTTCGAAGAGTCCGCTCAACAAAAACAAAGACATCCTCAACAGCAAAGTCCATCCTGCTGTTGAGGTTATTAAGCAGTGCATTTTGCCTTGCCCCTGCAATCGCCCTTTCTGATGAGTCCACACAGGTGATTTCTGCCCCAACAGATGCAAGGTGCATTGACCATCCACCGTTATAACTGAACAGGTCAAGCCCCTTGCCTCCATCTATATATTTTTTCAGGCAGATCCTGCTGTCTCTCTGGTCAAGGAAGAAACCGGTTTTCTGTCCTTCATAGGGGTTTATCTGAAACAGAAGCCCATCCTCTTTGATAACAGGAAGCTGCTCAATGCTGCCCTTCAGAATCTCCTTATACAGCGGCAGCCCCTCAAGAGACCTCACCCTGCCTTCGTTTCTGATTATGATTGCCTTGGGATTAAGAAGTTCGTCAAGCAGTTCTATAATAATCTCCTTCATTGCCTCCATGCCGAAGGTGAGCAGCTGAAGCACAAGGCAGTCTCCATATATGTCTGCAATAAGACCGGGCAGGTAATCTCCCTCACTATAAATGACCCTGAAGGCATCGCGGTCACCAAGAAGCCTTTTTCTTAGGCTGATTGCAGCCAGCATTCTCTGCCTCAGGAATGCCCTGTCAATCTCCCTCCTTTCCCTTGTAAGAAGCCTGACTGCAATGAGACTGTTGGGATTTATGTATCCAATGCCGATAAATTCATCATGCATGCCATATACTTCAACGAGCGAGCCGGGGCTGTACTGCTTCAGATCACTGCTGATCTCATTTGAAAATATCCAGAGATGGCCGCGCTGAAGCCGCTTTGTTCTTGTGAGGCGGATCTTCTGCATCAGGCCTTGCTTCCAGGGCTCTGGATGCCGGATGCGTTTTCAATGATGTATTTCTTCTCTTCAGACATGAACAGACTCCTCAGGACAGGCAATGGCAGATGCAGTGCTATTTTAAGAAGAATGACATGGAGTTTGCAACCGCCCCTGCCTGGCCAGGCCAGAAATAACAGATATTCCACGAATTCTCAATGACTGACTCCGGCATTATGATACACCGGAATGCTGGTATGCGAAGGGACTTTGAAAAAAGCAAAAAGTGTAATTTTATCCGCAGCTTATGGTATACTTTATGGCAGTGCTATGAGACCGGATTCTTATATAAACAAGGTTGCCCTGATTACCGGAAGTTCACGGGGTATAGGATCTGCTATTGCCAGAAAATTCGCAGATGCCGGCGCAGATATCGTCCTGAATTACCGCAAGGCAGGGGGTTCATCACAGGCACAGGCAGAGAGGCTTGCCGATGAGATCACTGCAATGGGCAGGCAGGTCCTGCTCGTGCAGGCAGACATCGCCTCATATGAGTCGGTAAAGGGAATGTTCCGCGAAATACAGGATAAGTTCTCAAGACTCGATTTTCTTATTTTAAATGCTGCGAAGGCCCCCTTTAAGCCGATCGAGCGGCTTCTTGAACGTGAGATCAGGTCTTTGGTAGATGTCAATTACATCGGCAATATCTTCTGCATTAAAGAATCGCTGCCTCTGCTGGAGCAGTCAAAAGGCAGGATCGTCTTTATATCAAGTCTCGGCAGCCGGTTCTATAACCCCGCGTATCCGCTTGGGAGCATGAAGTCGGCAATGGAATCGGTAGTTCGGGACTGTTCAGAAACCCTTGCCGCCAAAGGCATTTCTGTTAACGCAGTATGCGGCGGTATCGTAAAGACCGATTCGTTTAAGGTTCTCCGTCAGTATTGGGAGGAGGTAGACCTTCTTCCGGATGACCTCTTTGTTGAGCCCGATGAGATTGCAGATGTTGCGCTGTTCCTTTGCAGCAGCGCAAGCAGCGGCATCCGGGGCCAGACGATTGTGGTTGACAGGGGACTCAGCAACAGCCTGTCCCATACAATAAAGAAATAATATCAGGAGGACATATTCCATGAAGCAGACGTTTGTTACTGAGCAGAAGGTTTTTGAGGAACTGAAAAAGGCTATTGTAGAGACGCTGAGGGCTGATGAGGCGGCGATCAAGCCGGAGAGTTCGCTCATCAAGGATCTGGGGGCAGAGTCCCTCGATTTTCTCGACATCAACTACAGGCTCGAACAGACCTTCGGCATAAAGATGGCCCGCCACTTTATTCTGGAACATATTGAAGAGATGTTCGGCGAAGGTTCGGCTATTGACGAGGACGGGAGGCTTACCGAAAAGGCGATCAGCCTCCTCAAGATGCGTTACGGTGATGTGTACGGCGACCTGTCTGAAGGCATGGATATGGATACGGTTCCGACCCTTATCACTGCAGGGTCAATGACCCAGGGCGTACTCGAACTGCTCGATACCCTGCCTGCTGCCTGCACAAAATGCGGAAATACTGCATGGAAGTCTGACGATGGCATCAGGATCAAGTGCGGCTCGTGCGGCGAATTCGCCGCATTCACCAATGGAGATGATCTGATCAAAAATTGGCTTACTACTGTCCAGCAGGAAAACAAGATATTCTGATCCCTGTTTTCAGATACTTTCACGGCAGGGCATGGTACAGAGAGAGACATCAAGAAGAAGAATAGTAATTACCGGGGTCGGCATGGTCACACCTCTTGGCCGAAACTGCGCCGAGACCTTCGATAATGCCGCAGAGGGCCGCTCGGGCATTGACTATATCTCATCCTTCGATACCAGCGGGCTGCCCTGCCGGATCGGCGGTCAGGTAAAGGATTCATGGTTGACCGATCCGGAAGAGGATGTACGCCGCCAATTCGAACGATACTCCTCGCGCGGACTCAGGCTTATGCAGTCTGCAGCGATGGAGGCGGCATCTCAGTCAGGGATAGCCGCGATACGCGACCGGGAGAGGATCGGCGTATCACTCGGCTCACACGGAGACAATGTGCCGGTCAATGAAATGGCTGAACTTCTCCGTTTCTATGACGGCAGAGGTCATTGGGATATGAAAGGGCTGCTCAGTTCATGCCAATATTCTCCTTTTCAGTTCTTTCTGCGTAAGGCAGATACTGCTTCTTCGATCCTCTCTATGCTCTTTGACTGCAGGGGCAGCAGCCTTTCTATTGTCTCGGCCTGCGCTGCCGGAGCCCAGGCGATCGGCGAGGCCTGCCGCATTATCCAGGACAGAAGGGCTGACGTGATGATAGCAGGGGGCTGTGAAGCCACGCTCAACTTCATGGGATTCATAGGCTTCGTCCTGATCAAGGCACTGGCAGAAAAATATACCACCCCCCAAACAGCTTCGCGGCCGTTTGACCGCAAGCGCAATAGATCGGAAGAGCA
>CAYUNK010000001.1:130710-160098 GCA_964446125.1 uncultured Nitrospiraceae bacterium | reverse complement strand
AACGCTACTCCTCCGGGATGTATGTGAGGCTCGCCTTTGCGGTCGCAGCCCACCTTGAACCGGAGATATTGATTGTGGATGAGGTGCTTGCAGTAGGTGATGCCCAGTTCCAGAAAAAGTGTCTGGGGAAGATGGGAGAGGTTGCAAAGGGGGGAAGGACAGTGCTGTTTGTGAGCCATAATATGGGGGCAGTAAGAAATTTGTGCCCTAGAACCCTGCTCCTTAATGGGGGAGTAGTTATTTATAATTCTGAGACAGAAGCTGTTATGCAGAAGTATAACGAAATTATGAGAGCCATTAATGTGGATGATAAAACAGCCATCAGTAATCCGCTTCACAGGCGAGGGTCAGGGGCTGCTCGTTTTACTGCTGTTACAGTAATAGATATTAACGGAAATGAGAGATTTCAGTTCAATATGGGTGACACGGTAAGGTTTAAATTAACCTATAAAGCATCTATGGATATAGATGATCTATTTGTTTCTGTTGCTCTCAGATCTGGAATAACTAATGAGATAGTTACTACTGCAAGACATCTGATTTCATCTAAAGCAGTAGCGGCTGGAACTCAAGGTGTGGTCATAATTGAATTTCCTGATATCTTTATTCGGCCAGGGGAATATCCTCTCTACTTTTGGATAGGCAATAAGGTGAATCGTCCATTTGATGTAGTGGATAATCTTACAGCACCACTTGTGATAGGTGCCGGGAAGGAATTAAAAGAATCCAATTTCAATGCATTGCAACCCGTTGGCTATTTTTCTCTGCCTTCAAGCTTAAATATTTTGGATTATAAGGAGACAATAGATGTTCAATAATAAGGTTATATTAATCACTGGCGGGACCGGTTCTTTCGGCAAGAAGTGTACTGAAATAATTCTTAAGAAATATAAACCAAAAAAACTTATTATCTTCAGCCGCGATGAACTCAAACAGTTCGAAATGGCGCAGGTATTTTCGGAGAAGAGATACCCGTGCATGAGATATTTCATAGGCGACGTTCGAGACAAAGAGCGGCTGCACCGTGCCTTCCATAATGTTGATTATGTGATACATGCAGCAGCCTTGAAACAGGTTCCGGCAGCAGAATATAATCCTTTCGAGGCTGTAAAGACAAATATATTAGGCGCAGAAAATATTATTAATGTGGCCATTGACCAAGGGGTTAAGAAAGTGATTGCACTCAGCACGGACAAGGCTGCAAATCCGATAAATCTTTATGGTGCAACCAAGCTATGCTCGGACAAGCTGTTTATAGCCGGCAACTCCTATGTAGGAGAAGATAACACGACTTTCAGCGTGGTACGTTACGGCAATGTCGTCGGGAGCAGGGGCAGCGTCATCCCTTTTTTTATGAAACAGAAAGAGACTGGCATACTTACCATAACTGACCCGAGGATGACCCGATTCTGGATTACCCTTGAGCAGGGCGTTGATTTTGTCCTTTCGTGTATGAAGGCCATGGTGGGGGGAGAACTGTTTGTCCCCAAACTTCCGAGCATGAATATCATGGACCTTGCGAGAGCAATCGCGCCTGAATGCAAAACAAAAATAATAGGAATCAGACCCGGTGAAAAGCTCCATGAGGTTATGGTCCCCAGGGACGAGGCGCGAAATACCCTTGAGTTCAAGAATTATTATCTTATTCAGCCCGACTTTAGTTTTTTCGGAGGCCGGTTCAAAGCGCGACATGGTAAAGCAGTCGCGGAAGAGTTTGAATACAATTCCGGGACAAACCCATGGAAGCTGACAGAGGAAGAACTCAGGAAGGTCATAAGAAAGTAATGATCCCTTACAGCCGCCAAAAAATAGACGAAGGCGACATTCAGGCGGTGACTGACGTTTTGCGCTCTGATTGGTTGACGCAGGGGCCAAAAATTGCTGAATTCGAAAATAAAGTCGCAGAATATTGCGGTGCCCGGTATGCTGTTGCCTTAAGCAGCGGTACCGCTGCACTACATCTGGCATGCCTCACTGCTGGAGTTGCCACGGGTGATGAGGTGATCACTTCGCCCATTACATTCGTAGCATCTGCCAACTGTGCGCTCTATGCTGGCGGCAAACCCGTGTTTGCTGATATAAGGCCGGATACTATATGTATTGACAGCAAGGAAATAATAGAAAGAGTGTCCGAGCGCACAAGGGCGATAATACCGGTGGATTTTGCAGGTCATCCGTGTGATATGGATGAGATCAACTCGATAGCTAAAGCGCGGGATATTGTTGTCATTGAGGATGCAGCCCATTCTCTTGGGGCTGAATACAAAGGGAAGAAGGTGGGTTCTCTCGCGGACATGACCGTTTGCAGTTTCCATCCTGTTAAGCACATCACGACCGGTGAAGGTGGAATGATTCTTACCGATAATAAGGAATATCATGAAAAGTTGTTGCTTTTGAGGTCTCACGGCATAACAAGGGATTCAAGCCGCTTCACATCTGCCGCTTCATCCTTCACAGCGCCGTGGTACTACGAGATGCAGGAACTTGGCTTTAATTATCGCATAACCGATTTCCAGTGTGCTTTAGGAATAAGTCAGATGAATAAGCTTGATGCTTTTGTGCAGAGAAGAAGAGAGATTGCCTCTCTATATAACCAGGCATTTAGTGGAATTAATGAAATAATATTGCCTGCAGAACTATACGGCTACAAATCATCCTATCACCTGTATCCTATCCAGATTAAGGTTCATAGTCGAAACAAGGTATTTACCGCCTTGAGAGAAAAGGGTATTGGCGTGAATGTGCATTACATCCCGGTACATCTACAACCGTATTATCAAAGAACTTACGGCCATCGTAAAGGCGATTTTCCCGCAGCCGAGGAATATTTCAACCGCTGCATAAGTCTTCCGGTTCATCATGGGATGACGGATGAGGATGTTCAGCATGTAATCAACGGGGTTTTGACTGTGACAAAAGAGTTGACAATATGAGCAGCATCGCGGTCATTCCGGCCCGCGGCGGCAGCAAGCGTATTCCCCGCAAGAATATCCGTCTGTTTGCGGGTAAGCCGATTATCTCCTATTCCATTGAGGCGGCAAAAAAGAGCGGTCTTTTCAATCGAATTATTGTATCGACGGATGATAATGATATTGCAGCAGTAGCTGAGAGTTTTGGGGCAGAAACTCCATTTCGGAGACCAGAAGAACTTGCGAATGATTTTGCCGATACCAATGCTGTTATGAAACATGCAATCCAATGGCTGGCTGATGCAGGAACCTCGGCAGATTACTTCTGCTGCATCTATGCAACTGCCCCTTTTGTACAGGTTGAATATCTTATAAAAGGCTTTGAACTATTGAGCAAAAAAGGAAAGTCATTTGCATTCTCGGTGACATCATTCCCTTTTCCAATTCAAAGGGCAATCAAAATAAGAGATGACAATATAGTGGAGCCATTCTATCCGGAGTTTATATCTTGCCGCTCTCAAGACTTGGAAGAAGCCTTTCACGATGCAGGTCAGTTTTACTGGGGCAAAGCGGAAGCCTTCCTGAATGATGAGCCGCTTTTTTCTTCTGTATCTGTCCCTGTCATTTTACCCCGTTATCTTGTACAGGATATTGATACGGAAGAAGATTGGAAAAGGGCGGAACTCATATTTAAGACTTTGCAGCTCATGGAAGGGCAGCTTAAATGAAAGCCGTTATCAGGGCAGATGCTTATGCGACATTGGGAACTGGCCATGTCATGCGCTGCATTGCCCTCGGACAAGGCATTCAGGACAGCGGCGGAGAAGTCATTTTTATATCCTATTGCGATAGCGAGGGCCTTGTAAGTCGTCTGAGGAATGAAGGCTTCAATCTCCATTTGCTCTATGAGGCTGGATGCTTGCCCGAAACTCTCAAACTTATCAAAGAAGAAAAGCCTGATTGGGTTGTTCTTGACGGCTACCATTTTGATGCCGCTTATCAGAAAGCTGTCAAGGACGCCGGATATAAGCTTATGGTGATAGATGACTATGCGCATCTCGATTGTTATCATGCAGATATAATCATGAACCAAAATTATGGCGCAGAAAAAATCCATTATAATGCAGCTCCGCATGCAAAACTTCTCCTTGGCACAAAATATGCGATGCTCAGGAGGGAGTTTCGCAAGCTGGGGAGATCAAAGAGGGGAATTCCGGAGATTGCGGAAAAGCTCCTGATTACAATGGGAGGAGCGGATAAAGCCAATCATACGCTCAGGGTGCTGAAGGCGGTGAACCTTATTGACCGGCCTCTAACTGTCAAAGTCGTCTTGGGCGCTGCTAATTCTTATTGCGAGATTCTTGCGAAGGAAGCCGAAGGAAGCAGACATCGGATAGAAATATTGAAGGATGTAGAGGATATGCCGCATCTCATGTCATGGGCCGAAGCCGCTGTATCCGCTGGTGGGTCGACAGTCTGGGAGCTTGCCTATATGGAACTGCCCTCTCTGCTCTGTATTGTGGCTGATAATCAAGCGGAGATAGTCAATATGCTCGCACGTGCTGCCGCCTTTCACACTGTCGGGTGGGTGAAAGATATTGCAGTTGACAGTATGGCAGATTGCTTGTCCCGGCTCCTGTTCAATAAGGCTGTTCGTTCTAATATGCGAAAGAGTATGCATGCTATGGTTGACGGGAAGGGAACGGGCCGGATTTATAGCAATCTTGATTGCTGTGAGAATATCCGGCTCAGACCTGCATCTCTGGATGACGCTGGATATGCCTTCGAGTGGCGAAACCATCCCGAAGTTAGAAATAACTGTTTTGATCAGTCTCCGATGCAGTGGGAGAAGCACAGAGAATGGTTCGAAAATGTGCTGAGTCGTTCAGACAGAGTTCTGTTGGTGGCAGAAGTTGAAGGTCGGCCGACCGGTGTGCTTCGATATGATATCCTGAAGCAGGCGGCATTGGTTTCCCTTTACCTTAATCCCGAAATGATTGGGAGGGGAATAGGCCCGTCAATACTGAGGCTCGGTAACGACTGGCTGAAAACACATAATCCTCTGATTAGGAGAGTCATTGCTGAGATTAAAGCCGGTAACGCAGGTTCAGCAAGGGCATTTCAAAAGGCCGGATATCGTGAAAGTCATACGGTTTTTGTGTGTGATCTCTGATTGATGCCATTTATCGGAACAATGCGAACCCTGGTGATAGGCAATAAAGGTGTAGGGCAACCCCATCCGGTTTTCATCATAGCCGAGATGTCTGCAAACCATAACCAGAGCTTTGACGAATCAGTTAAGCTTATTCATGCTGCTAAGGACTGCGGCGCAGACGCCATAAAGCTCCAGACCTATACGCCTGACACGATGACGATTGACAGCGACAAAGAATACTTCAGGATTAAAGGCACCATATGGGAAGGCGAAAAACTATATGACCTTTATGGCAAGGCATATACCCCATGGGAATGGCAGCCAAGGCTCAAGAAGGTGGCCGATGAGATCGGTATGATTCTTTTTTCAACCCCGTTTGACAAGTCATCTGTGGATTTTCTTGAAGAAATTTATGTTCCTGCCTATAAGATAGCATCTTTTGAACTGGTGGATATCCCACTGATTGAATATGTGGCGAGCAAGGGCAGACCAATAATTATGTCAACAGGTATGGCTTCATTTGAGGAGATACAGGAGGCAGTTGCTGCAGCAAGAAATTCAGGCTGCGAAGAAATAGCTCTTCTTAAGTGCACGAGCGGCTATCCTGCCTTGCCTGAAGAGATGAACCTAAGAACGATTCCACATCTGTCCGAGACATTCGGGGTGCCTGTAGGTCTGTCCGACCATACTCTTGGGATTGCGGTGCCGGTTACGGCCGTTGCATTGGGCGCTTGTATCATTGAAAAACATTTTACCCTTTCGCGTGCTGTGCCTGGTACTGACAGTGCATTTTCACTTGAGCCTCAGGAGTTCAAGATTATGGTTGAGGCAATAAGAACTGCAGAGAAGGCCTTGGGGGAAGTGCATTATGGACTTACTGCAGAAGAGGAAAAGAGCAAGGTTTTCAGACGGTCGCTCTTTGTTGTAAAGGATATGAGAGCAGGCGAAGTGTTCACTGAAGAAAATGTCAGGTCAATAAGACCGGGTTACGGGCTTCCCCCAAAATATTTGGAGTCAGTTCTCGGAAAGAAAGCAACAAAAGATCTCAGGCGAGGCACACCTCTTGCCTGGGAATCAGTCAGCCGTTGAAATAATCTGATTGTTCCTTAAACGATAATAAATTTCATGAATATTCTCTCATTTTCTACGCATATTCTCTGGCCACCCCATTATGATACAGAACTCGAGATCATTCAGAATCATTTGAATGATGGTGATGAGGTCACTCAGGCTGTATGTAATGGTCAGCTTTCAATTTGTGATCTGAATCTGAAGCACGATGCTTATATCTGTGCCTTGTGCATGTCCAGACGACGTAAAGGCAGATCCCTGGTGAAAGGCACTATAAGAAATATCCCGTTAATAAGATTGACCTCTGATATTAAGGATGAGATCGGTTCACTGAGAAAGGACTTTAAAGATATTGAGGACCTGACTTCTTATAGAATTGACACTTATGATATTGGATTTGCAGTTGCTTCGTCCCTGATTTCACTGTTGAGAGATCCAAGCCTTGATACCAAAGTTAATAAAGCCTTAATAGATCGTTATCTATCATCTTCTCTGCAAGTGTACCGGTCCGTACAAAAATGCCTCGATAAGGTGAAGTTCCATAAAGTGTATGTCTTTAACGGCAGATTCTCCCATGTGCGCGCTATCTTCAGGGCATGCCAGAGCAGGAATGTGGAATGTATAATCCACGAACGCGGACACAATATCCACTATTATGAGCTTTTTAATAATATACTGCCTCATGATCTGAGCAACATGGATAAACGGATAAGGAATTGTTGGGTAAAAACTGCAGATGATATTCACAGAGAAGAAATCGGTGCGCAATTTTATCTTGATAGAGCCAAGGGAAAAGAGCAATCATGGTATTCATTTACCGTGAACCAGCAGAAAGATTTACTCCCTGATAATTGGAACGCCCAGAAGAAAAATATAGTTATTTTCAATTCCTCAGAAGATGAGTTCGTGGCCCTCGGTAGTGAATGGGCAAATCCCCTCTATCCCGATCAATTTAGTGGTGCAAGAAAAATTATAGGTTCATTGGAAAAAAAAGGCCTTTCCAACCTTAATGTTTATATCAGGATGCATCCAAATAACAAAGAAATGGCTCAAGGCGATCTTAATATGTGGTACCAGTTAAAGTCAGAAATATTATCAGTTATCCATCCAGAATCAGCCGTGGATACCTATTCTCTAATCAGGAATGCTGATACTGTTCTGACGTTCGGCTCAACAGTCGGGATAGAGGCAGTATTCTGGGGGAAACCCTCTGTCTTGGCCGGTTTATCGCCTTATAGGAACCTTGGCGGAACATACAACCCTGCTTCCCATGATCATTTGATCAGTCTGCTGATAGATGATTTGCAACCAAAAGATAAGCTTCCGGCAATTATGTTCGGTTTTTATATGAATACATATGGACTGCCGTATAAATATTATAGGGCAGAAGGAATTGGTAGTGGTAGATTCAAGGGTGTAGACCTCAACAGTATAAAGAGTTCCAGACTTACGTTGTTGGCCCTCTTGATACGGAAAGTGTTAGCATTCATTTTGCGTCAAATAAGGACAGGTTAGAAGGTGCATTTGGTTTCAATTATTACCCCTGTTTACAACAGCGCCCTGTATCTCGATTAAGAGGTTAGGCCAGCCAGTAATTAGAATAGAACCTCCCTGTATGGTAGGTCCGCTGGAGTTGAATGTGCAGGCGGATCATATCAATATGGTAATGAGCGCACCGCCGACATATGCGGTATCGGAGATCATGGGATATCTGAAGGGGTAAGTGTCGCCGAGACTGTTTCAAAAATACGAAAGGGTAGGGAAGCGGTACTGGGGACGGCACTTGCGGTCACGAGGATACTGTGAAGAGTAAATATGAAATTATAATCTACTGGAGTTCGGAGGATGAGGCATATATTGCAGAGGTGCCAGAGTTGCCCGGCTGCATGGCTGATGGACAGACGTACCAAAAGGCCCTCTCAAACGTTGAGGTTATTATAAAGGAATGGCTTGAGACTGCAGCTGCGCTGAAACGTCCTATTCCCCGCCCAAAAGGCAAACTTATGTATGCCTGAAAAGGGTTGAAAATATAATATGACCATAGCTGTTCATTCCGGCGGAGGTGACGCATGGGTTATGTCGTAGTATCAAAATCTGATTCAAGCCGCACTCCCTTGAGCATCTTTAGCAGGTTTAGGAAATATGGAGCAGCATATTTACATATTTGCAGTAAATAGGCAGAATAAGAGAAAAAGGAGTTAAATTATGGCAACAGCAGTTGTAGGAGAGCGCGGTCAGATCACTATTCCGAAAGATATTCGGAAGCGTCTGGGCATCAAGCCAAAGACCCCTGTAGTTATGGAAGTCACGCCTGAGGGGCTGCTTATACATCCGACTGTAACGGTTGCGATAAGGAGCTTTTCCACTGAGTTCATTGATGAAATGACCGGCAAAGATATTCTCAAACCGGGTGAACGGGAAAAAATATTGGGTAAGTGGAAGAAGTGAAGGTCTTTCTCGACAGCAATGTGGTTTTCTCCATATGCTGGTCCGGCAAGGAAAAGTCACGCGCTTATCTGCTGTATGAACTTCAGATGATGGCCTTTTTCGGGATCTATGTTTCACAACTTGTCCATGATGAGGCGCGGTTTAATCTGGCAACCAAAAAGCCTGACGCCCTGCCTTTTTTTGAAGAACTGATGAGGGATACCAGACTGGTGCCCGATGCCGTTTTGTCAGCAGAGGGAGATGAGGTTTTATCATTGCCTGATAACGACAGGATCATTTTTTCCTCTGCCGTTTTTCATGAAATGGACTTTTTCCTTACCGGCAACAGCAGGGACTACGCCCGTCTATACAATAAGAAGATATCCCGCACTATGGTTCTTGCTCCGGCTGTCTTCCTGAATAAGGATTTTGAGTTATGAAAGACTCAGGGTTCGACTACTGGATGCCCGATTACAGACCCCCGATTACAAACTTCGAGGGCAGGCTTCGGGCATGACGCTGCTTTTCTGTCTTTACTTTTGAACTTATTGGCAAGTGATAATCCTTTGATACGCAGACCTGGGTCTGGCGGCTCAGCAGCCCCGATAAACTATCGGCTCCGGCAAGGAAGCGCATAGAAGCGGCAGTAAGCAGCAGGCATATTTGAATATTTATGACCCGAATTCACATATGCAGATTGATTTGTTATACTCTGCTTGAATTTAGATATGGGAAAATACGAGAAACTACTGCTAAGAATTCTGCGCGGGACAGCAGATGCGAATATATCTTTTGCTGATCTATGCTGGTTGCTGAAACAATTGGATTTTGATGAAAGGATTCGAGGGGCTCATCATATCTTTTTCAGGAGCAGCGTTGATGAAATCCTGAATCTTCAGCCCAGGGGATCGAAGGCAAAGCCATATCAGGTTAAGCAGGTTCGACAACTCATTATTTAGTACAAGCCGGCATGGGAGGAAATCGGTGAAGAGTAAATATGAAATTATAATCTACTGGAGTTCGGAGGATGAGGCATATATTGCAGAGGTGCCAGAGTTGCCCGGCTGCATGGCTGATGGACAGACGTACCAAAAGGCCCTCTCAAACGTTGAGGTTATTATAAAGGAATGGCTTGAGACTGCAGCTGCGCTGAAACGTCCTATTCCCCGCCCAAAAGGCAAACTTATGTATGCCTGAAAAGGGTTGAAAATATAATATGACCATAGCTATACATTCCGGCGGAGGTGACGCATGGGCCATGTCGTAGTATCAAAATCCAGATTCAAGCCGCACGCCCTTGAGTATTTTCGGCAGGTTGAGGAAACAGGGCAGGAGATTGTTATTACCAGCCACGGTCAACCCGTGCTTAAGGTTGTCCCTTATATTGAAAACACCGGGGCTCTCCTTGAGGCGCTTCGAGATACTGTGGTGAAGTATGAAAAACCCTTTGAACCTGTGGCTGTCAAGGAATGGGAGATTCTTGCTAAGGACTTCATAAGTAAGAACTCATAGAGTGTCATGCCCGAAGCGTGCCCTCGAATATCGTAATCGAGGGTTCTTAATCGGGAATCCAGCAAGTTTTAGTACCATTTCAACTTATTTAAGAATGAACCGTAGTTTTTAAGGGGACATTATGCTCACAAAAAAGTGCAATTTATGAGCTTTTGTGATGACTATGTGATATAGTTATATGAAATAGACATATAAAATATACAGGAGAGGACAATGCATAAGACTATATCTGTAGCAGAGGGCAAGAGGAATTTTTCGGTAATCCTTAAAGAGGCAGAGAGCAGCAGGGGGGATGTAATTGTGACGAGGCGCGGCCAGCCAGTATGTGTAATAATGCCCTATGAGGAATACCAGCGGATCAAGAGAATACGGAGCTATATGCGGATGGTCGAGATTGCAGAGGAGATGAAGGGGAAAAAGGTCGAAGTTTCGGATCTGCTGGATGAGTCAAGAAGGCAGCTTGAAGAGAGGGCTTTGTGAATATTGTAATTGACGCAGGTGTTATCCTTAAGGGATATTTTCTTGATGAGACGGGTCATGAAGATGCCCAGCTCATTATGAAGGATTACGCAGAAGGCATTGTCACTTTTCATGCGCCGCAGCTGATAATGTATGAACTCGTCAACGCCCTTGTTGTCGCAGGCAACAGAAAGCGTCTTGGTAATGATAAAATAAAGGAAATTGTCGAAGAGATAGATGAAATGGAGATTAATCTCATACAGATATCCGATCCGAGCAGCCTTTTTGATGTTTCAATAAGATTCGGCAGTTCTGCTTATGATGCAGCCTATATTTGGGCGGCGGAGAGACTGAATATGAAAATGGTGACCTCAGATGCCAGGCTCTATAACTCTGCAAAAGATAAAACACCGCAGATTGTCTGGATTGAGGATTATAGAAGACTCAGTCGCAAGAAATAGAAAAATAGTGTTCCATGAAACGATCAGTCGAAGCGCATTCCAGCCGTATGCGTTTCTCTTTCTGCGAATCAAGGATAAACGATATCAGGTTAAGCAGGTTCGGCAACTCATTATTTAGTACAAGCCGGCATGGGAGGAAATCTGTTGAGGAAACAGGCCAGAGATCGCTACAATATCCTGACATTTGGAGGCATGATGAAGGGGCTTGGCAGGCTGAAGTCAATCTTTAGATCGTATGATGAAATAAAGCTTGTCTATCTTTTCGGCTCGAGGGCCAGGCAGCAATACGGAGAGTCGAGCGACTATGATTTTGCCGTTTATCTTGACAGCAGGGATAAGAAACGAATGCATGATATCCGGCTTGAGTTGTTCGCCAAAATGAGCTGCCTGTTGAAGACGGACAAAGTTGATATTGTAATCCTGAACCTGGCAGAAGCGCCGGAATTGAAGTATCTGATTATTCAGGAGGGCAGGCTGATATTTGAAAGGCAGCCGTTTAAGATTATTGTTGAGCCGAATATTCTTAACGAGCACTTCGATTTTCAGAATCTTCTGTTAAGACATGGCCTGACCGGTGCAAAGGCATGAGCAGCCGGAAGGTAATAGAGAATAAGATAAGTTCTGTCCGGAAATACCTTAAAATACTTCTGCGTTATGGAAAATATACAAAGACAGAGATTGAAGCCAATATAGATATCAGGGGCGCTGTTGAAAGGTACCTGTATCTCGCAATCCAGTCAACAATAGATCTCGCAGAGGCAGTGATAGCTTACAGGGGTCTCCGGAAGCCCACCAGTATGGCGGAAGCATTTTATATATTAAATGAAGAGGGAATAATTCCGCCAAAACTGACAGGCGAACTTGCGAAGATGGCAGGGTTCAGAAATATTATTGCGCATGATTATGAAAAGCTTGACTATGACATTGTAATTGATGTTTTGAGGAATAAATTAAAGGATATCGATAAATTTCTTCTGAAGATCTCTTTGAAGCCTGATCTCAGGGATAGAATCTGATACTATTCAAAGTCACTTAACTATGAGACAGCCTGTTGATAAAATTACGCATGACAGTGCCCTGCTTGCAATAATCATCCGCTCGGATTATAGAAGTGAGGGCATAGAGTTCTTCACGCCTGACGATTTCTCGAAAAATATATCCACCCTCTTATGCGAAAATCCCTTGTTTTGAACTATCTGCAACTTCTCGCAAGGTATTATGGTTATCGAGCTGTGAATGAAGAATCCCGAGTTTGACCACATGCCTAAAGTAAGCGTCATTATTCCCACATATAACCGGGAGAAATACATCACAGAGACTATCAACAGCGTCCTGAAGCAGACATATTCCGATTATGAAATTATCGTGGTTGATGATGGATCTACCGATAACACAGAGCAGTTAATTAAAGAGCAATTTGGGGATAAGATTATTTACCTGTTCAAAACAAATGGGGGGCCGGCAAGCGCCAGAAATTTGGGAATTAGGGTTGCCAAAGGGGAATATATTGCCTTTCTTGACTCGGATGACCTCTGGATGCCGGAGAAGTTGGAAATCCAGATAGATTATATGGATGCACACCCTGAATGCGGCCTGAGTTTCACAAAGGCATTGAGTTTCATAGCCGACAGCATCAGCCAATATGAGGATATGGAACTTATGTATAACATAACGACAAGTCCCACCTTGAAAAATCTGATTCAAGGCAATTTCATCCCAAATTTGACCGTAATAACGCAAAAAAGATGCATAGATGATGTAGGAGGTTTTGATGAAAGAAAGGAACTTATAGGAAAAGAAGATTATGAACTGTGGATTCGAGTTGCGATGAATTACAGTATTGCATGTATTCCGCGAGTTCTTGCACGCTATCAACTTCATGGTGAAAACCTCTGGGCCGGCACTTCCATCAGAAAGGCTGAAACAGATTATTTTATGGTAATTGATTGTCTCAATGAGAAATTCCCGGGGTTAATTAAGGATATGTTTGGTGACGTAAATGCATTTTATGCTGAACGTTACCGTGATATAGGAGACGCCATACCTTTTTCCGGTGATTTAAGGGAAAAGGCGAGACTATACAGGAGATCAATCATATCGGGATGGAAAAGACCGGATTTCGATACTCTGTTTAAGTTGGCGCTATGTTGTCTGCTGTATATAAAGAAATCTCAATAATGAAAGATACGCCCGTAATTTCAGTTATTGTCTGCACTTATAACCGCGCAGGTCTTTTACAGGGTTGCCTGCAATCCCTTGTTGAACAGAATCTTGACAAGGGTATGTATGAAGTTATTGTGATTGACAATAATTCAAATGATGATACTCAAGGTATTGCTGAGGAGTTTGCTGAAACGCACTCAAATATCAGACTTGTTAAAGAAGATATTCAGGGGCTCGGTCATGCCCGAAACAGGGGCTGCCTGGAGGCAAGAGGCAGGTATGTGGCTTATATTGATGATGATGCAAAGGCATACAGGAACTGGGCAAGAGAGATAGCGGCATTCATTGACAGACGTCCTGAAATTGCTGCTTTCGGAGGTCCTTATTCTGCATACAGTTTGATCAGCATTCCAGCATGGTATAAAATTTCCTATGGGGAATGGTCTCTGGGAAAAGAGGAAAGGCAGCTTGCCCATAATGAATGGATCAACGGTACCAATATGATCTTTAGGAAATCACTACTTGCCGAGAGCGGAGGGTTTAATACAAATATAGGCATGTCGGGCGGAACCATTTCCTATGGGGAAGAAACAAATTTGATCCATAGACTCAAGGAAAGGGGAATCCCTGTATTCTACGTGCCTGATATCAGGGTAGAGCATCTTATCGCCAAGTACAAATTATCACTTGGCTGGATGTTGAGCTCATGTTATAAGGGAGGATATGCATATCTGGAAGCGCTGCAGCTTTCGAAGAAACCTGTGCGGCAGTCTCTTATTACATTTTATACTATGATCTATGGCCTCCTAAAATTTCCTTTTATCAGAGAACGTTATTTCAGGACAAGAATTTATGAATGTTTCAGAATTTTTTTCTGGAATCTGGGATTAACTGTAAGGATGTTCAAGAACTGAAATGTGCGGCATTTTTGGAGTTGTCGGGGAGATATCTGAAGAGATGGCAGACATCTGTGTTGACAGTCTGGCCCACCGGGGGCCTGACGGGCGGGGTATCTGGAGAAGGGACGGTATAACACTGGGGCACAGGAGGCTTGCGATCCTGGACCTTTCCGAAAAAGGCAGGCAGCCGATGTCCTATGCAGACGGTCGCTACCTTATTACCTATAACGGTGAAATATATAATTTCATCGAGATAAGGGCAGAACTTCAGTCAAGGGGCCATGTATTCAGGAGCGATTCGGATACTGAGGTCATACTTGCCGCTTTTGTGGAATGGGGCGAGGAATGTCTGCAGAAGTTTAACGGTATGTGGGCATTTGCAATATGGGATGACAGGGAAAAGGCCCTTTTCCTTAGTCGTGACCGTTTCGGCAAAAAGCCGCTTTTTTATGCTTCGGTGAAAGGCAACTTTGCATTTGCTTCGGAGATGAAGGCCCTCTTTCCCATTATGCCTGAAGTGCGCCCTAACCTGAACCTTGTGAAAGACCATAAGATGATATTCCATTACGAGAGCACTGATGAGTGTGTTGTCGAAGGTATAAAAAGATTCCCGGCAGGCTCGTGGGGAATCTATCGGCGCGGCAGGCTGACTACAACTAAATGGTGGAACACTCTTGATCATATCCCACAGGCCCCCTGCCGCTACGAAGATCAGGCAGAGCAGCTCAGGGCACTGTTCCTGGATGCCTGCCGCCTCCGAATGCGGAGCGATGTGCCGCTCGGCACCGCGCTCAGTGGGGGGCTTGATTCAAGTGCTACGATCTCGGCGATGGCCCACCTTGCCCGCCATGGCCGCGGTCCACGGATGAACGAGGACTGGCAGCATGCCTTTGTGGCATGTTTTCCCGGAACACCTCTGGATGAGAGCCGCTATGCCCGCATGGTTACGGACCATCTGGGGATCGAGGCGACCTTCCTTGAAATCGACCCGCTGAGGGTGATCGACCGGCTTGATGAATACCTCTATCTCCAGGAAGACCTCTATGTTACCAGCCCCATACCCTTTATGATGACCTATGATGCTATGCGCAGCCATGGGGTCAAGGTCACGATAGACGGCCACGGCGCAGATGAACTTTTCGGCGGTTATCCTTTTGATTACCTTTATGCTCTCCGTGATACAGGACTCCATCTTAAGGCTGCCCGGGAAATACTCTCGACCTATTATGGATCGGCACCGGAGCAGTCTGTCCAGTTCCGGCTCCCGCCGATGTGGGGCTATTGGTTCAAATGGCATGTTATTGACATTGCCAGAAGGCTGCTTCGCAGGGAGCGACAGATGCCGGGGGAGGGTCATGCGCGATTCAGAAGTTTTGATGCGCTCAATAAAGTTCTCTATCGCTCTGTCCACCTCAATGTGCTGCCTACGCTACTGCGGAACTACGACCGCTACAGTATGGCAAACGGCGTCGAAATACGTATGCCGTTTATGGACCACCGCATTGTCTGTTATGCATTTTCTCTCCCGTGGACTTCGAAGGTCAGGTCTGGGTTTTCAAAATGCATAGTCCGTGATGCGATATCCCCCTATATGCCGCATGAGGTCACATGGAGAAAGGGGAAGATCGGATTTAGCTCGCCGGTTGTCGACTGGATGAAAGGCCCCCTGCGCCGGTTCTTCCTCGATACGATCAGTTCGGTTTCCTTTGCACAGTCCGCGCTCATAGATGCGGCCAAGGCAGGCGCTGCTGTCCGGCGTGTCATTGCCGATCCAGCTGCTACCTTCAGGATGGGAGAGCAGGCATGGACCGAAGTTATGCCGTATCTATGGGAACAGGCGGTAATCGTCAACAGGCCGCGCATTCGGGAGGCTGCATGAGCGCAGCCCCAATCGCCCTTTTCGTCTACAACCGGCCCTGGCATACCCGCCAGACAGTCGAGAGCCTTCAGAAAAACGAAGGCGCGCGTGACAGCAGACTGATTGTTTTTTCGGATGCGCCCAGGGACGAGTTTCAATATGAAAAGGTGCGTGAAGTCAGGGAGTATATCCGGAGTATTGACGGCTTTAAGGATGTGACCATTATTGAGAGGCAGAAGAACCTTGGCCTGGCCGATTCCATTATTTCAGGTGTGACGGAGGTGGTTGATCAATACGGAAAGATAATAGTGCTTGAAGATGATATGATAAGCTCACCTTTCTTCCTCAGCTTTGTGAATAAAGCGCTGAATTTATATAAAAATGAGGAAAGGCTTATAAGTATACATGGATACACTCATCCGGTTGAACTTCCTTTGCCGGAAACTTTTGTTTTAAAACATACTCCCTGCTGGGGCTGGGCGACCTGGAAGCGAGGATGGGACTTATTTGAACCTGATGGTCTAAAGTTATTAAATAAAGTCAGGGATAATAAGCTTACAAAAAAGTTTAATATTAACGGAACTTATAATTTTACAAGAATGCTTGAAGATCAAGTCAAAGGGAAAATTAATTCTTGGGCAATTCGATGGCAGGCGGCTGCTTTTATAAACGGGAAATATACTCTTTTCCCCGGCAGATCACTGATAAAAAACATTGGCCATGACAGCAGCGGCACGCATTGTGGAACTTCAAATTTATTTGACGTTGAGCTTTCGACAAGTCCGATTAATACATATGAAATACCTTTGCATGAAGAGTCGGATATAGTTAACGCCTTTGAAAAATATTTCAAGTCAATAAAATACAGCAGATGGAAATGTTTAGTGAATTTCATGAAAAATCCGTAATATATTTGTTTTACAGGTATAGCGGGACATGCAACAGTCAATAATGCTATGAGACAAGATGGCATCATCACAGGATTTTTTTTCGGCCCTGCACGGCATTTGTATCGTCTGTTAGTTGAGCCTGAATACAGAAGATACAGTTGGCTTGTAACAAGGTATGGGAGAAGCCCCCGTTACAAAAAAAGAACTATCAAGTTAAACGGATTGCGTTTTATTGTTCCTGATATAGCTTCGTTTTTGTCGGCATTCAAAGAGATTTTTGTTGAGCGGATTTACTCCTTCCCGACTGTTAAAACTGCGCCCTTGATTTTGGATTGCGGAGCCAATATAGGATTAAGCGCACTATATTTCAAGAAACATTATCCTGGCTCGAAAGTGGTTGCCTATGAAGCAGACCCCGGCATATTTGAGTACTTGAAAAATAACGTGCTGAGTAATGGTCTTGATTATGTTGAATTGCACAATAATGCAATATGGTCTTCAAATACGATTGTTGAGTTCAGTATTGAAGGCTCAGACAGCGGACGCATCAATTCAGGGTCTGATAGAGATCTTATAAAAGTACCTGCTGTTGCTCTGAGGGATATCCTTAAGAAATGCAGGTTCGATTTTGTAAAGATAGATATCGAAGGCGCTGAAGTTGAAGCGCTCAGGGATTGTTATAACGAGCTTAAAGACGTGCCTTATGTCTTTGTAGAGTATCATTCATTCAGGGACAATAGGCAGGAGTTGGGGCAGTTGATTTCTGCTTTTGAACAGATCGGCTTTAGAGTCCATATTCATCCCCCATTTATTTCAAAAACACCTTTCTTGGGGGTAAAGGAAGTTAACTCAATGGATATGCAGTTGAACCTTTTCTTCCTGAAAGAGCGGTGACAAGACTTCTCAATATAGGTTGCGGCGACTGGTATCATCCAGCCTGGACGAATATTGATATAAACCCGTCATCTCCTGATGTTATGACCTGCGATATTAAGAAAAAACTGCCTTTTGGCGATTGTACTTTTGACGCAGTCTATCATTCTCATGTTATTGAGCACCTGACCATGGATGAGGCCATGACTTTTTTGCTATCGGCAGTGCGCGTTATCAAGCGTAATGGTGTTATGCGAGTTGTGACCCCGGATCTGGAAACCATTGCACGTCTTTATCTTCAGAAGCTTCAGGATGCAATTGACGGTGTAGAAGGGGCTGATGATGACTATCAATGGATGATCCTTGAGCTGTTTGATCAGTTTGCTCGAGATTGTTCCGGCGGCAAGATGGCGCAGTATCTTAAGGATCATCCTGACAGGGAATTTATAGTATCCCGCATCGGTTTTGAGGCCTTTGCATACTGGGAAAACAAGAAGAATCATACCGGCTTCTGGAAGAGGGTTAAGAATACCGGCTTTCGCAATATATACACAGGATTACAGCGACTTATTACAACTGTGATAATAAGGGGCATGCTGGGCGACAAGACGCAAAGGGCATACCAATGCGGACTGTTCAGGAATTCAGGTGAGGTCCACAGGGCGCTCTTTGATCGCTATTCCCTCACAAGGCTTCTCAGGCAGGCCGGACTTTCTGATATAAGGGTATGCAGCGCCGATGAAAGCCGAATCCCGAATTTTAATTCATTTGGACTCGACATGATTGGAGGAAGACCGCGAAAACCTGATTCATTATTTATGGAGGGAGTTAAGCCTTGAATGTTTTGCACATGTCATATGCTGATATAGTTGGCGGCGCTGCAATTGCCGCTTATAGACAGCACAGGGGCTTGTTGGCTTCCGGATGTAATAGCAGGATGTATGCTGGAATTAAATTGTCGGATGACGCTTCAGTTTTGTCAGGGTGTTCAAAGCTGTCAAGGGCGTGGCCGCATTTAACGCCTACAATAGACAGTTTGCCGCTCTTGTGTTACAAACAAAGGAACAAATCCTTTTTCTCTACCGGGCTGATAACTAATGTCTATAAAAAGCGTCAAAATGATCAGGACGGCCCCGAATTATTTAATCTTCATTGGATATGCAGCGGATATCTCGGGATAGAAAAGCTGAGCAGGCTGGGCAGACCGATTGTCTGGACGCTCCATGACATGTGGCCTTTTACCGGAGGCTGCCATTACGATGAAGGGTGTGGCAGATATAAGGATTCATGCGGCAGATGTCCGCAGCTCGGCAGTCATAAACAGAATGACCTTTCACACCTGATCTGGAAAAAGAAGAATAGAGTATGGAATGGTTTGAATATAACAGTAGTGACACCCAGTCGCTGGCTTGCAAATTGCGCAAGAGACAGCGCTCTTTTTCGTGATTTTCGGATAGAGATCATGCCTAACGGGTTGGATACAAATGTTTATAAGCTTATTGATAAACGGCTCGCCAGAGATATATTGAATCTTCCTCAAGGCAAGAAACTGATTCTATTTGGCGCGCTGCAGGCAACCAGCGATAAGAGGAAAGGTTTTCAAATCCTTGCTCCTGCCCTCGAACTACTCTCAAAAACGACTCAGCAGCAGGAAACAGAACTGGTAGTATTCGGGTCATCAGTGTCCGTAAATGGCCCAGACTTTTCCTTGAAAACTCATTATTTGGGAAGGGTGCATGATGATGTGAGTCTTGCGCTTATATATTCAGCTGCGGATGTCTTTGTAGCCCCTTCAGTTCAGGACAACCTGCCGAACACTGTCATGGAATCTCTTTCCTGCGGGACGCCGGCCGTGGCTTTCAATATAGGTGGCATGCCGGACATGATCGAGCATATGAGCAACGGCTGGCTGGCCAGACCATACGAGGCAGAAGACCTTGCAGAGGGAATTGCCTGGGTGCTTGGGGATGCAGACCGCCACAGGGCCCTTTCAGCCAGGGCAAGGGAAAAGGTGATGGAGGAGTTCGATATAAAGAAAAACTCGAAGCGATATGAATGTCTCTACCACGAAATAATAAACGAAAGAAGATCCAATGCCGGCTGAACCTTGCTTCTGTGCCGGAATATTTCGGGGCTCCAAATAGAATATGCAGAATGACGCAGGGAAGAAAGTATCCGAATTCTATAACAGTGCAGGCTGGGAGGCTGAAGGTCGTATAACTGAGGAAGTCCGCAGGCAGAAATCGGGCTCGGCCCAGCCGCTCGTATCCATCATTACCGCAGTATATAACGGTGAGAAGCATCTTGAGGGTACTATCAGATGCGTCCGCAGCCAGAGCTATCAGAATATCGAATATATAATCATAGACGGCGGCTCAACGGATGGCACGGTTGATATTATCAAGAAACATGATAAAGAGATAGATTGCTGGGTGAGCGAGCCTGACAAGGGCATCAGTGATGCCTTTAACAAGGGAATCAGGGCAAGCAGCGGAGAAATCATCGGCATCATTAATGCCGGCGACCGATATGCTGAGGGTGCGGTGGCGAGCGCTATGGAGGCTTTCAGTGAGGCGCCTGAATATGATTTCGTCTATGGCGACCTTGTCTATACAGATGAAAGCGGTGAACCACTGTTTCTGATGAAAGGAGAACGGGACTATCTTTCCAGGGTTCGCTATATGTTGCCTGCTGTTATGCATCCTACCGTATTTATGCGGAAGTCCGTATATGAAACCTGCGGAGTATTTGATTGTTCATACAGGATAGCGATGGACTATGAACACCTGCTTCGGATATCAATCAGCGGCAAAAAGGGCAAATATATAAATAAGCCAATTGCATACATGGCGCTTGGAGGCATATCGCAGTTTGAGTATTACCGGGGCTATAAGGAAGTCTGCCGTGCATCCATTGAGTATGGTTATAATCCTGTAAAAGCCTATCTCAGGCTCTACCTTAAAGGCATCAGGGGTCTTATCCGGGTGGCGCTCGAGTTTCTTGGACTCTCTATCATGGTCAGCGCATTGAGAAGAATATTCTGGGATGCGCGACCGGTAAAAGGCCGGAAGGGGAATAAATAAGTGCCTGCCCGGCAAGCGCTGAAGACCTTTATTGATAGACATGCCCCTTCTGACTATTATCATCCCGTTTTATAACGCTGAAAAGACCATCGGCAGGGTCCTTGCGTCCCTCAACAGGATAGCGCCTGAGTCGAAGAAGCTCGTTGAGACGCTTTTTATTGACGATGGCTCGCAGGACAGAGGGGCAGAAATCGTAGAGATGGGCAGAAGCGATCTTGCGCCTCTTGAGGTGGTATTGATAAGACAGAAAAATACGGGCACTGCAGGCGCAAGGAATGCCGGCATGAAGCAGAGCAGGGGAGACTGGATATTTTTTCTGGATGCTGATGATGAACTCACCTTTGACCCTGTTGCCTGTATCCGGAAATGGCCGGGGCATTCAGCGCTGGCGTTTCCTGTGCAATGGTTCAGGCAGAACAGACCACGAGGCTTTGTGAGGCCTCCCTTTATTATCCCTGAAACACATCTTGATATCCTGACAGCGGCAAATCCATACCAGCCGGCTAATCTTATTATCAGGAAAGACCGTATACAATCAAAATTCAATGTTGAGTTTGTCTATCTCGAAGACTGGATATTCTGGTTTGAGAACCCGTTGATATTTGAAAGCATGAAAGTATTTAATGATCAGATATCGGCGCATATTCATGCGCATGGGGCGAACAAAAGCTCTGACTATGAAAAGGCAGGGCTGTACAGGGAGAGGGTGGCAGTCGAGATGATGAAGCGTTTTGACGAGAGACTTACCCTTAAGCAAAAAAACAACCTCCTGATGCAGAAGCAGATCGGTGCTGTCCTGCAGGGAAAGAAGATAGAGCTGCCAAATTTATTTCGTTTCCCCTGCAGCGCCAGGCTGTATGGGAAGCTCCTTATTTATACGCTTCTCAGGTCGAATTTCCCGAAGTTTGATATTTATGGCCCGTAATAGGCTTGTGCTGATTTCGACGAATATGTGATGCATAACCCTCTGCGCATATCAATCATTACGCCGTCGCTGAACCAGGCTGGGTTTATCGAAAGAACTATCAGAAGCGTGCTTGCACAGGATTACCCGAATATTGAGTATATTGTTATTGACGGCGGCTCTACCGACAACACAGTAGAGATCCTGAAATCCTATGGCAGCAGGATTGTCTGGATATCAGAAAAAGACGAGGGCCAGTCTGATGCGATCAACAAGGGCATCAGCATGGCAACAGGCGATATAATCGCTTACCTTAACTCAGACGATCTCTATGAGCCGGGCGCCCTGTCTGCGGCTGCAGAGGTCTTTGCCAAAGACAGGTCTGTTATGTGGCTGACCGGAAGATGCAGGATAATGGATGAGGCTGACCATGAGGTGCGGAGGCTGATAACTGCGTACAAGAATTTCCTGCTTGCACACTACAGTTATGCACTACTGCTTGTAGCAAACCCCATCAGCCAGCCTGCGACATTCTGGAGGAGAGAGATTGTCGGGGAGTTCGGTCCTTTTGATCTGAATGAGCATCTGGCAATGGACTATGAATACTGGCTCAGGATAGGAAGGAAATATCCGCCCTTGATACTCAAGAGGTATCTGGCAGGCTTCAGGGTGCATCAGGCATCAAAGACCACCAGTTTTTTTATCAGGACGTACAGGCAGGAACTGGAGATTGCCCGCAGATATTCTGATTCCCGGCTGCTCGATATCCTGCATCTCATGCATTATTGGGGAATGATCAGCGTTCATAAGCTTCTGATGCTCATCCCCCGGAGGCAGCAGGAATAAGAGCCCTCTTTATATGGCCCGCAATCGCCTGCGCCATGAAATTGCTTTTGTTGCCTGACTGTGAAAAAATAGCATATGCAAAATCGGTCAAATACTGTATCTGCAGATGAGCTGAGGCAGAGGCTTGGGCCTCTGTTTCAGGATCTGAAGCTGCATGGCAGCAGATAAGAATATAAGGATGCTTCTTCTTAAGGACTTTTTTGCCCAGACTCCTGCTCGAAGCCCCATAGCTGATATATGAAACCCTTTCTCATCATCATCCCTGCCTATAACGAGGCCGGAAGGATATCTGCCACCATAGCAGGCATCAGGAAGCATACGGATGCGGATATCATTGTTGTTGATGACGGCTCAAAAGACGGCACCGCAGGGGAGGCTCTGGGTGCGGGCGCCCATGTCATATCCCTCCCGTTTAACCTGGGCTACGGCGCTGCGCTTCAGACCGGGTTTCAGTATGCGCTCAGGCAGGGATACCAGTTTGTCCTTCAGATGGATGCTGACGGCCAGCACGACCCTGCCTATATCAGGCCGCTTCTTGATGCAGTTGAGTCAGGTGGGGCGGATGTGGCTATCGGGTCCCGTTTCCTCGGAGTTGGTGGTTACAGGGCCCCCCTGATAAAGAAGTTCGGCATGGTCTTTTTCAGGACTGTTGCCTCATTGCTTACCGGCCAGAAGGTTACTGACCCTACATCCGGGTTTCAGGCCCTAAACAGAAAGACCCTCCGGTTTTATGCATGCGATGCATATCCTGTAGATTTCCCTGATGCGGATGTGCTGATCATGCTTCACAGGCTCGGCCTCAGGTTCGTCGAGGTTCCGGTCAGGATGAACCCCAACACCAAGGCCATAACCATGCATAGCGGCATTGTGCCGGTCTATTATATCTTCAAGATGATGCTCTCTATTTTCGTTACCCTGCTCAGAGACCATGACCCAAGGAGGCAGCCATGACCATACAGTTAAAGACCCTTGCAGTCATTATAGGGATCGCGCTATTTTTCTATATTATCGAGCTGGTCAGGAGGCGGAAACTGAGGGAGGATTACGCCTGGTTCTGGCTCCTGACCGGCATGTTGATCGTGCTTCTTTCGCTCTGGTACAGCCTTGTTGCGAGGATCGGGAAGCTGCTTGGGGGGATCCTGCCCTCCTCGGTGCTCTTTTTCTTCGGCATGCTCACCCTTCTTCTGATCTGTCTGCATCAGTCCATAAAACTGTCAACCCTGACCGATCAGGTGAAGCGGCTTGCCCAGGAGGTTGCGCTTTTGAGGAGCAGCCAAAAAGAAGACAGAGACAGTTACTAACTATGCAATCACTCTGCACAAGCCGTCATTTTCCCCTGTCATTCCGGCCATTGTCCGGAATCCTTCTGTAACCATGAACTTTAAACACACTCTGTTTAATCACAGATGCGCTGAATTGGCCAATTTAAGCCGGGTCAGGTCAGGAAGGCCGGCCTTCTTCAGGCATGCTCAGCCTTAATGATCTTGTGCAGGGAAAGGGCAAAAGCATAGAATTTATTTCCGCTTATGGACGAGCTGAAAAGAACTGCGATGAAGCATAGAGGGCTGATCCTTGCTGCGCTTCTTGCAGCGACAGCGGCTGTATATATTCCTGCCCTTGACGGACCGTTTCTGTTTGATGACATCAAGTCAATAGCGGAGAATCCTGTTGTGAAGGCGCCTTTTGAGCTGAAGCATATGGTCTCAGGCTCCCGGCCGCTCACAACGCTTTCGTTTGGCCTGAATTATGCCATGGCCGGCATGGAAGTGAAAGGCTATCACATCCTTAATCTGCTTGCGCATCTTGTTGCTGTGCTGCTGGTCTTCTTCTTTTTCCGGAGCATCTTTATCTCCTCCCCTGACAGCAAAGGCGTCAGGGCCGCCGAAGGCAGGGCGCTGATCATTGCATCTGTCTTTGCCCTTCACCCTCTTCAGACCGGCGCAGTGTCCTATGTTGTACAGCGGGCAGAAGTTCTTGCATCGCTTATGTACCTCTTAAGCCTCTTCTGCTTTGTCAGATACACAGAAACAGCAGGCAGGGCCTCTTTCGGCCTCTGGCTGCTTGCAGTATCTTTTTTCATTGCAGGGTATGGGTTCAAGGAGATCATTGTGACAGCGCCGGTGATGCTCCTGCTCTATCTGTTATTCTTCGGCAGCAGGGCCGGCCTGAAAAAGGCAGCGCTCGGAACCGGCGCAGTCGTGCTTGCAGGGGCTGCCATGGGCATCAGGATAATGCTCGGGCTCAGAGGGAACAAATCTGTCGGATTCAGCATAGAGGGCATTGGACAGACTGATTACGGCTATACGCAGCTGACGGCGCTGCTCACATACCTGAGGATGCTCTTTCTGCCTGTGAACCAGAATATTGATCATGACTATCCCCTCAGAAGCAGTCTGTTTGAGCCTGCAGTACTTGCCTCAGCCATATTCTTGGTGGTGATTGTTGCTGCAGCTTTTGCGACCCTGAAGGTATCAGGAAGATACGGATGGCCCCTCAGGCGCGCAGGATTCGGCATGCTCTGGTTTCTGCTTATCCTTATGCCGACCTCGTCAGTAGTGCCGCTTAAGGACCTGATCTTCGAGCACAGGGTATACCTGGCCATGGCAGGCATCGCGCTTGTCGTTGTGAGCCTCGGCGAGATAATCGCCGCGCATGCATGTTCAGGCAGGCCTCAGGCGCGCACATGGCCAGGAACCTTCGCTCTGATCGTCCTGCTGCTGCTTGCCTCACTCACCTTTGGGCGGAATACTGTATGGGGGTCAAAAACAGCCCTCTGGCAGGATGCTGCAGCCAAGTCTCCTGCCAAGGCCCGTGTGCATTACAATCTTGGTGTTGTCTTGCAGGAGCAGGGCCGGTATCAGGCTGCAATAGAGAGTTATCTCAAAGCAGTCAGACTGAACCCTGAATACGGCATTGCGTACACGAATCTGGGCAGCACATATCTGAGGGCAGGCATGAGAGAGGAGGGGCTTTCGGCCTTCCGGAAGGCGAGCCAACTGGCAGGCAAAAATGAGCTTGCGCATTTTAATCTCGGGGTCACATATCTTGACGAGGCTCTGTCAGAGGAGGCAGAGGCCGAGTTCAAGACTGCGCTTCAGATCAACCCTTCTTTTGCCCCTGCAAAACAGTTTCTTCAGTATATAGCCAAAGGCAGACCCCAGCGCTGACACTGCTTGAGCGGCCCCATCCTGCGCTGAAGCGATAGACATAATGCTTAACCTTGCCCAGTTGCCCTTGACCTCGCCTTACAGTCTTAGTAAAATGTGCAAAACAAGAAAGCTCAAATTAGTCAATTCCTGCCTCACAATGCTCGCTGTTAGATTAAGGAGGACTCTTGAAAAGGCATATGTTGTTGGTTTTGTTGCTTGATATGGTCTCTGCCTGTCCGGCGGTTGCACAGTCAGGGGTGAAGAATAAGAGGCCATTGCCTTATGAACAAGGAAAAGAGAAGCTATAGCCTGTGCGTATCGTAAGAAACCTTATTCTTCTGCTCTGCATTGCTGCTTCAGGCTTCGTCTCCTGGCAGACTGCCGCCCTTGCGCAGCCTCTGCTTCAGTATTACGGCCGGGTTGAACTGGGCATATCTTCAAGGCGGGCCGGAATGGCTCCTGTGGCGTTTGATCACTGGCTGCACAGGGCCTGGTTCACCTGCAGGCTCTGCCATGTGGATATCGGCTTTGCGATGCAGAAGAATGCCACAGGGATCAGGGCAGCAGGCAATATGCAGGGCTACTACTGCGGGGCCTGCCATAACGGAAAGATGCTCTTCAGAGGCAGAGAGGTCTTTGCGTCCTGCTCAGAAAAGACCGAAGGCCAGGATATGAAGCGATGCGGGCAATGCCACTCGCAGAGAGAGGCTGCCTCACGCATGTATGATTTCAATACCTTTACGAGGGATTTTCCGCGCGCAGAATTCGGCAACAGGGTGGACTGGGAGAAGGCCGAGGCTGAAGGGATTGTGAGGCCTGTGGATTATCTTGAAGGGAGCTCGATGAAAAGGGCTGGGTTAAAGCCCCAGGAGGACTTCTCGATAGAGGCAAAGGAAGGGTGGATGGAGGATGTCCTCTTTTCTCACCGCAAGCATGCAGTATGGAACGGCTGCGAGGTCTGCCACCCTGAAATATTCCCAAGCACATCAAAGGGCACGGTCAAATATACGATGCTCGACCTGACGTTCGGGAAATACTGCGGAGTATGCCACGACAAGGTCGCCTTTCCGCTTGTTGACTGCGCAAGATGCCATACTAAACCGGTCAAGTGAGCTCACCACTGAAGGAATCCTTCCCCCCTGCGCTGTCATTCCGGCTTGTCCGGAATCCTTCCCCTCTGCGCTGTCATTCCTTTTTTCTTGTGTCATTGGGATGGTTTCTGTATTGACTTGATTTAGGGGATTTGTTACCTTAATCGGGAAAATGAGTAATATATTAATGAGAAATACATTATCGTCTCGAAGGATTTATCCGGTGAAGAAGATCTCTCTCTTTTTCGGGCTTATTCTCTTTTTCCTGGCTGCCTCAGTCTGCAGCGCCCAGGGGCCGGACTGCAGCATCTGCCATCCTGACCTTGCAGCAAAGAAGACCCTGCATCTGGCCGTTTCGATGGGCTGCACCGGATGCCATTCCGGCCTGAATGCTGCAGAGATGCCGCACAAGATCGCCGGCAAGATCGCGAAAGGCCTTTCTGCTGACCAGCCTCAGCTCTGCTATGGCTGCCACAGCAGCGCAGTCTTTTCGAAGAAGACGCAGCATGCTGCTATAGGCATGGGCTGCACCGGCTGCCATAACCCCCACAGCTCTGACAATGCAAAGCTTCTGGCCTCAGATTCGCCTGAAATCTGCTACAACTGCCATGACAGGGGGATGTTTACGAAGAAGACGCAGCATGCAGCGCTCATGATGGGCTGCACAGCCTGCCATAATCCGCATTCCACAGACAGTCAGAAACTGCTGATTGCAGAGCTCCCTGGTCTCTGTTTCAACTGCCATGACAAAAAGAAGTTTTCTGCAAAGGTGGCCCACCAGCCTGTTGCAGCCGGCCAGTGCCTCTCCTGCCACAATCCCCATTCATCTGATTCGGAGAAGCTTCTGGCAGCAGATATGCCCGGCCTCTGCATCAACTGTCATGACGGCAGGAAGTTCGAGAATAAATCCATCCACCCTCCTGTGGCAGGAGGCATGTGCGGGTCCTGTCATGCAGTGCATGGCGGCGCAAACAGCAGCCTGCTTCTTAAGCCGCAGCCTGCGCTCTGCCATGACTGCCACGACAAAAAGAATTTTTCAGGCATGAAACTGGTCCATTGGCCGGTCTCCAAAGGCAGGTGCGCTGACTGCCATGACCCGCATGCAGGCAAGGGCGAAAAGCTCCTGCATCAGCCGATGGCTGAGCTCTGTTTTACCTGCCATAACAGAGGCAGGTTCGTTGCAGGCAAGGTGATACACTCTCCTGTGGCAACAGACATGTGCACAAGCTGCCATGCGCCGCATCAGGCAGCCCTTCCGAGGCTGCTCACTTCAGCGGCGCCTGAACTCTGCTTCAACTGCCACGACGGCAGCGATTTCAGCAGGAAGCTTCTGCATCCGCCTGTTTCTGCCGGCATGTGCTCAGTCTGTCATGATTTCCATAGCGCAGACTACCCCATGCTTCTGAGACTGCCTGTCAATGACGGCTGTCATCAGTGCCATCCGGGGATAAACGGCCAAAAGCCGCATGTTGTCGGTATGGGTCCTTCAGGCCATCCGATGAAGGACAGGCCGGAGAAAAGGGCCAAAACCGGGGAACTCTCCTGCGCAAGCTGCCATAACCCGCATGGCTCAGACTCAAGGTCCCTTTTCAGATACCCTGCAGTGAAGCCGGGCGAACTCTGCATACACTGCCATAATTACCGTTAGAAGAACCGCCCTGCCCGCTATTGCTGCTGCTCCTCTTTTTGTATGTCATTCCGGCTCGTCCGGAATCCTTCAGCGGTGTTGACTCTGCCTCGGAAGGATTCCCGTCGCGCTTCGCTTGCGGGAATGACAGAAAAGAAAGGGAATGACACGAAGGGGTGAAGGATTCCCGAAAAGCCGGGAAGATGAAGTTGTGCCTGATAATAATCAATATTATTGTGTTATCCTTAGTAATCAACCCCACAGAAGGCGAGGTGAGACGATGATTACCCAAAGGGCCATATCAGAAATACTGCAGCCGCTTCTTGCATCAGGCATTTACCAGGATGAACAGATCGCGCTGAAAGAGATTGTCGCTGACTATATCCAGCGGAGAATGGGTGAATACACAACAGTCATAAGGCGCATGGAGAATAGATACGGCAAGGATTTTGTCAAATTCTCAAAAGAGCTCAAGGGAAGGGCAGCTATGGACTGCGAGGATGACTGGATGGAGTGGAAAGGCGCCATAGCAATGAGAGAGGCATGGCAGAGGGCGTTCAGAAGATTGCTCAACAATGCCGCATAAGCTGGATATTAAGGGCATTATTGCCCTGTTGAATAAGCAGCCTCTGGTCAGCCATGTAGAACTTCTGTCTATGGATGAAATCGAGAAGAGGGGTTTCTATAAGTTGCGCTGTCAGCTTATCCCATCCAAATTCAGGCTTGATGTGAAGTTCATTGTCACTGAAGATGAATTACTTTATGCATATCAGTTGTATGAAACAGAGGCGGTTGCGCGCTGGGACAATGAGCCTCATTACCCCAGGCTCAGGAATTATCCTGATCATTTTCATGACAGGCAGAAGGTCATGCCGTCAGAACTTACCGGCAATCCAAAAGCCGACATTAAAGTGATCTTTGCTGAGATTACGAAGCTTCTTTAATCTGCTGAAAATGAGATATTTTCATGGAGCGTCGCTTGCGGGAATGACAGCCGGGGGGGGGGAGCAG
>CAYUNK010000001.1:39974-130700 GCA_964446125.1 uncultured Nitrospiraceae bacterium | reverse complement strand
CCGGGCAACGGGAGTGAGTTATTACACTCCGTCTATGCGGTCTGTGTCAAATCACACAGGAATCCGGGCCTTTGGGCAGGCACAGGTGGGGCAGGCGCATATGACAGGGCAGGAGCCTGCATAGGTGAAGGGGCAGAGAACTGGCCGGACGAACTGATGCCTGTCATTAGATGAAAAATAAGAAGTCTTTAAAAACAATGTGTTAGCGCAGCCACAGACAGTCTGATCATCCCGAACCATGTCGGAGGCGCCGGCCTTTTTGCGTTTATTAATAAAGAAAGAGGAGGCAGTTCAAATTGGCATTTAAGTTGCATATTTTATGATGCATGTCATAGCGTAACTTAATGTATAGAGGCAGACAGTATTTTTGCTGTTGATGATACTTAATGAAAAAGGAGGATAAAAGGAAAGAAGAGGAAGAAATAGAGGTAACCAGAGACAGAGTATCAGGAAGCAGAAAAAAAGATCATTAAAAAAAAGAAAAAAGGAGAAAAAAAGATGAAAAAGATGTTGTTGATGGCAATGATTTTCGTAGCAGCGCTTGTCCTGGCAGCAGGCCAGTCACAGGCTGGTATGACAGGCTCCTGCTCCACCTGCCATACCATGCATTACAGCCAGGATGGCACAGTCCCTACTGACGCACAGGCAGGCGGCCCATTTCCTGTACTGCTCAAAAACGGCGCTGACTGCCTTGGCTGCCATGCAGATGATCCTGCAGCCGGCACGGATCTTACAGTTAATGGCGCGCCTCAGGTTGCACATGCCGCCCTTTCCAGCCTGGCAGGCGGAAACTTCAGCTTCGTAAACACTAATGAGACTTACGGCCATAATGTGCTGGATCTCAACGCTCAGGATACATTACTTCTTAATGTCCCTCCTGGCGGCACAACTATAGGCTCTCGGCTCACCTGCTCATTAGCTACAGGCTGCCACGGAAACAGGGGTTTATCGGGTTCGCAGATGGCAGACCTTGCAGGCGCGCACCACGGCAATAATAATTATACAGGAACTAATGCTCAGCTCAACACGGCAACAACTGTTGCAAACAGCTACAGGTTCCTTAAGGGCGTAAAGGGCACTGAGCATTCAAACTGGAACGTCGGGGCAACAGCCGCTAACCATAACGAGTATTTCAGTGATGCATCCACCCACGGCATCAGCACCCTCTGTGCAGACTGCCATACAGACTTCCATGGCACAGGCACGACAGACGGCGCAGACTGGATCAGGCATCCTGTGGATGTTGCTATCGGCGCAACGTATGCAACAAACTACGGAACAACCTATGACCTTACAGTGCCTGTAGGAAGGACAACGGTTGCTGCCTCGGCTGATGCAGTAGGCGCTACAGACACAGTCATCTGTCTGAGCTGCCATGTTGCGCATGCAGGCCAGAGGGCCGATGCGCTCAGATGGGAGAGTTCCACCATCGGAACGGATAACGTAGGATGTAACCTCTGCCACTCCAAATAAGCACGTAAAGCATTATTTTTTGACATAGCAGCAAAGGGGGCATCATCTGATGCCCCCTTTTTTTTGGCTGTCAAGCCGGGCCTTGTCCCGGCTTGTCCGGGATCGGTCAGGAATCCTTCAGCGGTGTTGACTCTGCCTCGGAAGGATTCCCGTCGCGCTTCGCTTGCGGGAATGACAGAAGAAAAAGGGAATGACACTAAGGGGGGAGGATTCAGTTGTATTGTTTGCTCTCTTGTTTTTTTGACTGTCATTCCGGCTCGTCCGGAATCCTTCAGCGGTGTTGACTCTGTTTCCGGAAGGATTCCCGTCGCGCTTCGCTTGCGGGAATGACAGAAGAAAAAGGGAATGACACAAGAAAGGGAATGACAGAAGAAAAAGGGAATGACAGAGAGGGAATCCTTCAGTCTCTGAAATTACAGGTTCAGGTTTGACTGAAATATATGCTATTATTCCGGGATTCGTTTTGCAGACATAATGATGACAAAGACTGTTATACGGCATATCGGCTTGACGCTCCTGATGCTGACGCCTTCAGCGCTGCCTGCTTACGCGCAGCCGAAGGCGCCTGCATATCTTGAGTCCATCCTGTTTGACGAGCAGGATGTGAAACTCAGCTTTCCGGTGTTTGTGCATGCAGATATTGAGACGGACGAGGTCTATATCGGACAGGCAGGCTCGCTTGTGATCTATAATTCAGGTTTCTTCCCGCTTTACACCTTCGGCAAAAGGCACGGCATATCAGGGGTCAGTTCGATCGCAACAGACTCAAGGGGCAACACCTATGTCTCGACCGGCGGCATTGCAGAGCAGCCTGTGCCGAAGATTGCGGTATACAACCCTGCCTTCAGGCTTGAGCGTGAGATCTTCTTTTACCCGACAGAGGAGGGCCGTCAGTACAGCCCCTCGCGCATCGCAATAGACAGCAGTGATACGCTCTATCTGCTCAGCAGGTACGACACCAAGGTGCTTGTCTGCGACCTCTTCGGCAGGCAGCTCGATACCCTGAGCGTGCTTGAAGGCGATGCGCCTGCGCCGCTTGTGGACATTCAGATAGACGGCAAAGGCAGGATCTATCTGGTGAACGAGCGCGACAGCCAGATATATGTGCTTGACCCAAAACGCAACTATCTCTTTAAGTTCGGCGAAAAGGGCGGAAGTTCAGGCAAGCTGTCGAGACCTATATCTGTAGCGATAGATGCAGGGCTGGGCCTTATCTACATCAATGATTATATGAGGCATGCCATAAACGTGTACACCTATTCAGGCGTCTATTTTTCGGAGCTCGGCGGCTTTGGCAACTGGCCCGGATGGTTCCAGTATCCGAGCCGGGTCTCTTTAGACAGCAAGGGCAGGCTCTTTGTTGCGGATACGTATAACCACAGGGTGCAGGTATTTCAGTGGGTTGAGAGGCCGGATGTGAAGGCCTCTGAAGGGAACGGGCAGGGCAGGTGACGGCCGGGATGCAGTGCAACCCCGGCCAGAGGCGCCGGCTCTTCGGCCTGCTCTGTCTGCTGATTGGACTGCCTCTTTATTCCTGCGCACCGATCCATTCGGCAGATCTGGCCGGCAGGCCAGTATCATACCCTTATGGCCAGATTACGCTCTTTCTTAATGGCCCAAAGACCGTCCTGAGGGATCTGACCTGGGACATAGGCTCTATAAGCCTGACAGACCAAAAGGGCGAATCCATTGAACTCCTTGAGCAGCCCGGCCTTAAGCTGAGCGCAGAGAAGATCAGGGCACGGCAGATAAAGCTTGCAGAGCGGGCGGCAGGGCCGGGCCGGTATACCGGCCTGAGGATAAAGACAAGACAGGCCACAGTTGCCCAAGACGGGGCCGAAGGGCCGGCCGGCGCCGCCTCTGAGCTTGATCTGCCGGAGGAGGAGATCTTTGTCCCGGTTTCGGTCACGGCAGGAAGCGGCCGGGCAGTTGCCCTGTTTCTGGGCTGGGAGCCTGACAGTTCGATCATTGACGGCCGTCTATTCAGGCCTGCCCTTTATGCCAGGGCTGAGGCGCCCGCCCCTGCCGGTCTGATGATCTATGTTGCGAACGAGGGCTCTGACAATGTATATGCAATCAACCGCCACAGCGGCGAGGTTGAGGCTGTCGTGCTTACAGGCAGGGGGCCCAGGGGCCTTGCCGTCAATACCATTGCTGAAGCCCCGAAGGTCTTTGTGGCAAATGCAGGGGGCAACAGCCTCACGGTGATAGATGTCCGCAGCAATACGGTCGAGACCGAGATACCGCTTATCTTCGGCCAGGAGCCGGTTGCTGTTGCTGCGGCCCGTCTTTCCGGCCGGCGGGAGAATATCTATGTCGCCAACTACCGCTCGGGCACTGTCTCTATGATAGACGGCAGCGCCTATCAGGAGGCAGAAAGGATCGAGGTCGGCAGCGGCCCTGTTGACCTTGTTGCAGACTCTCCGGAAGATGCAGAGCTCGATGCTTCCCTGTCTGCGGCAGATGCAGAGCTGCTGAGGAACTACCGCAGGCGCTACAGGAATCTGTATGTTTCAAACAGCAATGATCTCAGCATATCCGTGCTTGCGGTCAATACAACGACCGGCCTGACAGAAAGCGTGCTGAGCCTGCCCCTTCAATGGGCGCCAAAGAGCCTGTTTATAGACCATGCCAGGGCAGCGCTCTACAGCGTGCACCCTGACTGTGACTGCATATCTGTAATCAGTATCGTCAGGCTCATAAGGGGCGATCTGCCGGGGGCTGTAACCTATATCCGGGAAGCAGGCATTTCAGGCATTGATATCGCAGTTGACCGCACAATGAACAGGATCTACCTTCTCAGGGAGAGTCCGCCTGAGGTGCTTGTGCTGAGGCCTCCTCAGACAGGGCCCCTGTCTATAGGGGGCCTGCCTGCCCTGCTCGGCAGCATGGAGGCAGGCCAGAGTCCTGCGGCCCTTGCCCTTGACCCTGAGGGCAGAAGGCTCTATCTGATAGACAGGGCCTCTCTTTCGCTGATCGTGACAGACAGGATAACAGGGCAGCCGCAGAGGCTGATCCCGCTCGGCAGGAGGCCTTATGGGATCAGTATCTTTGCTGACTGAGCGCCTTCGTCTTCTGGCCGCTGCAGCAGTACTGAGCGCAGGCCTTATTGGAGCCGCTGTGCAGACTGCCAATGCGGACGGCCCGAGCCTCTCAGGCAGTATCTGGCGCCTTACTTCAGGCGACACCATAGACAGCAAAGAGACTGTCACGGACAACCTGACCCAGAACTACTATTTCTCGCTGAACCGGACGATAAACCCTGTCTTTTCATACAGGCTGAACCTCAGGGCGTATATTCAGGACAAAGACCTGCTTGAGCCTCAGAATATAAGGACAAACAGCCGTACGCTCAGCATAGAGCCGGCAGTTGATTTTTTTCTGAAAAACCCGATGTACAACCTCACCCTGGGGTACCGCCATACAGAAAAAAAGAGCTCAACAAACCTGGTCGCAAGCAACCTCCCTGCAGACTTTTTCTATGCCCGTTACAATCTGACGCTCGAGAAATATCCGCGCCTGACTCTTATGGCTGACCGCAAAGCAGAGGGCGGCAATTCAGGCCTGCAGACTACAGACAAGACCACAACAACCTACAGCGCCTCATCATCGTATCAGACCGGGTACAAGGGGCTTAATCTCTTCTATTATGCCCTGTACAGGCGCAGTGATGAGGAGACGCCGCTTTCGGCGCTCCAGAAAAGGATTGATGAAAAAATCAACGGCAGGGTCATCCTCTCCTATGGCAGGAGCTTTCTCGGCAACAGAATATCTGTCAGCGCCCAATACCAGGGCAACTATCTATCGAGCAGTCTTGTTCAGACAGCCCAGGTTACAGGCACGTTTGTGACCGGGCCGTTTACGCCGCTTTTTGGGGGCTATGCCCCTGGAACAGCCCTCCAGCCGGGCGCAGAGACGCTTCAGTCCGATGCGGCCCTTACAGACGGAAACCTGGCCGGCCCGGACGGCGCCATTGATCTGGGTTCCGGGCAGTATCACAATATCGGCATCTCGGTGCCGTCAACAAGCGTTGTTGACCGGCTTTTTCTTTATGTCAATGCCGATCTTTCCGGCGATGAGACGAATCTTGGATGCGGCTCAGGATGCGCCTTTAACTGGCGCATCTATATGGCGGCTGCCAATGTTCCTTCCGCCATATGGACAGAGATTCCCCTGCAGCGCGCTGACCTGAAGGCCCATGATGCCCAGAACAACATCTATTACTATGAACTGATATTTTCCGCGCCCCAGAGCAGCGCCACTGTTGCGTATTTCAAGGCAGTCAATATGGCCCTTGCCTCACCCTCAAATCCCCTGATTTCGACCCTGCCTGTTACAGAGATAGAGGCGCGCGGCTCCGAGACCCTTGTTGCTGGGGTAGATAACGTGAAAGATACCCTTGTCGTGTCGCAGGGCATCAGCCTCGGCACAACTGTCAGGCCCCTTCCCAGTCTTTCACTGAATCTGCAGTATACGCTAAACCGCATAGATACTGACCCTGAATCAATTGCCGGAGCCCTGTCCGGCATCTTCGAGGACCTCTTCAGCCGCCCTGGGGGCAATCCAGGCATACAGGCCGATATAAACGTATTCAGAAATTACGGCGCCTCAGCATCCTGGAGGGCTCACAGGCTTCTGACTGTGACCGGCCGCTATTTCATAAACGAGTCGTTTGACCGCGCAGGGAGCTTTGATTTCTCTTCAACAACGTATGGACTGGGCTTCAAAAGCAGTCCGCTGCCGACCCTGGATGCTACCCTTACGCTTACGCGCACAGAGTCCTTCAGCTTCAGCCTGCCGGCTGCAACTAACGATTCTGCAGTGCTCAGTCTCGCAGCCAGACTGTATGAGAATGTGACTATGCAGACCGACATCGGCTATACCAGCGACCTTGTCCATGCAACAGGTATAACAAGCGCCTCTGAGTATATCACCGGCCAGATCAATGCGGTCCTGACGCCGAGGCTTAACGCAGACGCACGGTATTCGCTGCGCTGGAGCGGCACAGGAGGAGCCCGTTCTGCATCCCATGATACCTGGCTGAATCTGCGGTACAGGCCGGGACGTTTTCTGTCTCTGACGGCGAGGCTGAGGGTAGAGGGCAGCGGGGCAATGCTGAAGCTGACACAGGGGCTGAGCATTGACTGGATTCCGGTCAAGACGGTCAGGGCCGGTCTGATTTATCAGCGTACAACAGACGACATGACCAGGCTTAATGAGTCACAGCTGACGGCCTATGCCTCATGGAAGGTCACAAAATTCATGGAGGCAGGCGTCAATTATACACTGCTTAATAAAAAGGACATAATGAATGTACAGAACAAATATACCCTGGGGCTGAATCTGAATTGCAGGTTTTAAGTTATTTGAGCTATACTTGCCCAATGTACTTTTTCAGCGCGATAATTTCGGGCAAAACAGGGCTGCAGCGGTTGGCTGCCGGCCTGTTTTCTGCTGCGTTTTTTATGCTTGCAGCGGGCTGCAGCTCAGGGGGGGGGGCGAGGAATTTCGTGCGGCCTGACTATGATATTTCTTCAATCAGGAAGATTGCGGTGCTGCCCTTTGAATCCCTTGCAACCAATAATGAACATGCAGGAGAGAGTATACGGAAAGTGGTGACAACCGAACTGCTGATAAAGGGATATGAAGTTGTAGAGCCAGGCGAGGTTGCCAGGGAACTGACTGCGATGAAAGTGTCTTTCAGATCGCTTACTTCAGAGGATTTCAGGAAGATAGGCAGGAATCTCGGGGTTGACGCCGTCATGACCGGCTCTGTGGAGTCATACAGGATAAGCCCGGGCCTCACAGTGCAGTACCCCGATGTTGCGATAGGCCTGCGGCTGATCGGGGCTGCCTCAGGGGCAATTGTCTGGTCTGTTGTGCATTCATCAGGCGGCCCTTCCTTTATGGTGCGCCATTTCGGCACAGAGGGGCCCTCGTTAGGCAAGACAGCGCACATTGTCGTCAGGGAGGCCATTGATGCGCTTGCCGGCGGCGGAAAGGGAGGATGAGGTCTGTATGAACATCAGCGGCACAAGATTACTGATGGTTATTGCGCTGTTTGGAGCTCTTCTGACTGCAGGCTGCGGCGGGTCGCAGAACAAGGCTGATTTTCATCTCAGGCAGGATGTGGATATGAGCGTCATCACAAAGGTTGCGGTCCTGCCGCTCGAAAATCTGACGAACGACCGGTTTGCCGGCGATGCGATCCGGCATGTCCTGGTCAATGAGCTTTTGCTGTCCGGACTGGTGGATGTGAACATGCCGGGCGACACAATGGCTGCTGCAGAGAAGGCAGGCATCCGGACTGCTGCCGCCACAACAGCCGAGCAGATAAAGAAGGTGGGCGCTGCCCTGAAGGTACAGGCAGTAGTCTTCGGCTCTGTGCAGAAATACGGCGAGAACCGCATCGGCAGCTTCACAGTGCCTGAGGTCTCACTGACGCTTATGATGGCAGAGACGCAGACCGGCACCATATTATGGTCAGTGGCGCTCACTGAGGTGGGAGACAATTTTGCTGCCCGCCATTTCGGCGGACGGGCCGAGACCCTGAGTGAGACGGCAGTCAAGGCGGTCAGAAGGGCGATCCTGACTATGAAATCCTGATGGCCTTTTTTCCGGCTGACAGCCAGGGCCGCACAGGGGCTGGACGGGTAGCTTCCTCTGTAGTATTGCTCTGCATTCTGTATGTCCTGACTGCGATTGGATCTGCCGCTGCTGCGCCAAAAGAGGACCGCCGGGCCCTGAGGATCGGGATTCTGCCGTTTGTGAATTATTCCGCTTCTGATCATGCAGAGCAGTTGGTTATGCCCTCAATAAGAAAGCAGCTTCAGATGCGGGGATTTGCGGTTGCCGAAGAAAAGGCAGTGGATGACTTCCTTGCGCAGGAGCGTATGCGCTCAACAGCATATATAAGCAGCGGCCAGGCAAAGAAGATCGGAGAACTTCTCAACATAGACGCAGTCATGTTAGGGGCGGTCATCATCTATCAGGACAGCAAAGTTCCGCAATGCGGACTGTCGGCCCGGCTCGTAAGCACTGCAAGCGGCGAGATCATCTGGTCAGGGTACAGATCGGCAACAGGCCAGGACTTCGCAAGCCTGCTGGGGCTTGGCAACATTACCTCTGTGTTTAAGCTTGTAGATGTCGTTGCTGCCGGACTCTTTGGCGGACTGTCTGCGGGGCAGGACACAGGCAGGGATAAAGAGCCTGCATACCGTGTGGCTGTGATGCCTTTTCTGAACAGGGGCAGAAACGCTGATGCAGGCATAATTGTGACGAACCTGTTTCTGCCCCGGCTGTTTCAGTCAGCGAGGTTCACTCCGATAGAGGCCGGCGCTGTCCGCCAGACTGTGGTGGCAAGGAATATCAGGAATAAAGGCGAAGTGAGTCATGGCAATATGAGCGCATTAGCCGAGGATGTGAGCGCTGATATGGTGCTTGTCGGCGCTGTAGAGCAGTATGATGAGGCCGGGGCGGCAGGCGGGCAGCCCTCTGTCATCATAACCGCACGGCTGCTGGATGCGCGCACGCACCGCATGCTCTGGGCCGGCGATATCCTTCGCATGGGAGACGACAGCCTGATCGTGCTTGATATCGGCAGACTGCGCACTGCAGACCGGGTGGCATATGCGGCTGTGGGCGACCTGATAAAGAAGATGGAAAAAACAGCATCGAGATGAGTTACAGGAGGATGATCATGAAGATGAATCGCTGGGTGATGGGCATGGGTGTCCTGCTTATGCCGGCCCTTTTTGCTGCCTGCGCAGGGACCCTGCCGCAGGACAACATAATAGCGCTGGTTGATGAGACAAGGATTACCGAGTCAGATATTGTCACGGCCCTGACTGCATCGCATATGCAGAGGGACAAGTCAGCCAGGCCCGAGTCATTCGATATAAGGAAGTATCTGGACAAGATTATTGATGACAGGCTTCTGCTTGACGAGGCGAGGCGAATGGGCCTTGAGACTGACCCGGCAGTGCAGAAGAGGGTAAGGGACTATACGGTGACCCTTGCCGTGATGCGGCTCTATGAAGAGGAGGTGCGCGCCAAGTCTGCAGCCGGCGAAGAGGACCTGAAGAATGCCTTTGAACGCGACTATGTTTCGCTCGGCCTTATCGAGGTTGCCACAGAGCAGGAGGCTGAGCAGGTGCGGCAGGAACTGATGCAGGGGGCTGACTTTGCAGAGCTGGCAGAAAAGAGATCAACACATATCTCCAAAACCAGAAAGGGGGCTGTGGTCTATAAACGGACTGCGCTTACGCCCCTGCTGACCGAACTTGCGGCAGGCCTGAGCGGGCAGGAGGTCTCAAAGCCTGCAGAGATCAGCGGCAAATGGTATCTGTTTATGCTTCAGGCAGACGAAGAGGCGGTAAAGAAGAATTTTGAGACAGTATTGCCGAATATCAGAAAGGACCTTAATCCAAAGCTGAAGAGTGAGCGGCAGGAGGAACTCCTGGCACGGTTCCGGCAGAAGTTCCCGGTCAGCATTGACCAGCAGCTCCTGGACAGCCTTGATTTTGAGGCCATGGCTGCCCGGCCTGATGACTGGAGCTCTGACAGCAGGGCCCTGGCCAGGGTTGGTGACCTTGAGGTTACGGTGGCTGATTTTGCGAAGGCTGCCGACGCAAAGGATCAGTTTACAGGCAGGAAGATTGTCAGGAGCAGGGAGGAGATCTTTACCGGTCTGATCAATACCAGACTGATTGATGCCGAGGCCCTGAGCCGGGGATATGACAGGACTCCGGAGATGGCTGAGCAGATCAGGCAGTTCAGGGAAGCGGAGCTTCGCCGACATTTTTTCAATGCGGTTATTTTTCCGTACCTGGACCTTTCCGAGGAAAGGCAGCAGGAGTTCTACCGGATGAACCCCGAACTTTTCAGGACCGAGCCCCAGTACCGCTTTCAGCAGATACGCTTAAAGACAGAGGCAGACGCCCGGCGCACAGAGGCGAGCCTGAAGGAGGGGGCGGATTTTCTCTGGGTTGCAAAAAGCAGGCTCGCGCCGAATGAGACAGAGGCTGATATTGCGACTAAATGGCAGAAGAAAAGTGAGCTGCCTGAGCAGTTGAGACAGACTGTTGACAGTCTCAGACCCGGAGATATAAGCCCGGCAATAAGGGTGAATGATCTGTTTGTGATCTACCGCCTGATCGAGAAGAAGGACTCAGAGCCCAGACCCTATACGGCAGTGAAGGATACTGTCAGGAAGAGCCTCTTTGAACAGCAGCACGATGCCCTGATGGATGAGGCCATGAGTCAGCTCAGGGGCGAGGCAGAGATTACAGTCAATGAAGGGGCCTTAAGGGAGATAGAGCAGCGTTTCAGGAAGTAGTCCCGCTTGACATGCCGGGCCAAAAGCAAGGATACTATACATAAGATAAATATGCTGAGGAGGCCTTCACGTTGCCTGCGTGGCAGCCAAAAAGGATACAGCAAATAACCTATGAAGATGCATGATGATGAAACATAAGATACCCGTTTTCCTGATACTTTGTATTGCTGCTGCATGCGCCGGGCTTATGGTCTGGACAGCAGGGGATTCGTCTGCAGCCTTTAAGCCCAAGCCCTGCATGGACTGTCATAAGGACTCTGAAAAGAATCTTGCAAAAAAATACCTTCATGCGCCGATGGCGAAGAAGGACTGTGAGGCCTGTCATATACGCCACGGCAGGATTGCGGCCAGGGCGCTGAAGGAGCGCCAGGAAGACAGACTCTGCTTTATCTGCCATACTGCAACAGCAAAGTCTGTCGGCGCCTCTGCCTCAGTGCATACCCCGCTGAAGCAGGGCAGATGCCTGCCCTGCCATGATCCCCATGCTTCTGAGCATAAGGGACTGGTCAAAAAGACTCAGACCGAACTCTGCTACGAATGCCACAGCAGGGCCAAATTTGAAGGGCCAAAGCGGCACAAGGCCCTTGAAAGAGGCTGTGAGGCCTGTCATGCCGCGCATGGCTCGGAGCATGATTTTGGGCTTTTGAAGAAGGATCCCGATGTCTGTCTTTCCTGCCATAATCCAAAGACGGCCGGCTTTGCAAAGGCGCATGGCGGATATCCTGTTGAGCAGGGCCGCTGCACAGAATGCCACGCGCCGCATGTATCAGGCCAGGACAGGCTGCTGCGCAGTTCAGTGCATGCGCCTCTCAAGCAGCTTCAGTGCGGGGCCTGCCACAACCGGCCATCGGATGCGAAACCCTTCGGAATTACTGCCTCAGGCTCTGGCTTATGCTACGTCTGCCACGGCAAAGAGGAGGCTGAGTTCAAGAAAAAGTTTTTGCATAGTCCTCTGGCCGGCGGCGACTGCCTTGTCTGTCATAACCCTCATGCCTCTGATTTCGGGAGCCTGACCCGCAGCGCGGTCAATGAGCTCTGCTTCACCTGCCACCCAAACAGCGCAGGGATGATGAAGGCCCGCGTTCTGCATGCGCCGGTCAGGGATATGGGCTGCACTGCCTGCCATGACCCGCACGCCTCTGAGGCGGCTTCATTTCTGAAGGCTGAAAAGGAGCAACTCTGCTATCAGTGCCACCCTGCCCAGGAGCAGGAGCAGAAGGCAGCAGCCGGACATAAACCGTTTAATCAGAAGCAGTGCGGTCAGTGTCATGATCCTCATGCTACGCAGAACAGAAGCCTGCTTAAGCTTGACCAGAGCCAGTTATGCTATTCCTGCCATACGAAACAGAAGAAGGACTTTGATCGAATATACCAGCATACCCCTGTCAAAAAGATGCTCTGCCTTGAATGCCACACAGGCCATGCCTCCGGGGTGAAAGGACTGCTCAGGAAAGAGGCCCAGGAATTATGCCTGAGCTGCCATGCCTCGGTTAAGGAGGCAGGACCTTCAGTGGCCCTGCATGCGCCCCTTAAGGATCAGAAATGCAGCATCTGCCACGACACTCATGCAAGCGACAATATAGCGCATACGATAAGGCCTATGCCTGAGCTCTGCACAGGCTGCCATGCAAAGAGCGCAGCCGAGATCAGTTCCGGTCAGAATCTGCATCTGCCGGTTGAAGAGGGCAGATGCACGGTCTGTCATGCTCCGCATAAGAGCGGCATAAGAATGTTGCTCTACAGCAAGCCAAATGAACTATGCCTCGTATGCCACGAAGGCGCCCTGCCAAGAGAAGGCAGGCAGGGTCATATAACCAGCAGCCAGGTCAGTTGCATTGACTGTCACGCATCTCATACTTCAAAGGCAGACTATTATCTGCTGGGCACAGACCCGGCGCTCTGTGTTAAATGCCACAAGACGGATACAGAGAGAATGCTCTCAGGCCACAGAAAACCTGTGACTGCGATCAGCAAGTGCCTGGGATGTCATGACCCGCATGCCTCGGAAAAGAGCGGCATGATGAAGCATTTTCAGCATACTCCATATAACAAAGGGGACTGTAAACTCTGCCATGTCTTATAGAAACAGCTCATATATAAGTCTTAAGGCTCACCGGGCCGGTATCCTGACTGCCCTGATTGCGCTTGCCTGCCTGCTCTTTTCCGTTAACAGCGGACTGGCTGTTATGGAGGTGAGGGAGAATATTGCTGAGGTCTGCTATCAGTGCCATGAAAGTACAAGGGCAAAGCCGAACGATAAGTTCCAGCACGCGCCATTTAAACAGGGCAAATGCGCAAGCTGCCACAGCTCTCATGTCTCGAAGAAGAAGGGGCTTATGAAAGATGCCGTGACTGAACTCTGCATAGGCTGTCATCAGAATATCGGCAAACTCTTCGGAAGCGCATCAGTGCATGGGGCCCTTCTGTCAGGATCATGCACCGATTGCCATGAGCCGCATGCGGGATCAAGAAGTAAACTTCTAAAAAAGGACGAAACAGAGATCTGCTGGTCCTGCCATGCCGAGGCAAAAAAAGGGCTCGACAAGGCGCGCCTGCACCAGCCGTTTAAGGACGGCTCCTGCTCAGTATGCCATAACCCGCATGCATCTTCCGAGGATGCGCTTCTTGTCTCCGGACCGAACAAGCTTTGCAGGAACTGCCACCAGCCGCGCTGCAAGGCCGGCGGGGTGGCTGTATCAGATATTACAAAAGACAAAAAATGCACCTCCTGCCATTCAGGCCACGCTGCTGCGGCAAAGGGCCTGTTGGGGCCGAATGCGCATCAGAGTTTTCTTGACAGACAATGCGAGGCATGTCATCTGCCGATCGCTGCAGGAAAACCGATAAAGACGAAACAGGCAGGCCCTGATCTCTGCAGGAACTGCCATACGACTGTTCCGATCAGGGAGGGGGATGTCCATCTGTACGGCCAGGATGGGGAATCATGCGCCAACTGTCATGAGAGCCATTCCTCACGGAATCCGAAAATTCTTATCAGGCCGGGCAAGTTCTGCGCGACCTGCCATGATACGGTCTACAGGGGCATCCGCAGCATGGAGAAGGCATATTCTCTGAGGTGTGTGCCGGTTCGCGACAGGCAGTGTTTTGCCTGCCATCTGCCGCCGCACGCAGAGGCGCCTCTTTATCTGAAGATACCTGACCCAATCGGACTATGCGCTTCCTGCCACAAGGCAGCGCACAAGAGCGCGCATCCCCTGGGAGAAAAGGCAATAGACCCAAGGGACGGCAAGCCTATGACCTGTCTCACCTGCCACAGGATGCATTCAGCCAAGGCAGGATTTATGCTTACCCATGACGGCAAACGCCAGTTATGTATTCAGTGTCATAAGCGCATGTAGCTTCATATAATACGGGAATCCTGTTCTGAGGTTAATGACAAGCGTGGGAATACAGCGCTATATTTTAGGGTCGGTTAGTGTTGCGCTCATCTGCCTATTTACGATGATCGTTTATGCCGGGGCAGATATCAAGCCTGTCTATAAGGTCTGCAGCAACTGCCACACCCTGCATGCCAGCCAGGATGCGCTTTTTATACGGGAGGGCGGCGCGCCTATGGTGGGACAGGGGGGAGAATGCAGCGAGTGCCACGGCCAGCTTCGCGGAATGCTGTTGAGGCTCGATTGCCTTGGATGCCACGCAAAGGAGGTCAATGGCGGCAGCAGCATTGTCTATCTCGGCGATATTGACAGACGGATTCCCCAGGTGGCGCATGCAGGAACGGATCTTGCCGCCGGTAATTTCAGCCATGTATTCGGCTATGGCAATGATGACAAAGGACATAATGTGCATGGCTTCGGCGCCGATATATCCATTGCCGATCTGATGAATCTGCCGCCCGGCTATGACCCTGCACGCGATCCTTCGAGTCTCGGATATGACCAGTTCAGTGAGGTTGCACAGATCATGTGCGCAGGCGCAAACGGCTGCCATGGCAATCGCAATGAGATATCGCATATCGAGGCGATGCGCGGCAGTCATCATACGGATGATTCTATCCTGCAGTTCGGCCCCGGATTTACAGAGACGGGACAGGGAGCAACCGCAGGGCTCAGCTACCGGTTTCTTCTTGGTGTGCGCGGCGGGGAAGATGCTGAATGGGAGGGATCGGTTTCAGCATCAGCACACAATGAATACAAGGGCGCATCTGCGCCGGGTTCAGGAGGTCAGTCCTACGCAAATGCAGAGACGATCAGCGAGTTCTGCGGACATTGCCACGGCGCGTTTCATGAGGGCTCAGCCTCGGGCGTGGGCGGGACGTCATCTCCCTGGTTTCGCCATCCAAGCGATATGCCTCTGCCGGACTCTGGTGAATATACCGGCTATGATGCGTACAACACTACCATTCCGCTTGCGAGACAGGCGCTGTCAGGCAGCTCAAGCAGCGTGATTACTCGCGGCACAGACGCTGTAATGTGTCTTTCCTGCCATCGGGCGCATGCCTCTCCGTTTGCCAAGGCCCTGCGGTGGGACTATAAGAGCGATGTCCTGGCGACTGCCCTGTCAGGATGCGCCGTCTGCCACTCGAGCATGAACTGAGGAGTTCAGCATGAAGATAAAAAATGACATAAGCAGAAACAGGACTGCCGGCCTTTTAGTCCACTTTTGTATTGCCTGCATGATGCTGTCTGTTCCGCTGATTGCCGGAAGCGATACCGTGGTCAAATATACAGACTCTGCACACGGCAGTTCTGTCTATGGCGTGCAGCGCACATCCATAACCGGATATGCACGGGGGCTCTGCATTCACTGCCATGAGTCACATGGCAGTCTTGACGGTGAAGAGCCCGCCCCGAATGAGCCGGCGGGGCCTGATAAACATCTGCTTCTTTCACAGGGCTTTGACCCTGTTGATAATCTCAGAAATGTCTGTCTGGAATGCCACACCAGGGCCATTGACTCATATCAGAGCGGCGGAACCCTTGCAAACCGCACATACAGCTTCCGGGCGGGAGGCTACAGCAGCGGCTTTGACGGCGCTGCGCTGAGCATAAAGGAGATGCTCGATCCTGCAGGGGCGACGCCTCCCCTTTCGACTCATGATATGCTGAAGATTCAGGATGTTATCAGGACGAGATGGAACTATACGGATGATTCAAACCCCTGTACAGCCTGCCATAATCCGCATAAGGCCAAGGGAGACCCTGCCGACAATCCGACAGGCCAGAAGACAGAGGCATCAAGGGGCTGGCCTCTTTCCCGGCCATCGCAGCATTTCAGCGCAAAAGACAACAGCTATCTGCAATGGCAGATATGGGGAGATGACGCCGCAGAGCGCATGGACGCAGCATATCCGGTCCAGTACACGGATCCATACCGGCCGGGCAATGCCACATATGAGCCGGACGGCTCTGTTATACAGCGAAACGGCGCAGCCCTGACCGATACGGTGGCCCTCTGCCAGGACTGCCACAATGCAGCGGTCCCTATAACCAGTGATGAGCTTCCCTCGCCGCTGAGGGCGATTGACTGGGCACAGGAGAAGCATGGCGCAGGCAATGCTGACGGGGCACTCAACATAAAGAGTCCTTATGCGAACACGCCAGGAAGCCAGGTGCTCTCCTGTATGGACTGCCACGAGCCGCATGGGGCCGGCAATACCACACTGCTGCGCGGGGGTGTGAACGGCGCGGCGCTGGCCAACACGATCCAGCTCAACCCCATGAGCAGTGATCAGTGCACAACACCGTCGGCCGGCTCGCCCTACAGCAACAATGAGATGGCAGCCCTCTGCATCAGGTGCCATCAGGATGATACAGCCTTTGCCGGTGTGGATTCTGACTGTGCCGGGCAGTCCAACCGCTATTATATTATTCATCACGACAGCAACTCGGGCGAGGCCCCGCCTTATCCGTTTCCTGCAAACAATACCTGCACAAACTGTCATGGGGGCGGCTCAGGAACAGGCTGCAACAGTGCCTGGACTCCTATCAACTGCACATGCTGCCATTATCATGACGCTTCATCTGAAGGAAGACGGACTTTTTAAGATTAACCGGTAAGTCTGCCCTGAGAAATCTGCCCCAATAAAATAACATGATTTTTACTGAAATGCGTTATTTCACGCATCCAAGGATCTGCAAATTTTCGAGATAATCCAATGATTAGTGACTGTGTTCATATATAACATCACAACTCACTGTTAATTCAGGCTTTGAGCTGGTATGAACCAAGAAAAAAATAATTATTTTTTTTGATAGTTATAGCCAATTTTGGCAGATTAATTGCATAAAATTGTCTGATAATTTTGCATTCAAAGGGGTAGCTATGAACTTTAAAAGGAATTTATTGCTGATTTTGGCGGGGCTGGCAACGCTTGGCATGCTGATGATTGACAGCCAGGTGCAGGCAAAGGTATCCTCTGGATCCTGCTCTGATTGCCATACAATGCATCGCAGTCAGGACGGCGTCCTGGTGCGGGACGGGGACGCGGATGCTGTGGGCAATATATCCCCGGAATGTGCCAATTGCCATGCAGAGTTGAGGCTGGGCGGTCTGCTTAAGATGGACTGCATCGGCTGTCACGCTGAAGATCCGGCTGGAGCCGCCAAGATCAGCGGCACTACCAACGCGCCCCAGGTGGCCCATGCATCAGCAACTGATCTCGCTGCAGGAAATTACGTTCATGTATTTGGCTGGGACGGCGGCAGCAAGGGCCATAACGTGCATGGCTTTTTCCCTGCGATGGATATGGAGCAGAATATAATCCCGCATGATATGCCTCCGGGATATGATGCAGCGCAGGATTACGGGGGCTGGGCTCCCAACGGAGGCACCCTTAGTCCTCTGATGTGCGGCGGCGTCAACGGCTGTCATGGAGACAGGACAGAGCTCTCTCCCCTTGGTGCAATAAAGGGCGCGCATCATGCTGATGATGCGGTGCTGAAGTCGGCCGGATTCAATCTTGCCGGCCAGGGGGCGACGGTCGGAACAAGCTACCGCTTCCTGCTTGGGGTGAAGGGTCTGGAAGATGATGACTGGGAAAATACTTTTGATGCGGCAAACGATCATAATGAATACAAGGGCTCTGCGTGGGGCGATCGCGGCTCAGACCCGCGGACTACAGGCAGTATAAGCTCTCTCTGCACTACATGCCACGGCATTTTTCATGCTGAAGTCGGCACAGGCTCAAGCCCCTGGCTCAGGCATCCTGTTGATTATGCGATGAAGACTGACGGGGAATTTTCGGCCTATGCATATACGCAGGAGACGCCTGTTGCAAGGGTCGCCCCCCCTGCTAATGCCACTGATGATGTCGGCGCTGAGGAAAACAGGATAGTAATGTGCCTGTCCTGCCACAGGGCTCATGGCGCGCCAAATCAGGACAGTCTGCGGTGGCAGTACGACGATACGATGACATCGCCGCAGGGCTGCTACAATTGCCACAGGAACAAATAGATGATTGACAACAAAAGAAATGAGGTGGGCAAATGAAGATTAAAAGAAGGATAGCAAGTCCGCTTGCTGTGGCTGTTGCTGCGGCTGCAATGATTATGGGCTTAATGGCCGGCGCTGTTTCCGCAGCCACGATGCCCACATTCCAGAGTCTGCCGCCCATCTCTATATATAACAGCGGATCGGTTCGCGACCTTGCCCATGTGGCCGCCTCTGATGATGGATTCATCTATGTGACTGAGGCGCTTCGCAACCGTATTGCGGTTATGACGCAGCAGGGCGAAAGCGTTCGCATAATAGACGGTATTGCCAATCCATTCGGTATTGCGGTCAACAGAAACGGCGTAATCTTCGTATCCTCGCTCAAGAATAAAAGCGTTGTGATGATGGACAGGCAGGGCCACAGGCTCGGCTCGCTCGGCAAAGGGGACGCAGAGTTCGCAAGACCGGTTTATGTTGCAATAGATCCGCAGAACGAGGATGTATATGTTACGGATCAGAATGCAAATGCAATAGTTGTTTATAGCGCATCAGGCAGCCTGTTGCGCAGGATTGCTGATACAGGCAACCTGCCCGTGGCAGCTGTTGTGCGTGGCGATATGCTGTATGTTCTTGATCAGCCTTTGGGTGGGGCTGGACAGAGGCAGCCCAGGATAGCGGTGTTTAATAAAAATACCGGTTCCCTTGTGTCGAGCTTTGGTCAATTCGGCGCAGGCGCAGGCCAGATGATGAGGCCAAAGTCCCTTTCGATTGACTCTGCCGGAAGGCTTTTTGTTGTGGATTACTATCATCGGGTTGTCTATTGCTATAATGCCTCAAGCGGCGCCTATCTTGGGGCCGTACATAATATTGACAGCAACGCTGTTGTCATGCCTGCCGGCGTTTCTGTATCAAAAAACGGAAAGCTTTTTGTTGTCTCCTCCGGTGAGGATAAGCTGAGGGTTTTCGGGCTCGACAACTACACAAGCCTGAGTGCGGCGCCGGGTTCTCTTGCATTTGCGCTGACAAACAACGTCTCCACGCCGCTGGCCGAAACCATAAGTCTTGCAAACACCGGCACAGCTCCGCTTTCATACCGAATCCTGACTGAAACCGCAGATGGGGCTGACTGGATACAGGTGTCAGGGGCCGTGGGACTGCTGCAGGCCAACAACGGCACAGCACTGGAGACGATCAGAATCAGGGGGGAAGGGCTTAATCCCGGGGTTTACAGAGGTACGGTTACAATACAGGATATTGATACTGGGGCGCAGCCGGCCATAGTCCGCCTCGAAAAGCAGATACCGCTTGTTCTTACGGTAAGCAACCCGGAGATTCAATTGTCCTCCAATTCCCTATCTTTTACAGGCAATCTTGGCGACAGCCTTGTCCTGAGAAAGGATCTCACTGTCACCCTTTCAGGCGATACGACGTCGTCGGTTACCTGGCGGGCCAGTTCATCCACCGGAGGCACGGGCTCATGGCTCGGTATAAGCCCATCTGCTCAGACCGGTAATTCTGTTGTGAACAGCACTATTACTGTCAATCCTGCAGGTATGGCGGCAGGAGTATATAACGGCACTGTTACGTTGACCGCCTCCGGAGTGTCAGGCGCGCCTGCTACAGTGCAGGTAACACTTACGATCAGTTCCTCAGGCAGCATCAGTGTTGCGACGAACCGTCTGAATGCTGTCTTTAAAATTTCAGGTCCCAATGGCGTTACCCTAAACGGCAACGGACAGTCCTGGGCGCAGGCAGGAATGCCCAATGGCGCCTATACCATAACCTATGGCGCAGTTGAAGGCTCCATAGCTCCCAAGGCAGAGACAAAGACCCTCGCAGGGACAGGAGCGCTGAACTTCTCAGGCATTTACAAGGAGCCTGTATATATAGTAGCCGGCTCAGGGGTCAGCCTGTCAGGGCCTTCAAAAATACGCATATTTGACGCAAATTACGATATAGCCGGCGAGATTATACCGTTTGGGCCAGATTATACAGGTGATATCCCTGTTGCCGTCGGGGATGTTGATGGAGACGGATACGATGAAATTATCGCTGCATATGGCGCTGACGAGCCAAATCCGGCCAGGATCATGATCTTCAGAGGGGACGGAACCCTGCTTGCAAACGCAGACTTTTATGGTCTTGAAGCCTCTTTCGGCTTCGGCGCCAGGGTTGCTGCGGGCGATTTTGACGGCGATGGCCGGGCTGAGATAGTAGTTGGTGCAGGCCCTGGCAGCGAGAACAGCGCTGCTGTCCGTATATTCTCCTACGATAGGGGTATGGTTAGAGATACCGGGTTATATGCTGTTCCATTCGACTCAGCCTACGGCCTTAATGTGGCGGCCGGCGATCTGGACGGCGATGGAATTGACGAACTTATAGTCGGTCCCGGCCCTGATCCCTCTGCAGCAGCAGAAGTAGGCATCTTTAAGGTAAATACCTCAGTTGCCGGCAGCTGGGCATTAATTGATGAGAGCGCCATGTACATAACGCCGTTTACAGGCAGCTATGGCGCCAATGTGGCAGCCGGTGACCTGGACGGCGACGGCAAGGATGAGATAATCGCATCTACAGGATTGAACGCCCTGGCACAAGGCAGCATTATTGCTGCATTAAGAGGGGACGGTTCAGCGTATGGTCTGCCTGTTGCAAGCAGCGAAGCAGGCGGCATTGAGATCTGCGCAGGAGACCTCAATGAGGACGGTCGGGCTGAGATAATCACAGCCTTTGGGCCTGCAGTGCAGAATTCTTCGACCGTAAAGATATATAGTAAAGGAGCGCTGATCAGATCATTTGAGGCGTTTATTAATACAGCTTATGGGGCTAAAGTGGCCTTCGGCAGATTGGGTTATTAGGGGGAGTCATGAAAAAATTGATTATCACAGCCTTTTTTGTCATAACGTTGACAGCTGCTTTGCTGGCCAACGCACAAACCCCACTCACTGAAGGCACACACGGTCATGATGTCATATGTGATGCCTGTCACGCTGAGGTAGGAACAACCGGCGGCGCCACTCCGTCACCTTTCTGGTCCAAGCAGTTAGGCAGTTATACGCCGCCCAATGTTGAAGAGACCGTGATGAATATGTTCTGTCTCGGCTGCCATGACGAGCCCACAGGCGGCAGTAATGCCCCATCATCAGCGATCAAAGTCAGGACTCATAGTTCATTCGCTACCGGCAACAAATTCGGAGAATGGTCGGTGGAATGCCTGGTCTGTCATCACCATCACTATCAGCGGCAGTTTGTCTATTACAGAAACCTTGCCCCTATTAAGCTCGCGACCGGCAAGGTTACCAATATTGTTTACAACGGCATTGTCAACGGCCTTCCCCAAAGCACAATCAAGTTTAATAACCTGACAGCAAAGGCCGGCTGGACTGACCCGGCATCCTGGAGGAAGAAGTCGTCAGACGATCGCGGTCTTATCATATATCCCAACGGCGCAAGCACGACCTATTCGTTCAGCATACTGAGCGCAAACGCCGATACTATAGTGATTCGGGGCGATGTAACCGAAGGTATTACAAGAGGGCACCTTGCCCTTGTGCCGCAAAAAACATTTACTATTGTCTATGGCATGATGCTTAAAGAAAAGATTATTGCTCCCGGCAAGACAGACCCTGTCACCTTCAAGTCTCCTACGGTGGGCACAGTTGGCCCATCTACAGGCGCTACAGTAAGGCTTCTGGATAAGACCGGAACCAACTCTTTTGCAACCAAGGACGGCACCGGAGCCACGGACACTGTAAGGGACGGCATCTGCCAGGTATGCCACACGCAGACTGCGTATTGGAAGTTTGACGGCACAGGAGCTACTCACTACGGTGGCGCAAACTGCATGGGCTGCCACCCTCATTCCGAGGGCTTCAAGGCGATGGGCTGCGATCAGTGTCACGGCAACCCCCCGACAAGTACGGGAACCCTGGTGTTCAAGGACAAGTCAGGCGGTGAGGTAGTCTCAGACGCAACAGGCCCAGGAGCTCATGCAAAGCATACAGCCAAATACGGGCAGTGTTCCACCTGTCATACGGGCGGGATGACGAGCGCATCGCAGGGCGATGACAAAATCAATATCGGCTTCGCCCTGAACGGGAATCTGGGCGGCAGCTACGACGGAAAGAGCGGAAGGGCGGCATTTCCGTATGCTGCAGGCGGAACCACAACAATAACGACATCCAATACGCTTAGCTGTTCAACTCTGTATTGCCACAGCTCAGGACAGGGAGATACTGCAAACGGCAGTACGCCGACATATGCTACGCCGACATGGACAGACCCAGCAAGCGGCGCCTGCGGCACCTGCCATAAGGTGACCGCAGCAGGAGGGCTGACTTCAGGAAGCCATGCGCGGCATCTGGATTCTGCAGTTGCTATGGGCTGCGGCGACTGTCATACTGGCGCCGCTGCATCTTCGTACACATCAGCAAATCACGTGAACAAGAGTATTAATGTGGCCAACAGCTATACAGCAGGCGGAGCGCCGGGCAATGGGTACGGCACCTGCTCAGTTGCCTCCTGCCACGGAGGCGGTTCTCCGACATGGGGCAACCCGACCGCAAAAGTAGGCTGTTACCGGTGCCACGGTGATGCAGTCAACGGAAACCCTGCGCCGGCTCCCGATACTGCAGGCCATATGGCAACGAACGATCTGCAGGTTGGAGCGCATCAGGTTCATCTGAAGGGCTCAAGCAATTATTCGGCGCCGATAGGGTGTAATGAATGCCATACTGTGCCTGAAAATGTGGAGGACGCAGGACATATAAAAGATGGAACTCCGGGAGTTGCCGAGGTGCCGCTTGCTGGGACGCTTGCCAGGACAAACGAACGCGGAGTTGCAGGGGTTCCTGCATACTCGGCCGGACAGTGCTCGAATGTGTACTGTCATGACAGCTCACGGTTCAAAAAAGGCTGGGCCGGCGGCTCAGGCCGTACTCCGACCTGGTCCAATGACGCATATCTTGGCGCCGACAAGGCTGTAAATTGCGGACGATGCCACGGCAATCCTCCGGGGGGAGCGCATCCGGCTTCAGCGCAGAATCAGTGTAATGGCTGTCATTCGAATGTGAATGAGGCTGGCGATGGTTTTGTTGATAAGACGCTGCATGGAAACGGTATTTTGGAGGCAACAGCAGGCTGTACCGGTTGTCACGGCCAAAGCGGCACTGATGGCGCGCCCAGGATCGCCGGAGACATGATATCTACCCTTGCTCTTGGCGCCCATGTAATGCATGTGGATACAAAGGGATATTCCTGCGATACCTGCCATAACGGCCACGGTATGCCGACGCTTGACAATAAAATAAAGATTAATTTCACAGGCATGGCTTCCGGCGGCGCCTATGATCCGCCTGATGCATGGCAGACAAATCCGACAACAAAATGGACCTATGATCAGACAAACGGGCCGGCAAGCCAGCAGTGCAGCAGTGTATACTGCCACAGCTCGGGTCAGGCAGCAGACGGCGGAGCAGGCGCACCGGTATATGCGACACCGACATGGGGCGGCTCAGCAGCCTGCGGATCATGCCATGCAACGACAACGATGGCAACCGGCAGCCATACAAAGCATCTTGCAGCAGACACCAACTGCGGGCTTTGTCATACGGGCGCAACAGCAACGACATATTCTTCGGCGAGCCATATCAATCAGATGATAAACGTGTCAAATGGTGCAGTGTATACTGCTGCAGGAGCGCCTGGAAACGGTTACGGGACATGCTCTACAGCGTGCCACAGCGCAACGACAACGGCGGGCGTAACGCCGGTATGGGGCGCAACGGGCGACTGTGCAACGTGTCATGCAGCAGCGCCTGCGACGGGCTCGCACGGCAAGCATCTTGCAGCAGCGGCAAATTGCGGCTCATGTCATGACGGCGCAGTGCAGGGGACAAACGCAGGGACGGCGCATTTCGACAACAACATAGACGTAACGAACAGCTATCCTGCAAACGTGGCAAAGCATGACGGGTCAAGCTACAGCGGGACATGCTCTACAGCTTCATGCCACTCTGACGGCAAGGGCAACTACAGGGTAACTCCAGCCTGGGGTTCTGCAGGCACAGGCTGCAATATGTGTCATGATGCACTGCCTACAACCGGCAGCCATACTCTTCATATAGCAGGGGGCGCAAATTACGGCTTTGACTGCGCCGAATGCCACGGCCATGCAGGCAGCGGCTCAACTCACGGGGATGGGTCAATCACTGTGGTCTCTTCAGTCGGGTTTAATGGTTCAAGCCAGTGCTCAACCTCAGACTGCCATAGCGACGGAAAGGCAAGCCTTACCTATAAGACGTCACCTGCATGGGGCGGCTCATTTACAGGAGACCGTTGCTCGGGCTGCCACAGCAATTCGCCGGACAGCGCTGCACACGGAGCGCATGTCGTAGGTATTCATTACAATGACGTCTATAACAATACAAGCGGAAAGATCGCGACCGCAGCGGCAGTCGGAACGAATGCGGGTCACGGCAATCCTGCGTATTCGACGACCATAAGCTGCAACATCTGTCATTATGATACGGTAACTGTGAGCTATAATGACAAGGGCTCTGCCTGCAGCACAGCAAGCTGCCACGGTACAGGCGGAACGGCGAAGGGCTCATTGACGACCGCAAACCTGGACAAGTCCAAGCATGTCAACAGGGTCAGGGATATCAGATTCGCTGATGTGACAATAGCGTCCAAGGCTCAGTTGAGGGATGATATAACCTCTGTGGCTGAGCTTGACAATAGCTGGGACAGAAATAACGGGTATAAGGCCGGCGCGAGTTCTCATGATTCATCAGTGGCATCTCTGAACTCGGCATCCTATGTGGGCGGCAGCTGCTCTTCGGTTGCATGTCATAACGGAAATCAGGTGGCATGGACAGCGGGGGCCATCAGTTGCGACAAGTGCCATACGGCGCTGCCGAAGTAGGAGGGGAATATGCTGATGATGAATGGCATAACATGCATACAAGAAAACGAAATTAGACAAAGCGAGGTGAGATCAGTATGGGAAGGATAATCTCGGATAAGATCAGGGGGATGAACGGGATGGCTAAAGTCAGCCTTGTGCTGATCTTCACCATGGTCTTCGGCTTGTATCTGTTTACAGACGTCATCAGCATCAGGGAAGCAGAAGCTTCTGATCCGGCAAGCCTGATTCATAACTCGGTTACTACCGGATTATGCTCTGATACGGCATTCACAACCAAGGCTGCGTGCGAGACCGGCGGCAAAATATGGACCCCGTCTGCTCGTTGGGGCACAAACGGCTGGGGTATTTCGGGCGGGAAATACGGCGAATTCGCCTGTGAAACCTGCCATACCCGCACAACTGCAAATATCAAGAGGGTTAAAGAGACGATCACGGCTCCGAACTCACCAACGGACAACTTCCCTGGGGGATCGGTCATATTTAACAGCGCCAAGTCAGGATCATCAGACTTTGGCGATGACAGTAATCAACATGCTACATCCACGAAGGTTTGTGAGGTCTGCCACACGTATAGCGGTACTCAGGTTGGCGGAGTGAAGTTTCATGCGTATGACATGTCCGGCGGCGGCAAGGATCTTACCCATTACAACAAGACCGACTGCATAGCCTGCCATACGCATAATCGCGGCTTCAAGCCGACAGACTGTGACGGTTGTCATGGCAATCCTCCGACTTCTGATCTCCTGAATGCAGCGAGTCCGGGCGGAAATACCGGCCTGGCCGACTCTCCGTATGTAACAGGTTCTGAATATGCAGGGGCGCATGACAGGCATGTTAATCAGCTTGGCTATGATAACTGTCTTATCTGTCATAACAACTATTCGATGCCGTCAACGGCAGGAACGTATACTATTGATATAAAATTTAATTTTGGCGGCTCTACGACCGGCAGTTATGACGGTCAGACAGCAGCCAGATATAGTGCGGACAATACAAACACCGGCACCATGACCTGCTCTACGGTATACTGCCATAGCTCAGGTCAGGGCAGCGGCGCTGACAACGCAACGCCGGTATATGCGACTCCGGCATGGACAGGTTCGGTATCCTGCGGGGACTGCCATGCAACGACAACGATGGCAACCGGCAGCCATACAAAGCATCTTGCAGCAGACACCGACTGCGGGCTTTGTCATACGGGCGCAACAGCAACGACATATTCTTCAGCAGACCATGTAAACAGGCTGATAGAGGTTGCCAACAGCTACACAGCAGGCGGAGCGCCTGGAAACGGATACGGGACATGCTCTACAGCATCATGTCATGCAAGCCCTGTTGCGGCAGGGACGGTAGTGACGCCTGTCTGGGGAGCAACCGGCACAGGGTGCGCCGCATGTCATACGGGCGCAAACACAATCCTTGCGACCGGCCCTGCAACGGGCGGTCATGCAGGTCATGCAGAGACAGACTGCACGAAGTGTCATAATGCAGGGACAACGGCAACGAGCAAGCCCTCTACGGAGCATGCAGACGGTCTGATCGATACGGCAAATGTCGGCTATACGGACGAAAAGGCCAAGGGCAGCGCATACGCAACCTGTTCGACGGCAGCATGTCATGCAAACGTATATGGCAGCGGCACGGTAGTGACGCCTGTCTGGGGCGCAGCAGCAGGATGCTCCGCCTGCCACAGCATAGCGATCGGTGTTAACGGCCCTGCAACAGGCGGTCATGCTACGCATGCTGGGTCATTATGTACGTCATGTCACAATGCCGGCACAACGGCAACGATCAAGCCCAACACAGCGCATGCAGACGGCGATATAGACGTAGTAGGCGTAGGGTACCAGGCAAACGTGGCCAAGCATGCAGCAGGCTCAGGGTATTCAAGCTGTTCTGCGGCGGTATGCCACAGCAATGTGTACGGCTCCGGCTCGGCGGTTACGCCGGTCTGGGGTGCGGCATCCACAGGATGCTCTGCCTGCCACAGCATCCCGATCGGTGTTAACGGTCCTGCAACGGGAGGCCATACGGCACATGCCGGAGCTGCCTGCACCCAGTGTCACAATGCAGGCACGACGGCAACACTGAAGCCCAGCACAGCGCATGCAGACGGCGATATAGACGTAGTAGGCGTAGGGTACCAGGCAAACGTGGCCAAGCATGCAGCAGGCAGCGGGTACGGCTCCTGTTCAACGGCAGCATGTCACGATGCATACGGCACATCAGGTGTTGCAACGCCGGTCTGGGGCGCATCTTCAACCTGTGGATCCTGCCATACCATTGCCGGGGACGGCGCACCTTCGACCGGCAGTCATGCAACGCATATGAGCAAGTCGCTGCTCTGCGGCGACTGCCACAGCGGAGCCGTGAAGGATACGGCCGGCGGCGCAGGCCACCTGGACAGCGATATTGATGTCAGCGTCGGCAGTTATCCGACGAATATTGTAAAACATGCCGCAGGCTCAGGGTACTCGAGCTGTTCGACCGCAGCCTGCCATAGCGACGGAAGAGGCAATTATGCGACTGTCACCTGGGGCACAAACCTGGGCGCCGACTGCACCGGCTGCCATGCCTTTGCGCCCGACACCGGCGCGCATGCCGCGCATGTGCAGGATGCATCGCTTCTGACAAAGGCTTACGGCAGCACGGAAGTGGTATCAGACGCCGGCAACTATGCCTTTGGCTGCGGCAACTGCCACCCGGCCAATGCGGCGTCACACGGAAACGGCACGGTTGAATTGAGCCTGAACCCTGCCGACGGAGGACCGCTCAAGTCGAAGAACTCAACATCAGTGGATATTACAGGCAGCGGCGGCACAACTGCCTGTAACCTGACGTACTGCCATAGCGACGGTTCCAAGACCGGTGATCTTATCGTGGCCGGAGCATCGCCTCAGTGGGGCGGAGCCTTTGCAGGAGATAAATGCGCGAACTGCCACGGCAATTCGCCGAGCACGGCCGCGCACGGCATGCATGTTGTGGGCATCCATTATTACAACATCTATACAGGAACCACGGGTCTTGCCACGGCAGGCAATACGCTTGCCGGCAGCCACGGCAATGCAGAGGGCTCTACCACGATCAACTGTAATGTATGCCATAACTCAACAGTCACCTCAGCCGCGAACGACAGAAATACGATCTGCGTAACATGTCATACCGGAGGCAACCTGATGGGCAACGCTGCGATTGCAAGCAAGGCCTTCCATATAAACGGAACTGCTGATATAGCCTTTGCTGATATGGATATCAGAACAAAGGCCCAGCTCCGCGACGATATAACAACTGTTGCAGAACTTAATAACAACTGGATCAGAAACAGCAACAGTTATAAGACAGGCTCTACTCCATACGATATATCGGCAGATAGTCTGCAGGTAGATGCCGTATGGAACGCAGGCGGAAAGACATGCAGCAACATATCGTGTCATAATGGCAACCAGGCAACGTGGAACAGCAGCCCGATATCCTGCAGCTCCTGCCATACGTCTCTGACGAATTAGTGTGGAGGACGCCATGAACATGAGAATGGACAGAATAGAACATAAGAAAAGTGAGGTGAGGACAGCATGGGAAGGATAATAGCTAAAAGGATCAGAGGGATGAACTGGATGGCCAAGATCAGCCTCATCCTGATCTTCACCATGGCATTCAGCATTTTCATGCATCAGGGCTTGTACATGCCGAAGGACACCTCGGCTGCTGTTGCTACCTCGACTGAATGGGCCATCCTCGGCTCAAGCGCAACGACTGTATCCGCTCTGCCTGCCATGACTCTGGCAAAGGGCACAGGGACAAACCGTCTGCTTGTGGTCACATTTTTGGGCGATTATGGAGCAGCCTCAACAGTATTCAGCCCTGTTATCACCTATGGCGGACAGACGCTTACAAGAATTACCAGCACTGATACGTCAAGCAGGCAGAAGGTCTGGATCGGCTATCTGAATGAAGCCGGAATTGCTGCTGCAACAGGCGCGCCGCCGGCCTTTTCCGTCAGTTATGCCACAGGCGGCCCCGGCTCCGGCTGCGCACTCAGCGCTGCCTTCTATAATGGCGTAAATCAGACAACTCCCATAACCGGCTCGAGGGCAGTCTCATCTGATACGGCAGCAACCACTCCGACTTCCTCGCCGATCAATACCACGGCCGGAGGCTGGGCCATCTATGCCTTAAACACGAACGCTGCAACTGCAGGAAACGTCACTGTCCCTGCCGGCTATACCGAGAGATTTGATCAAGCCAATGGAACGCTCTACACATTCACGATGGGATCAACAACAACTGAAACAGCGACCGGTACCACCGATCCCCTCCCGACCTGGACATCGGTGCGGTATGCTTTTCTGACCGCCTCGCTTGAGCCGAGCCCGGGTGACATAACCCCGCCGACTGTATCATCGGTCGCAGTGCAGTCCGGATTGGTGGTTAACGTGACATTCAGTGAGCCGATGGGAACCGGGGTTGCCACTGCCTCGAACTACACGATCTCAGGAATCGGTAAAGGTTCTCTGTCCGTTAATCCGAACACGGTTGCGCTTGTCTCCGGCAATACGTACCGTCTGACATGGAGCGCAGGCGAGATGGTTGACGGCGGCAACGTCACGATTACGGTTGCCAATGCCCAGGACCTTGCAGGCAACGCCGTGGGCTCACCCAACAGCGCCACGCATACCGGCGGCGGAGTGGGTATCCCCCCGACAGTATCATCAGCGACAGTGCAGACCGGTTTAACGGTTGACGTGGCCTTCAGCGAGCCGATGGGAACAGGCGTCACCACGGCGGCAAACTATACGGTATCCGGAACCGGAAAAGGTTCTCTTACTGATAATCCGGGATCAGTCTCATTATTAGCCGGCAACACGTACCGTCTGACATGGAGTTCGGGAGAGATGGTCAACGGCGGCAATATCACGATTACGGTTGCCAATGCCCAGGACCTTGCAGGCAACGCAGTGGGCACACCCAACAGCGCTACGCATACCGGCGGCGGCATCGCGGTTGGGCCGACAGTAACGATAAATCAGGCGGCCGGCCAGGCAGACCCTACTGCTGCTTCGCCAATCAACTTCACGGTCGTCTTCAACAAAACAGTAAGCAATTTCACTACCGGCGATGTGACGATAACGGGAACAGCAGGCGGCACAAAGACGGCAACGGTTACCGGCAGCGGCACCACCTATAATGTTGCTGTAACAGGAATGACGACCAACGGAACGGTCATCGCCTCCATTAACGCCGGAGTCGCCACGGATGCAGGCGGCAATCCGAATTCAGCCTCAACAAGCACGGACAACACGGTGACGTTTAACAATGCAGTTCCTGCTATCTCGATATCCGAACCCAATGGCATCGGAGACGCCATATTCGTCGGCGCGGCATATAATATCACCTATACCCTGACGGACCCTGACGATGTGGTCACTGCCGCATTTTATTATGACAACAACAATTCCGGCCTTGACGGCACAGCGCTTACAGGAGCCTGCTCAGCAGCGGCTGAAGGCACCGGCGTAACCTGTTCCTGGGATACGGCCGGAATGACGCCCGGCTCATACTATATCTACGGAATCACAAGTGACGGCAGGGGTAATATAAGCGCCTACTCGCCTGGAGCCGTAACGATAAATCCGACCTGTGTTGTCAACGCCCCTCAGGTTGAGTTTATTGATCTTCCGAAATTTATTACCACAGACAACGGCAATGTGGGCTATAGCGTAAAGATCACGAACAAGGATGCGGGAGGGTCATGCGCGAACCCGCTGACGATAAATCTTGGGCGGTCGGACAGCAATGCCCCGAAATTCAGCTCCTCCATCCAGTCCTCGGTCAGCCTTGCGCCCGGAGCGAGCGCTCTTGTGACGCTGACCGTGACCGAGGCAACGGCCCTTGAGGGAGAGACGACCACAACTACGGTGACCGCCTCGGCTGCCGGACATGCAAACGGAACGAGAAACATTCTGACGACCTTCAATCTCAATAATCCGCTTAACCATAACTTCATCAGCACGGAATCCCGGAAATGGAGTTCTTTCGGCGGCTGGGGTGAAGCAAACACCAGGTACGGCGAATTCGTCTGTGATACCTGTCATATGCGCATGGCAACCAACATAAAATCCATACGCTCTTCGATAACTACACCTGACAGCTCCAAAGGAACGCTGCCCGGCGACGGCCAGCCGATTTTGTACGACAAGACCTGGGGAACCCTGGGAAGCTCCGGCACCATGGGAGATGACAGCGATACGCCGCGGGCGTCATCAAATAAGATCTGTGAGGTCTGCCATACCTATGATCCGACAGGCGTTAACGGCAGCATGGTCCATGCATATGACACCGGAGCTGCCGCCATCAGCAACCATATGAATGCGGATGCAACGGACTGCACAGTCTGCCATAAACACAGGGAGGGCTTTAAGTCGGTATCCTGTGAAACATGCCACGGCATGCCCCCAACAGAAGCAGGCAATTTAACATCGTATCAGGGCAAGACCACCGGCTCTGCCACGGCAGGCAGGCATGCGACTCATGCGGCATTATATGGCGGGCTCGACTCCTGCGACCATTGCCACAAGGACTTTATGATGCCCGAGCTTAGCAGCGCAGCGCCCGGCTTATGGGACATATCGCTCAAATTCAGCAACTTCGGAGCAACGACCGGAACATACAGCGGCCAGGCAGGCCTGAGCTATAACCAGTCTGCGGGGACCGGCGGACTCAACTGTTCCACCGTATATTGCCATAGCGGCAAGAACGGAACCCTCGACGGCGGTAATAAAACACCGGCATGGAACGGCTCAGTTGCCTGCGGCGACTGCCATAAGGCCACTGCAGCCAATCCGCCGACACTGGGCAATCACGCGCGCCACGCAGGCAACGGCGCGGGACAGCTGAACCTCGCCTGCTCCGACTGCCATGGGCCAAACGGGGCAGGCGGACAGGGCCATGTAGACGGCAAGATTCAGTGGGCGCTTAACACTTCCCTGGCTAAAATAGGCTTTAACGCAAAATACTGGGGCTCAATTTCCGGCACGGTCAATAACCTTGCCCCGAGCAGCAGCTATCAGACATGCTCATCCATATACTGCCACAGCAATGTGCAGGGAACCAACGGCGCCGGCGCTCCCACGAGCTTCAAGACGCCGACCTGGGGAGGCGGTTCGCCCGGCTGCGGAGGCTGCCATGCAGACAACTCCGGACTGTCCGGAACAGGCAGCCATGTCAAACATGCCAATATTTACAACTATGCCTGTTCGGTCTGCCACAGCAATGCAGGCGCAGGCGCCGAGGCGCATGCCAACTACTCTATAGAAGTACTGTTCAGCGGTCAGGCCGCCGGCAGCGCATATTCCCAGCCGGGCGCTCCAGGCAACGGCTACGGCAGTTGCTCAACAGTGTACTGCCACAGCAATGTCCAGGCCCCGGGGGGCACTGCGCCTGCAACAGTCTACGGAACGCCGGAATGGGGGGATGCCTCCCTGCTTTCCTGCGGCTTCTGTCATGTTGACATGGCGACAACGAACGACCTTTCCTTGGGCACTCACCAGAGACATACGAATGCCCCCGGTGTGGCAACGTATTCCTGTTCCATGTGCCACGGCAGCGGCAACACGGCGACCACGGCAAATCCGGCCATACATGCCAACGGCAATATAGACACCAGCTTTATCGGCAAGGCCTCAGGCACAACCTATTCACAGGCAGGGAATAACATACCCGGCATTGACGGGTATGGGACCTGCTCCACAAATGCCTGCCATGGCCGCTCAGTCAAAAACTGGGGCGGCTCATCAGAATTGCCGCTCTGCGACAAGTGCCACGGCTCGGCGGCATCCTTGGCTGTTGACGGCGACTTCAGAGATACGGCAGGCGCTGTAGGCAGCGTGTACTCGGGCACGCACAAATCGCATCTTGCCGCAATCCATAATTATACCGCGCCGATGGAATGCGACAACTGCCATGCTGTGCCGACAGTCTTCGGCGACCCTGTCACAGGCGTGGGACATGCAGGAAGCCTGCCTGCCACCCTTACCTGGAGCGACCTTGCCAAAGGCGGCATTAAAGAGTGGGGCACCTTCTCGCATGCGCCGTCTTATGGCTGGGGAACAACCGCCAGGACCTGTTCAAATACGTACTGCCATTCAAAGGGTGGAGCGAAACCGTCTCCGTCATGGGGAGATCTTGGTTATGGACTGAGCTGCGGCAACTGCCACGGCAATCCACCTGCATTGCCCCATCCGGGGGGAGAAGAGGGCAATAACTGCAAGGGCTGCCATTACCATGTGGATTCGGCCAACACCGGCTTTGAGGCAACGTACCGCCTGCTTTCAGGTCTCTGCTCGAAGCGTACCTATAACACAGACAAGATAACCTGCGAGACCAACGGTGGAGTATGGACTCCCGCAGGAACCAATGTGCCGGGCAATGCGCTGCATCTGGACGGCATCGTGCTGGTGGACAAGGACGAATGTCTCGGCTGTCATTCATCGGAAGGTGATTTTGCCTTGGGAGGACAGCACTATATGCATACAGACAATGACTATTTCCTGTCCACTTCATGGTCCACCGGCAGCGCCACAGGCGGCAGCACAACCACCCTCGAAAACAGCGGCGCAGGCTGGGCCACTAACGCCTTTGAAACGAGCCCCGACAATGCAGGCTATTATGTAAGGATTTTGTCGGAAGGGTTGGACCACGGAAGGCAGCTAAGGATTCAGAGCAATACGCCGACTACGCTTACGGTGAAGTCAGGCAGGTGGTTCTCAAGCGCTGTTACAGGCGGCACCCCTTACGAAATACGCAAAGGGAAAACGCTCTCCAATGACGACTACAACGATCCGAGCTGGATCTACGGCATAACCTATGATTCAGGCTTCCCCAAGTATGCGTGCGGCGCCTGCCATCCTGCCACGTATGCCTTGCACAGAAATGGTGAGATTGATCTCGATATGAACCCGAACCACAGTCTGCCCGGCACGGTCAAGACAAAGAACTCGCCGGCCGGCCCGTGGTATACGGTGGCTGCAGCCGCCACGTGGCAGACGGTCGGCGGCGTTAAGGTTGTGACCGGCGACGTCACATGTTTGACTGTGTACTGCCATAGCAACGGATATATTTCGCCTGCAACGAATGATTATCAGTTCAAGGCAACGCCCAACTGGTATGCAGCAGCTCCATGGGCGTCTGTTGACCGGTGCGCCCAGTGCCACGGCAACTCGCCTAATACAGGCGGCACGCTCGGGTCAGCCGCCCATGCGAAACATGCGCGGGGCATTCATCAGGAAGATACCTTTACCGGCACCTTCGGCAATATGTCGGCAACAAGCGCACATGGAGACGGCAACTCAACGATTGTCAACTGCGGCGTATGCCATTACGACGCGGTCAAGGTTGCATACAACGACCATAACACCATATGCGCCACATGCCACGGCTCCAGCGCAGGGCTTAAGGGTGTGATGGATATTGATCAGCAGAATACGGTTCATGTCAACGGCAACATTGATGTGACCTTTGCAGAGCCGCTTAATCTCAAGACAAAGGCCCAGCTCAGGGACGACATCACTACGGTGCCGAGCCTGAATGCCAGCTGGACAAGGCTGGGCGGGTACAAACAGTGGAGCACATCGGCTGATATTACAAAAACGACGCCAACCTACAGCGCAGGAACATGCCTGAGCACTGCCTGCCATAATGCGATGCCCATGCAGTGGGGCCAGGCAGGACCGCTGCAGTGCATGGTCTGCCACATAGGGCTGCCGAAGTAGGGGGCTGAGATGAAGATGAATGATACAAAAACAGGGAATACCATAAAAAGCGAGGTGAGATCATAATGGGAAGGATAATCGCAGAGAAGGTCCGGGGGATGAACTGGAAGGCCAAGATCAGCCTCATTCTGATCTTCACCTTGGTGTTCAGCGCCTTCATGTATCAGGGGTTGTATAAACCCCAGGCTGTTCAGGCTGCAGTTGGAAATTCCAATGCATGGGTAAATGTGTATTCTGCGGCCCCCAACACGACAAGCGGCTCTTTTACATCCTCTACCTTTACCGTCGGCAACGACGCCAACAGATTACTCCTCGGCGCTGTATGTATGGAAGGTGGCGGCAATTTCACCTGGACCACCATGCAGATGCGGCTTGACAATGCCTCCGGCGCCGTCTTTACAACAGTGGCCTCCTCAGCTGCTGCCGCTTCAGGCCGGGAACAGTGCTATATGGGGTACCTGAAGGCCTCGCAGGTTACGGCCGGCACTCATAGTCTATATGTGAGCTGGGCAGTTTCAAGCGCACAGGCCGTCTCAGGCATTCATGCAAAGGCAGCCACCTTTTCGGGCGTTGATCAAAACACCCCCATTTCCGGCTCTGCAGGCAACTATTCGGGAAATGCTGCTCCAACGTTCGGAACGGCAGTGGATTATACTGTGGGAGGCCTGACAACATATGTAGCTGCAAACGGCGGCTCTCCGGCAACATTGACAAATGCAGCAGGTTTTACAACCGTTGCCGGCGCAACGGATACCACGAGCGCGCATTCGAGCTTTGCATCAATGATCACAACAATTCCTCACTCTACAGCAGGCACCTATGCAGCAGCCACATCGGTCACGTTTGGCGGAACTACGAGCAACAGGTCTGCTATTGTGGTTGCGTCCCTGAGGGCGGTTGTCACCGCCGACACTACAAAGCCGGTTGTCACCGGATTTGACGCCACGACTCCGGGCAGCGACATTAATGTGCCGATCACGCTCTTTACCGCGACAGACGATGTCGGGGTTACGGGCTATATGATCACCACAAATTCGACGCCGCCCTCAGCAGGAGCAGGCGGCTGGAGCGGTACAGCCCCCACAACATTCAATGTCGGCTCTTCAGGCACCTACACCCTCTATCCATGGGCAAAGGACGCTGCCGGCAACGTCTCCTTAGTGTATGGATCTCCGCGCACGGTTATCGTGGATCAGGTCCCCCCTGACTATACATGGAACACACCCGCAGCCGGCGCATACTTTAAAGACGGCGCGGCCATCAACGTTGACGTCACGATCACGGAGACCGGCACCGGAGTTACAGACGGCGCAAACTGCCTCCCCAGAATAGACGCCACAACAGCCGGCTATTCAGGCTCTGTAACCTATTCCTCTGGGACCGGCAAGTGCACGGGAACCCTTACGCTGAACAATCCCTCAGGCCTGGCAGAAGGCCCGCATAACCTCACGTTGCAGGTGGCCGATAATGGCGGAAACTCGCAGCAGTCAGCAGCGCGGGTCATAAACATTGATAATACGCCGCCGAATCTGCCGTCTAATGCCTGCCCCGGAGCAAACTGCACAACGTATACTCCTGCGGATGAGGCAACAGGAATCTCTCTAAATGTATCATTACAGTCAGCCACGGCTACCGACGGCGGCAGCGGCTCTGTGCAGTATTGGTTTGAGGTTTGGGACACGGAGACCTACAGCGCAAACAGCGGGTGGACTGCAGGCACGTCCTTTGCGCCTCCGGCTCTCCAAAACGGCACAACGTATTTCTGGAAGGTAAAGGCGAAAGACGCAGCAGGCAATGAGACGGACTGGACAACGCCCAGATCCTTCAATACTGTTGCGCAGTGCTTCAGAAATGAGCCTTCGCTTACCTTTATCGGCTCCACGACCAAAACAGTCACCGCCAACGGAGGAACCGCCGATTACACCCTCAGGGTGATTAATAATGATATCGGCGGCTGCCCAAACACTGCCTTTACGCTTTCGACAACAGAAGTCTCTGACGTGGACGACAATTTTGTCGATATAGCCACGTTAAACGCATCTACCCCGCCCTTTGTTACGAACAGTCTTGCGCCGGGAGGATATCAGGATATAACCCTGGGCGTTACTGCAAGGTCAGGCAGGACTGCAGGCCGGGCAAAGACAAAAGTCACATCAGCGGCAGATGCTTATCACCCGGTGGTGAATTCATTCAACACCACCACAGACCTCAATGTGGCGACCTGCACGGCGAGTGCGCCACAGATTGCGATCGGTCCTGACGCAGGGAATGTTGCCGTGGGCGGAACACTGGATTACAGTATTTCGGTCAAGAACAAGGACTATGGAGCAGCCTGCGCTTCGGTCAACTTTACGGTGGCGATCGTTTCCGAGAATCCTGAGACGCCGAATGCCAATTTTAATCAGTCAAAACTCTCCTTCCCGGGGCAGCCCCTCCAGCAGGCGGTTGTTGTGCCGCTCCTTCCCGGCCAGACAGGGACCGTGACGCTGACGGTGTCGGCGCCCGGCACCGCTACAGTGACCACGGTCGGTGTTGCCACGATCGGAGTGACTGCGCCTGACCACGCGACACCTGCCAATGTGAATGCCACGACCACGGTAGGCAATGTGCTTCTGCATAACTCGATCAATATTTATTCGACCAAATGGAGTTCTGTGGGCGGCTGGGGTGTGCCGGGCGGCAAATACGGCGAGTTCATCTGCAATACCTGCCACGTTCAGACAGCCGCCACGACGAACATCAAAAAAGTGGTTGAATATGTGACAGCGCCGGACGACTCAAAAGGCGCGCTGCCGGGTGAAGGCCAGCCCATAGTTTTTACGAGGGTGACCGGCAACCCCGGTGACAGCGGCGTTATGGGCGATGATTCAGATAACCCAAGGAGTTCATCAAACAGGGTCTGCGAAATATGTCATACCTATGACGGCTCCGGCCAAAACGGCTCGAGGGTGCATGCGTACAATCAGCCAAGCTACACAGTGGATTCCGACGGGGCGACTCCGACATCGAGCAACCATAAAAACTATAATGCAAAGGACTGTATTGCCTGCCATATGCATAAAATCGGCTTCCGTGCGCCTACCTGCGACACCTGCCACGGCAATCCTCCGGGCGTTCTTGCAAACTCGCCGTTTACAACCGGCTCTGCAACTGCAGGCGCACATGCAAAGCATGCAACGACGCTCGGATATGCCTGCATTCAGTGCCATAACGGATACTCGATGCCTCAGGAGAGCGCTGTTAAGCCGGACTCCGGAAACATATCCATGGGCTTCAGCAACTTCGGCTCTACAACAGGCGCATACTCCGGACACGCGAATGTGAGCTATAGCTTAAACGGCGGGGCACACTACCTTGGCGACAACAACAAGACCTGCTCAACGGTTTACTGCCACGGCTCGACCATCGGCGGCAGTTCAGCCGTGTGGGACAGCACAGTCTCCTGCGGGGCATGCCATAAGGCGACTGCAGGAGACCCGCCGACACTCGGCAGCCATGCGCGCCATGCAGGCAACGGCGCCGGGCAGCTTAATATTGCCTGCTCCGACTGCCACGGCGCAAACGGTGCAGGCGGCAACGGCCATGTATCGGGCGCCATTGAATGGGCGATGAATACGGCCAGCGCCAGGATCGGGGCAAATGCAAAATACTGGGGATCTGCCTCAGGCACAGTGCCGAACCGCGCGCCGAGCGGCACGTACAGGACCTGTTCAACGACATATTGCCATGGCGCCTCCGAAGCTCCCACCTGGGGCGGCGGGGCCATTTCGTGCAGCGGCTGTCATGGCGCAAACAATAACGGCGACCTGTCCGTAAGCAGCAGCATAGGCCATGCGCTCCATTACAACACCTCAACCCTGCCGACAACCCTCGGCCAGGGGGATGATTTTACGAGCGGCTACGCCTACGGCTGCGCAAGCTGCCATCCGACTAACCAGCATGCGTCAGGGCCTGCAACCGCAAACGGCGATGCGAATATGGGCGGCACACGGATGACCGGCGGCCAGTATGCTGCAGGCGGCGTATCTTTCACCGATGCCAGGGGGTACAAGTTCACCCGCGGCGCCTGCGCAAACAACAGCTGCCATACTGATGGAAACGGCGGCGCAGCAAAGGTCGTTGCTTCCTGGAATACGGTAAAGACAACACCCAACTGCGGGGTCTGCCACAACAAGGCAGGCGACGGCAGCCCGTCCTGGACGGCGGCGCATACCAAACATGTGAATACGTATTCTGCGAATGCGAACATGACCTGCAATGCCTGCCACAGCGGCACGGCAGCGGGCAACACCGCGCTTCAGGCAACAGTGCAGGCAAGGACACAGCATCCGGACGGCACGAAGAATCTAGCGTTTAACGCGTGGTCTTCAGGCGCAGGCGCTGCATGGTCAACCACGAACAAAACCTGCTCAAATACCTATTGCCACAGCGCAGGAACGTCGGCAAATGCCGCAACACATGGAGCGCTGACCTGGACAACGGTTCAGACCTGCACCGCCTGCCATGGCGGGGCAACGACCTGGACTACGACGACCGGCACCGGCGCCCATGCAGTGCATGTCGTCTCCCGCGGGTTTACCTGCAATGTATGCCATAATGCAACCTCCTCGAACAATACCACTGTGACCGGGTTTGCAGAGCATGTGGACAAGAATGCAACGATTACGATCAACTCAAGCTACAGCACGATCGGCTCGACCTATAATGCGCAGGCTGCAGGCTGGAATACGATCTATCGCAAGACCGCAGGCACAGTCACCGGAACCTGCAATGCAATAACCTGCCACGGCGGCGTTTCGCCAAACTGGGGGACCATCAACACCGGCTCTGCCCAGTGTGTAAAATGCCACGGCGTCAGGGGCACAACCGTAGCCCAGTATGGAGCGCAGCCCAAGACTGCTGCGCCGGGCTGGGCCACAGTCGGCGTGAACACATCGGGAACTGTCGGGACGATCACGAATATGGTCTCCAATAACGGCAAGGTCGGCGCGCATAACAGCCATCTCGGCAACCTCAAGGGCTATTCGACCGAGCTTGCCTGCTCTTCATGCCACAATGTTACGGCGCTTAACGATGCGGGCCATATGAACGGCTCGACCACCTTTGTATGGTCAAGCCTTGCAAGGAACGCCGGCAACAACAACCCGAAATGGACGACGCTTGCGCTGTCCACCTCATATTCGGGCGGCCTCTGCCAGAACGTGTACTGCCACGGCGGCACAGCGCCTGCCAGTGTGAGGGGCACAGGCTGGACAAGCATCTTATGGACTAACAGCGCTTATCTGACGACGATTGCGAGCGCCAAGGGAACTGAATCCTGCAACAGGTGTCATGCATCGCCGCCGACTGCCTCGACCCTGTATGATCACAGCGTTACGGCTATGCCGGCAGGCCTCGCAACCAACTGCGCTCCGTGCCACAACCACGAGGGTTCAGGCGCAACGCATATTGACGGCACCCTGTATGGCGCAGGCGCCTGCAACGCCTGTCATTGGTATGACGTCGGCGAGGCAGGCGCATGGACGACTGTCACGAAGGCTGCCGGCGGCTCATATGACAATCAGAGCGGCACTCTCTGGCTCTCGACGAATGCCTGGGGCGCCCATGTGAAGCATATAACGCATCTGAAGGCGCGGTATAGCGTGTCGCTTAATCACAACACAGACACGTATGGAAATTCCAATTTCAACCAGGTCTGCGGCTTCTGCCACAACAATAATACGGGCGCTCATATGACCGTAAGTACGCGCCAGATAACATGGAACACAACTACGCATCAGTTCGGCGCAACGGCTCTTAACTGGCATACGGTTACGCGTTCCTGCTCGAACCTTGACTGCCATTACAAGCCGACGCCGGTCTGGTAAGGGAAGAGCTGCAATTGATATGAAGAGACTTGATGCTAAAAAAAACTATAAGGGGTGCAACATGAGGAAAAAGATCAGCAGCGGATTGATCAGTATTGCAGTGATTGCCGGTTTAAGTCTGGGGGTTGTACTGCTTGCGCCCGATTCGGCGCATGCGGTGATAGACTCCTGCGACGACTGCCACGGAGCCCCGCCTGTTGACGGCACGGCAAGGAACAACCCTTCAGGCCAATTCCCTGGCTCGCATAATGTGCATTCCGGCACAGGCGCCGGGCAGTACGGCCTGAACTGCGAAATCTGCCATGTGGCTCCAAATTACACCTGGTACAGCCATCAGTCCGACACCGTTCAGGTGAACCTCAGGTGGCTCAGCATGAACGCAAGCGATGTGATGCAGAGCGGCTCTGCGCCGGGCTGGGGCTCATACAGCAGGGGCACAAGCTTTACGAACTGGAGCACGATGCCTGCAACGAATTTCGGCACATGCAGCAACACCTACTGCCACAGCCGGGGTGACGGCGGCATCAAGGACTCTGCCCGGCCGATAACGGCCAATATCTCTGCCCGGTGGGGCACGATAACGCCCGGCTGCAGTTCCTGTCACGGGCAGGAAGTCAATAATCCCGGCACCGGAGCGCCGTGGTATACAAGCGGCGGAGCGAATAAGGCCAACAGCCATATGCTGCATGCGCCCGGAGCAAGCGGCGCCGGAGTCTGCAGCCGATGCCATTTTGCGACCACGAGCACCGGCAATACGATCACGAGCATTGGGCAGCATATCAAACGGACCTATTCGGTTGTTCCGAACACCGGGGCAGGCATAAGCTATACGTATGCGTATTCGACCCTGGGCGGCACCTGCACAACGTCCAGCTGCCACGGCACAGGAAGCAGCAGGAGGTGGGGGACGAATACGGCAACAGCCACCTGCGTAAAATGCCACGGCGTCAGGAGCACGACGGTTGCGGCTTATACTACGGTTAATTTTGCAGCGCCCGGATTTAACGGCACAGGCGTGGACACATGGAACTCTATCGGAACCGTAACAAGCAATGTCTCCAACAATCCGAGGGTCGGCGCACATGATGCGCATCTGAGGGCGCTTGGTGGATACGTGGCTGGAGGAGTTGCCTGCGCGAACTGCCATACTGCGCCGTCTAACCCTTATGATGCAGCGCATATGAACGGCACGATCAACCTGACGTTTTCGAGCCTGGCAAGGAACGCCGGCAATAATGCTGCAAAATGGACCACGCTTGCTCTGTCTACATCATATGCCGGCGGCCGCTGCCAGAACGTGTACTGCCACGGCGGATCTGCTCCGGCAGGCGTGAGCGGCACTGGCTGGACCAGTATCTCATGGACAGACGGCGCATATCTGGCGAATGCTGCCGCAACAAAGAACCAGACAGACTGCAGCCGCTGCCATCTGTCTCCGCCTACCCGGACGACTTTATATGATCATGGCGGCACATTCGGCGACTGCGCAGGATGCCACAACCACGAGGGTTCAGGCCCAACGCATATTGACGGCACCCTGTATGGCATAAGAGACTGCAATGGCTGCCACTGGTATGACACAAACGAGACAGGCGCATGGACGACCGTCACGAAGGCTGCCGGAGGCTCATACACTAATCAGGGCGGAAAACTCTGGCTCTCTACAAATGCCTGGGGCGCTCATGTAAAGCATATCAACCACCTGAAGGCGAGGTATGTGCAGACACTTTGGTCTACAGCAGACACGTACACCGGCAACAATGTTAAGGCTGTCTGCGGCTTCTGCCACAGTCAACAGGGCGGGGATCACATGACCGTAAGTACGCGCCAGATCATCTGGAACACGACAACACATCAGTTCGGCGCAAGCCCGATGAGCTGGAGTACGCTTACGCGGTCCTGCTCGAACCTTGACTGTCATTACAAGCCGACGCCGGTCTGGTAATCTGGATATAGATGATTCAAGATGTTAGACTATAGAGGCAACAGAACAAAGACCAAGGAAAGAGGTGACGTCAGCATGAGAAAAGAGATTACAGAACGGACACGGCTTGCAGGAAAGGGCAGTTTCTCAACCGCTCCTCAACTGTGCATCTCCTTGCTTATCGGTATTTTCATCGCGGCTCTGATGCTGACGCCGGATAAGGTATTGGCTACGGAGTCGATAACAAGCTGTTCTCACTGCCACGGAACCCCGCCTGTTGACGGCACTGCAAGGAACAACCCTTCAGGCCAATTCCCTGGCTCGCATAATGTGCATTCCGGCACAGGCGCCGGGCAGTACGGCCTGAACTGCGAAATCTGCCATGTGGCTCCAAATTACACCTGGTACAGCCATCAGTCCGACACCGTTCAGGTGAACCTCAGGTGGCTCAGCATGAACGCAAGCGATGTGATGCAGAGCGGCTCTGCGCCGGGCTGGGGCTCATACAGCAGGGGCACAAGCTTTACGAACTGGAGCACGATGCCTGCAACGAATTTCGGCACATGCAGCAACACCTACTGCCACAGCCGGGGTGACGGCGGCATCAAGGACTCTGCCCGGCCGATAACGGCCAATATCTCTGCCCGGTGGGGCACGATAACGCCCGGCTGCAGTTCCTGTCACGGGCAGGAAGTCAATAATCCCGGCACCGGAGCGCCGTGGTATACAAGCGGCGGAGCGAATAAGGCCAACAGCCATATGCTGCATGCGCCCGGAGCAAGCGGCGCCGGAGTCTGCAGCCGATGCCATTTTGCGACCACGAGCACCGGCAATACGATCACGAGCATTGGGCAGCATATCAAACGGACCTATTCGGTTGTTCCGAACACCGGGGCAGGCATAAGCTATACGTATGCGTATTCGACCCTGGGCGGCACCTGCACAACGTCCAGCTGCCACGGCACAGGAAGCAGCAGGAGGTGGGGGACGAATACGGCAACAGCCACCTGCGTAAAATGCCACGGCGTCAGGAGCACGACGGTTGCGGCTTATACTACGGTTAATTTTGCAGCCCCGGGCTGGAACACCACAGGCGTGGACACCTCAAATACGCTCGGAACGCTTACCGGCAACGTCTCAAGTGATCCCCAGGTCGGAGCGCATGATGCGCACCTTCGGTCAACCGGCGGGTTTAAACCGGGCGGGGTGGCCTGCAATGACTGTCATACTGTCCCAGGGACGCCATACGACTCCGGACATATGAACGGGACCATCAATCTTACATGGTCCAGCCTCGTAAAGAACGAGGGGACGAGCTTTCCTGCCGCCGGAACTCTGACGCCTGGATGGAATGCAGGAACAACGACCTGCACAAACACGTACTGCCACGGCAACGCGTTTCCCACCAATGCCTGGGGCAGCTTCAGGTCGCCGTCATGGACGTCCGGAAACCTGCTCACTACGGCAAGCACGAAGTCTACCGCCAACTGTAATCCGTGCCATATATCTCCGCCGACTTCCTCTGCAAAATTCAACCATGCAGGATACACCATTGCGAGCGCATGCGCTACATGCCATGCGCATGAAGGCAATGCTGCGGCACATATGAACGGAACTCTTTTCAGCAGTGTTGACTGTCTTGCCTGCCACGCGGCTTCTACCACAAAGGCCCTGGGCTATGGAAGCTCAGCAGGCAGCACTGTGCAAATCCGGCAGGTTGTCGGCAGCGGCGGAGACTTTAACATGGCTGAAGTGCCTACAGGCTCCCGCCATCTGTACGGCGCAACCACGATAGTAAAGTGGGACTGCACAGTCTGCCATAGAGAAGGCGCCCTTGCGACCGGAGACAGAAATGCCACATACCATAATGACGGCACGTGGGCCACAGGAGGCGGCCTTGTACATCTCAGAAATGTGGATACCACAAATGAGACGATAGGCTGGACCATAGACAACAAACGCTGGAACACGACCGACTATGCGAATCTGGACAACTTCTGCCTGTCATGCCATGATTCTGACGGCTCAAGCCAGGTTGCGGTCAATGCCACGAATAACGGACTTTATACTGGAACTGCAGCCTGGAATACCTTCCGTGCCGGCTGGGCGTCAATGGGCGGAGTCTTCCCGGGCAGGGCTGCGATGTCGCCCTTTAACTCGACAGACTGGAGAAGCGGCTTCAATGCCGCATCCACCTCCCATGCCTCGGCCGGTCAGGGCCGCGCCAAGATTGTGGATGTTAAGTCCCAGTTCAACGTAAACAACCCGTCGCAGCATGGCGTTATAGGGGCGAGATACAGCACAAAGAATACAAGCTGGCTGACTGCAGCATGGTCATCCTATACGACGAAAAAGACCAGAGTTAATCTCAGAGGAGTGGGCGAGACTGCGGTGCTTTCATGCGCAGATTGTCATGTGCTGGATGCAGGCAGCGGCGCGCATGGCGGCGTAAGGAAATACAATATGTGGGCCTCGAGCATCAATGACGGCATCTGCGCACGGTGCCATTCAACGACTGTTTATGGAGGCGGTGGCGCAGGATCGAGATTTACCCATACGTACGACCGGTCAGGAACTCTTGGGTATGGCCTGCCCCAGGGCGCAAGTACAACTGTGGCAAACTGCATGATGTGCCATGCCTCATATGACACAATGTCAACAGTCGGCAGGCAGAATTCATACGGCGGTATTCACGGTTCCTGGACGTCCCAGTCCGGGATCGGTTCAACGGTTGCAGGGTACAGGTTCTTCCCCGGCACATGGAGAAGACAGGCCATGACAACGACCGCATACTCCGGCACTACTGCAGGCGCCTGCTACTTCCCGAACGCAGGCACGGATGGATTTACGAACTGCACATCTCATAGCGGAACAGGCACCACGGCCGTAACCACGCCGGCATACGGCAGGCCTGTAAATTACTGACGGCTTGAGCAGCGCTGGTTATCTGCTGCATATTTAAAGAGGGGAGAGGCGAATGAAGAGCCTCTCCCCTCAGGGTTTGGAATGAAGCACGAGCTGCTTAAACGCTTCTGCCTGAATATGGCCCTTCTGCTTCTGTCCGTTGTTGTTATGACGGCTGTAATTGAATTTCTGCTGGCCAACTTCTGGCCGCAGCTTATCCCGGACAGACAATATCATGAACAGTACCATCCTGTCATGGGATGGGTCAACAAACCGAATGTGAAAGGGTCTGTTGGCCTGAACCCGCTTTCAGGGACCCAGACCTTCCGAAGAAGCCATAACAGCGACGGCCTGCGCAATCTGCGTGAGTTCAGCCACACAAAAAAAGAGGGGGTCAAACGGATCTTATTAATCGGCGACTCCTATTTCTGGGGGTATGGGGTAGATGATGATTATGTCATATCTGAAGTCCTTCAGAAGAGGATTGGCGAGAGGGCCGAGGTGATAAACGGCGCTGTCACAGGGTACGGCACAGACCAGGAGCTCCTCTGGCTGATCAATGAGGGCCTTAAATACCAGCCCGATATCGTGATCCTCGGCTTTGCCCCTGGCTCAGATGTGGTGGAGATCACCTCTTCAATAAGTTACGGATATCCCAAGCCTTATTATACATATGAAAACGGCAGTCTGGTCCCCCACAATATACCTGTGCCTGATACACGTCAACTGCGAAATAGATTGTTCGGTGAGCCTGACAGACCAGTAGACAGGTTAAAGAGTTGGCTGGGTCGCAATCTTCATATATACCGGCTTATTACCGGACGCATGTATGCTGTTCCTGCATTTAGAGCCTTCTTCCAGATGACCGGACCCGCGCGCCATGACAGGGAGGGCATGTATGCAGATCTGCCTGATTATAAGCTTACTGACAGCGAAAAAATAATGGACCTCTCCGACGCCCTGATCAGGGAAATCAGGATAACTTCCGAAAAGGCAGGAGCAGGATTCATGCTTATGTTTCAGCCGAACAAGGAATACGAGCCCGGATATCCTGTAGGGTATGGTCAGATGGTCGGATACGGCAAAGACGCCTATGATATCGCTGCCAATTTCCCCTGGAATACCAGTTCAAGTGAATACCTGCAGCGCATGACAAGGAAGGAGAAGATGGAGCTTTTAGATCTCCTGCCGGTAGTGAGGGCAGCGCACAGACGTGGGGAGCAGTTCTACTACCCGGGGGTCGAGGACCATCACTGGAGTGAAGCCGGCCACCGGATAGCGGCAGAGGCCATATTTGAGCGCCTCGACAGACTGGGCTGGCTGAAGTAGATTTCCGGGTCAATTTGCTTCATCCTAAAAAACGCAGTTAAGTCTGTCATTGCGACCCCGGACACGATCCGGGGGAAGCAATCTCAAGGAGTTAAGGCGAGATTGCCACGCACCTTTTGGGCGCTGGCAATGACATTGATTTTGCCCGAGATAGCAGGTCAATTGCGGTCTTTTTAGGTTAAGGGGTCATGGCGCCCTGCAGCTCTGTCAAGGCGCCGGCTGCCCCGGGATAGCCCAAGGAGGACGCCTTCTGCAGCGTCAGCAGGGCTTCAGGAAAATGGCCGTACTGCCTCAGTACAATGCCATACCAGTACAGGGACTCTGCTGAGCCTTCCCCTGCCCAGCGCCTGAAGGCTGCAAGAATATGCTCCTCAAGCATTACCGTGCCGGGGTCTTCACCTGCTGTTGCAAGATACAGGGCAGCAGCCTCCCGGTATCTGCCTGCGGCGGAGAGGGCAGCGGCAAGATAGATGCGAATCCTCGGATTATCAGGCAGAAGCGAGTTCAGCCTTGTCAGATAGGAGAGCGCAGGCTCAGCGCTTCCGGTCTCGAGGCAGGCGCGGCCCAAAAAGAAGAGGGCGTCAATATCATCAAAATACCGGAAGACCTTGTCAGTGTATAACGAGTCTCCTGTCAGGCAGGCAAGCTGAGAAAGAACGTCCGGATCTCCCGGCTGCCTCCCCAGGGCACGGAGCATAAACTCTGCTGACAGAGCTCGTTGGCCTCTGAGGAAGGCGATGCGTCCCAAATGATACAGGGGCTCAGGCAGACTGTCGCCGTCGCGCAGAAACGTGCGGCCCTCTTTCACCAATGCCGTCAGTACAGCTTCGGCCCTGTCCAACTGCCCGGCTTCGATCAGAAGCAGGGCCTTATCAAGCTCTGTGGAAGGGCTGTTGCGGCGAACTAAAGAGAGTTCCTCAAGGGCAGCCTCTGCAAGTCCTCTGGAGCCGCCGGGCAGTTCTGAAAGTCTCACATGATCTCTGCTCCGTGGCCAGAGCGCAAAGGATGTTGCAGAGTATTTCAACGCTCCGGCATAATCCATGCCTGTTCGGGCCTGAACAGCTTTTTCCAGAAAAGCATCGGATTGCGTTGTACCTTCCCATATGTGAAGGTCGTCTTTCATCCGATCAGAATCAAAGGAAAAAAGGAGCGTCAGTATGAGCAATACAGCCACAGCGAGAGGCTTTCTCAGTCCGCCTTGTTTCAGTTTTGAAAGCGCTATTGCCGCAAAGAGGATAAAAAAAGGATAGAGACTTACGCGCTGTCGGTCGGTTGCATATATTATTGACAAAAAACCGGCCTGAATAAGAAATATCATATACAGCAGAAAGTAGTTCCGCCATGAGCCTGCGCCGAGCAGCAGACCTGTCAGGGCCAGGGCCGATAGCAAGGCAAACGGCATGAAAGTCAAGCTTCTCCTGCCGAGAGCCTTGTCCAGCAGCCAGGAGGGGTCGAGGTCATGCCATCTGTAGCTGTGGAAAAGATAGAATATCCGCTTGGCTGTCATTAAAAGAAAATGTCCCGGATGGTCCCTGATATAATTTGCCGCTTTCGAGACCCAGAACCGGTCTGTTTCAGCCACAGGCAGGTCTCTTCCTGAGGCCTTGCGCGCAAACAGCCGGTATACGGCATACTGGTAGTCGCTTTCCCCCACGAATCTGTTTGCAACATCCGTAACCAAAGGAGGATAGGCAGCCCTTGTGCCGGCTGCAAGCGGGTTGTTGCCGTCAAAAAAACGCGGCCCGGCGTTCATGCTTAGGGGAGAATATGATTTCTGGAGGCTGAAGTTTCTGAAAGAGATAAAGATCAGAACCATCAGGACTGGAGCAAGGAAAATAGCTGTCGCGCCGAGAAATTGTCTGCGATTAATGCGGTGAAGCCAATAATAAAGGGGAACGATCAGAAGCAGGGGCGCAAAGGTCGGTCTTGTCAGAAGACAGAGCGCCACAGATATGCCGGCAGTTAGACTGCCCGGCATGTCCTTTCGTTCCGCAAAAAAAACGATTGCGGCCAGAAAAAAGATCATGAGCGGTTCCGGCTCCAGTATATATCCGTAAATAATCAGGCTCTTGCCTGAAACGAAGGCCGCTGCGCCTGCCAGGGAAATGACCATGCCTGAATAACGACGGAGGATGAGAAACAGAAGCGAAGCGGTCAAAGATAATAAGATGATATGCAGCATAAGCAATGACCGCAAGGGCTCTTCGAGAAGGCTGAACGCAGCAATATGCAGCCAGAGATAGAGCGGACTGTAGTCAGTCAGCCTTTCTGCCGATACAGTGCTGTTTAGCCACTGTATTGCAGCGTTTGGGTATTTCGAGAACTGGCTCACTTCATCCTGCGACAGGGTCAGGATCTGCAGCGACAGGACAACTGCTGCAGAAAGACCGACTAACGCGGCGATGGTCAGATCCCGGCGATTGGATACGCCAGATTGGTTCATGACTGACGGGAAGGGTTCTGCCATCGTCTGATGAGTGCGAACCCATTTTTCAGAAATATGATAAGCCTGCGGGGGCTCTTTAGCGAAAGGATAAGATACCGAAGCAGTCTGGCAGGCCTTAAAAAGAAGGCCCTCTCTGTTCTGTCCCTGAATTTCAGAAGGAGTTCATCGGATGACAAGAGAGAATCCGTACTGTTAGGTCTGTTCTCTTCAGTCTGATTCGCAGACATCCCTGTCCCGAGCCTCGGGGCAAGGATGTTGAGAGAAAGATAGTCAGGATCGAGATCAGTCAGAAACGAGAGTGTCTTGTTTCGGTCCTCGCCCGGAAATCCGACGATAAAGCTTGTGAGTGCCTCAATGCCTGCGGCCCTGGTCAAAGAGACGGCAGCCCTTATCTGTTCCAGTCCGGCCGGCCTGCACGCTTCGGTCAGGACCAGTTCGTCGCCGCTTTCAACCCCGTAGGATATGAGGTAACAGCCTGCGGCCTTCATCTTAAGCAGAATCTCTCTGTCAACGAGTGAGGCTGATGTCCAGCAGCTCCACTTAAGCGAGATGCGGTTCCTGAATATCTCGTCGCATATAAGATCTGCATCGGACATGTTAAAGGTAAAGTCCCGAATGAGAATCTCTCTTATGCCAAGGTCCTGAATAAACAGAAGCTCCTCGATGATCTCTGCCACTCGTCTTCTCTTGAATCCCAACAGATTGGAGTTGCAGAAGACGCATGAGAAGGGGCAGCCATAATTGGTCATGACAGAGGTGATGCCGCTATGGAGCGAATAGGGCATGGCATACGCATACTGCCGGGTCAATTCATGCGGGCATATACCTATGGAGAATTCTGCCCCGGCGTTCTTCTCGATGTTGCCTCTTCCAGGGTCGGTCTGCCAGAGTTCGGCAATAGCAGCTGAATTGGTCAGATCCCTGATATGGTAGTCTATGCCGGGGATATCGGCGTTGCTGAAGAATACAACGTCGCCTGCTGCCCATATCCCGGTTTTGGGGCTTCTGCGCCGGATTTCGGAAATGATCCCAAGGTCACTCTCAAGAGTGATCGAGGAGAGCATGGTCATGATCGCATCCGGCTGCAGGGTTTCGACCGCCTCCAGCACCGACTGGACGGACCTGTTTCCGGCTATCGCATCTATATACGACAGGGACGCATGATTGCGGACTATTGCCCCGAAGATCAGCAGGTCGATCGGCGGCCAATAGTAGTCTGCCTTAACGCCGTGCGGACATCCGTAGTCTCTGATGACCGGGCGGTCAAAGGGAAGGTTCAGCAGGAGAACTTCCTTTTTCTGCATGGTAGAAGAATATCAAGCGACAATGAAATAATCAATACAACGAGTCTGATCAGGTATAATTATGCATGGATTCGGCAATCTTGTTTTTTGCCCGGAGTTATGCTTGAAACCCGCGACTGAGCGCCGGGCGCGCATATTGGCATTAATTGTCTCGATTTTTGTCTCCCTAGTTGCGTCTGAAGGGTTATTACGGCTGCTGGGGTACGAGCCGTGGACTTATCTAACGCTCGACAGAAATGAGCCGGTGATGTTCGAGTATGATTCTTCTCTGGGCTGGAGAACAAAGGAAGGTCATTTCGAAATCCCTCCTTATGATCCTTCCGGAAGTAAAACAGCTCTTACAATTCTCAAGTCTGGTGTGAGAAAGAGTTCTGAACATCAAACTGAGGCAATGGACAGTCGTCCAAAGATGATCTTCGTCGGCTGTTCATTTACTCAGGGATGGGCCATAAATGATGATGAAACATTTCCCTGGAAGATCCAGCAGAAACTTCCCTCTTTTGAGGTGATGAATTACGGCGCCGGCGGGTACGGCACATACCAGTCATTACTGCTGCTTGAGAGGATGCTGCCTGCTATGGCTGAACCGAAAATCATAATATACGGCTTTATTGATCATCATGAAGATAGAAATGTGGCCACCGGGCAGTGGCTTGAACTTCTCGCCGGTTTTTCGAGAAGGGCGCATGTTTATGTTCCCTCTGTCGGCATGGACAAGACAGGAAACCTCCGCCGCCAAAAGCCTGGAAAATATCCTGAACTGCCTTTCAGAGAAGACCTCGCAACTGCTGCGCTTGCCGAGAAGGCGATGGTGAAGATCAGGACCCTCGGCAGGGAGAAGCAGAAGCGAAAGCTTACGCAGCAGCTCATGCTCGAAATGAAGAGGTTGTCGGCTCGATACGGGGCTCAGTTTGCGGTAGCGCTCTTCGATTACGACGCTGAGGCAAGGGCGAGCTACATGAACTTCTTCGGGAATAACGGCATAGGGGCGATTGACTGTTTTGTCCCGAGGCGTAACGATCTGATAGTCTCCGGAGAGGGCCACCCTAACGGCAGGATGAATTCCCTCTGGGCGGAATGTATTGCGGATTATCTGCGGCAAAATCTGCGGTAGGCGGCCTATAGTTGCATGCAGCCAATAGCAGGCCATGGCGAGCATTTTGTTTTATCCTAAAAAACGCAGTTAAGGCTGTCATTGCGAGCCCTTCGACTTCGCTCAGGACAGGCGCCGCGAAGCAATCTCAAGGAGTTAAGGCGAGATTGCCACGCACCTTTTGGGCGCTCGCAAGGACATTGCTTTTGCTCCATATATCAGGTCAATTGCGGTTTTTAGGTTTATCAAACATTGCCGGCATATACGGCGCGAACCATCAGTTATAACAGCTCATCTTTTGTGATCTTATCATAAATAGCCTCTGCAGCAACCGCGTGGGCTTTAATGTTCGGATGAGGATCCTCATCGCTGACCCAAAGTGAGCTTGGTTCAACAGGGGATAAATAATTCATAAGGTCAAGAAATGGAGTATTATTGCTGTCAGCAATATCCCTAATGTATTCTGTAGCGAACATATAGGGATAGTTTCTAAATTCTCTGAGTTCAGGGAAGTTTACCAGTAATAATTTAATATTGTTCAATCTGCACAAAGCTATTAACTTCTTTATCGCTGTTCTGTTTAATGAAAGGGCTGCTGAATCTGGTGAATATATGTGTCTATAGTAGGCATCAAGTTCCATGCTTCTCAATAGACGATGTCTTGCCTTAATATACTGGTCAGTAAGAAACGCCGCAAAATAAGAGTATTTAATTATGAATCTGAACCGCGAGGGCTGAGGGGTAGGCTCTGCGTCGTTTACAAAATATACCAGGACAACAAGATCAGGATTCAATCGCAGCCCCTGAGATTTAAATAATTCATGCTCCATCATACTGTTGTAATTGCCGACACCCAGATTAATGACTTCAACCTTAGGGTGTTCCTTATTCAACATATGCTCCAGTCGCTTTGGAAAAATATTGTTTAGAGGAACACCCCATCCAAGAGTAAAGGAATCGCCTAAAAAAAGTATCCTTTTTGCTCCGTGAGGCTTATTTACAGTATATTCGTAATCCCTGAAGCCTAACGAATTTATCTCAATTGGAACACCATAATAGACTCCTCTGCTGTTTGGGACGTGAGAAAAAGGGAGATTTGCATCAGCGTGGACCTGCTTTAAGTCAGCCGCATATCGCCACATTTCGAGATTGTAACCGGAAATTTGACTGTACAGTATTCTCACGCAGACTTCGCCCATGCAGAAAAATAGAGTTATTGCAGCGCATATCAAAGCAGCGCTTGAGAGAAATCTTTTCATTGATTAAATATCATCCCGGCCCGAGAGATAATTTGTCGGATTCAGTTTCTTTTAAAGAAGGGATATCACTTATCCTCAATATATTTACAGGGGTTGCTACAAGTGTGATGAAAAAATATCCGTCTTTCTTTCTTATGAAACGGTTGTCCCTAAGCGTATTTGATACCTCTTGCCACGAACCATCAGGGATAACATGATAGACTGATCGGAACATTGAGTTGCGGAGGGCCATATATATGTAGTTCTCAGGTTTCAGATAGGAATCGATGGGGACACCATCTGCGTTTACTTCATTAATAATATCAGCCGGCGCCTCAATATTTAACTTCCGGTCGAAAAGAAAAAAAATTCTCCCTTTTATGCCCTTCCCCTTCCATGTGTTAAATGAATGAAATGGCTCTGATATGGACTCGATTACGGGTATGGGCAGGTAAGCCCTTTTTGAGATGCCATAGTATGACAGTCCGCCCGACACAACAGCCGAGAATGCCGCAACCAAAATAAAGGCCATGAATTTATTCATAGCGTTGCAAAAGATTGAATCGTATTATAGCCCACATGGCCGCAAAACCGTCTTTCCATCCTATTTTTTTACCTTTGTCAAATGGACGGTATTGGTATGAGATTCCAACTTCTTTAATCCTGTATCCTGCTTTAGCTATTCGTGCCGTGATTTCAGGTTCTATGTCAAACCTGTCTGAGACCAGCTTTGGAGCTATGCCTGAAATAACTTTTCGGGAAAACATTTTATAACATGTCTCCATATCAGTAAGGTTCATACCGGTCATCAGGTTGGACAGGGCAGTAAGAAACCTGTTGACTGCATAATGCCACCAGACTGTCCTGGACTGTCTCGGCCTCTTCCCCAAAAACCGTGAACCATAAACTACATCAGCGCTGCCCTGAAGAAGCGGTTCAAGCAGCAGAGAGTATTCCTCAGGGCTGTATTCAAGGTCAGCATCCTGAATTATTACATAGTCGCCGCTTGCTACTTTTAATCCTGTTCTTACGGAAGCGCCTTTGCCGAGATTCTCCTTCTGGAATAAGACAATATAGGGAGTGCCGAGTTTTGCGAGATATTCTCTCGTCCCATCGGTTGAACAGTCATCCACAATAATAATCTGCCTCCCCATTCCGTCGGGGATCTGGGTATTTGTGACGCGCGCAAGTATTACACCTAACGTAGAAACTTCATTGAAGACCGGAATTATGATGGATATTAAAGCCAACGATGCTCTTTCAGAAAGGACAGAACTGCGCCAGCTGCTACTCTATGGCCGGCTACGTTCCAGTGGTGGTCTGTCTTGTCGGGATTATAAAGGGGATTGCCCTTTGCGAGATGCTCACGGGACACTGGAAGAAAATCCAGGTATGCGATGTTCTCTCTTGCTGCGAATTGTTTCAGCATTGAGCTTATATCGGAATTATTGGCATAGATATTTTCTCTGGCTCCTTCCATGATTATGCGGCCCGAAGGGTCGCGCTCTTTGCTGGGGATGAAAAAAAGAGCGAATTCAGCCCCGGCATCAGTCGATATTTTGTTGCTCTCCTTTATCAGGCTTATGGCAATCTCCCAAAGGCTTTCAGCGGGGTTAGTAAAGACAGGAATATTCCCGAGTCTCTTTGTGTATTCTTCTGCTAATCCTGTGTCTATGAGGAAATTTCTTATTGCCGGCTTAGAGTTGAGTCTGCCGGCTATGAAGGGATAGGTGTGTGTATGATGCCTCAGAAACTTTTTGAGCTTCCCAAAGAAGGTTTTTGGGTTGCCGAATGTTTTGCGGTCAGTCTCTTCGGTCCGGGGAACAGGAACATTTTTCAGCGCAACTGCCTCATTTTCGAGCATAAAGATCGGCTTCGGATAATTGTAGCTAATCGAGGACGAAATCTCATCAAGATCGTTGGCTGCAGAAAAACTGAATATGACCATATCCGGCCTGAATTTCAATCCCTCATGCCGAAGCCAGAGCAGCAACTGATCTGTGCCATATCCGGTTGTGCCGCCGTTTAGGACTTCAAAATTCTGAGGTAATTGCTTCAGCAGGGCACTGCTTATGACCTCGTCATCAGATACGCCATACCCCCAGAAGTATGAATCCCCGACAAACAGGATTCTTTTTACCCCATCCGGTTTTTTATAAGTTGTTTCCGGTCCTCGCAGGCCGAGGCTGTTGTGTGTCACATGGAAAAAACGGTTTCTGGCAAACTCAAACTGCACACCCTCATTTTTCAGCGGCTGATTAATCCATCCGAGGTTCGGATCGTACTTCTCATGGTATGGCCTGACTTTTATTTTATGAGGTGAAAACAGCGCGAGTAAAACCTCAAGCAGCAGAAATACTGTCATTATAGAGACGAGTGACAGGAGACAGTTTTTAAGACAGGGTTTCATCTAAAACAGCACATAAATAAAAGGAGACAGTACTGTGCCTTCGGTAAAGATGATCAGGACGCCTAACAGTATCAGCATAATCAATATAGGCAGAAGCCAGAATTTCTTTCTGATCTTCATATAATCCCATACATCCAGCAGTATGCCGATTCTCTTCATGGCTTATTTTATCAGTAGAAAGTCGCCTAATACAAGACAGTCCATACTGCTGCCCGTAAAACATCTGATCGCGTCTTCCGGGGTCATTGCGATCGGTTCTCCCCTGATATTGAGCGAGGTATTAATAAGCGCCGGAATCCCTGTCAGCCTGCCGAACTCTTCGAGCAGTGAGTAGAACCTCGGGTTTGTCTCAGGGCTGACGGTCTGGACCCGGGCTGAACGGTCAACGTGTGTGGCTGCCGGTATCTTATCCGAAAGCACAGGCACGGTCATCAGCATATACGGACTCGGGCGGTCGAGCCCGAAAAAATCCGAACAGGCGCGATCAATGACCGCCGGCGCAAAGGGCCTGAATGACTCCCTGAACTTTATCTGCCGGTTAAGAATGTCCTTCATGTCCGAGCGCCTTGGGTCTGCCAGGATGCTCCTGTTTCCGAGCGCCCGCGGTCCAAATTCCATCCTTCCCTGAAACCAGCCAACGACCTTGCCCTCAGACAGAAGCCGTGCGGTCTTGCAAATGATCTCATCGCCCGGCAATTCAAGGCCTTTGAGTCCTGCATTATCGATAGCGCTGCGTATCTGATTGCCGTCATATTCAGGCCCGAGATAAACAGAGGCTAGTGGCTGTCTTTGTGGATTTTTTGCCAGGGCATGATATGCCAGATATGCAGCGCCGAGCGCAGAGCCGGCATCTCCTGAGGCGGGCTGAATGAATATATCGTCAAAGGGGCCTTCCCTGAGCAGCCTGCCATTTGAGACACTATTCAGAGCAACTCCTCCGGCGAGACAGAGCCGTTTCATTCCTGTTGCGCGATGTATGTGCCTGGCCATATTCATGACAGCTGTCTCGGTGACCTGCTGGAGGCTTGAGGCGATATTGAAGTGTGATTGGGCTATTTCACTGCCTGGCTTGCGGGGTCCGACACCAAAAAGTCGTGAGAACCTGCGGCTGTTGAACATTCTCCTGCCATATTGGAATGTAAAATAGTCAAGGTTCAGCATCAGGCTTCCATCGTCTTTTATAGATACCAGTTCCTTGAGAAACAGGTCGTAATATTCAGGTGTTCCATAGGGCGCCATACCCATGACCTTGTATTCGTCATTGTTAACCTTGAATCCGAGAAAGGAGGTCAGAGCGCTGTATAAAAGCCCCAGAGAATGAGGGAACTTCATCTCGTGGGTGAGACTGAGTTTTATGCCGCTTGCATGACCGTATGAAGCAGTAGCCCACTCTCCGACTCCGTCGATGGTCAGAACGGCGGCATCCTCAAACGGAGAAGCAAAGAAGGCGCTCGCAGCATGGGACAGATGGTGCTCGGCATAAACAAGTTTTCCGTCATAACCGGTGTTCTTATGGATCAGATGCGGAACCCAAAGCTTCTGCCTGAGCCATGAGGGCATGGCATCCACAAAGGCTAAATATCCCCGTGGAGCAATAGACAGGAAGGTTTCAAGTATACGTTCGAACTTCAGGAAAGGCTTTTCGTAGAAGGCTGCAATTTCAATGTCATTAACGCCGATTCCGGTCCTGTCTAAGCAGAATGCGATGCTTTTTGCAGGAATCCGCCAGTCGTGCTTGATACGGGAATGGCGCTCCTCCTGGCATGCCGCAACAACAATGCCATCGTGAAGGAGAACCGCAGCGGAATCATGATAAAAACAGGATATGCCGAGGGTGTACATCAGAAGGGTTTGTCAAGCTCAACAGCGCTGCTGCGCTCGGTCCAGCCGGATTTTCCGGCGGGTGTCCTTAAAATAGATTTCCCAAAAAGACGGAACAAGATTCCTGATGGAATGACAAGCAGAAAGAAGATGATTGTCAGAATGACTATAGAATTCAGAAGACCAAGAGCGTTGAATATTTGATGAATAAATCTCCTGATACTGGAAGGAAGACGTTGCCGGCAAAATTGTAATATCATCCTTGAAAATATTAAAATATTTTATGATAACTATGCAAACTCCGCTGCGACTGACAATAAATTATCTGTTTGCTCTGATAGCAGCGAGTAGTCTTTTTGCGTGTTCGGCAAAGCCTCAGCCCATCGAAAATCCGAAGATAATAGGGGTTGATACCTTCCCTCAGGAGATAAAAGCTGAAAATTACACTGAAGTCCTGCGATTCTGGCATAAAAAAGGATTCAGAAACAGAACAATATTGCATATAAGCCCTTATGATGGCCTTGCCCCTGTCCCGGAAGAGAAAATGCAGAGGATAAAGGCAGAAATTAAGGGAGAAAGCGCGCCTGTTACGGGAGAAATTGTGGTGACAGAACGTGATTATCTTTCAGCAGCGGCAAGGATGGGCATGCTGAAAAAAATATACTGGGTGATGCCTTTCAACTATCTTGATTATATTGACGCTGAGGTCAGGGTCAGGCAGTATCTGCGCGGTTCAGCTTCACATTTTCCGCCAAAGGATATCGAAGCTCTGAGATTCAGTAACGGCTGTGTATCCGGAAAGTTAGGTGATGTTCAGATCCATATATGCAGCTCCACAAGCCTGCCCTCAATTGATGAGCCTGTTATTACAACCATCAACAGCGGATTTTTTCCTGCTTCTTCGGCGGCAAAAAAGAAGAATATCCTTGGCATGATGAAATTGCTGCTCGACTCCGTTGTTTCGAAGAGGTTAAGCTCAGATTCATTGCATATTGTTGCCGCGGCTGATGAGATGGCTCTGAGGGGTTATATTCACGAAGAGATAATAGACATGTTAAGAAATCCTGATACTATCGGAAAATCAGCCCCTTCCGGGCTCTGGCGGCTTCGGGATACGGCGGACAATATGCTTACAGGCGGCGGTGTAAAAGAGGCATTGGCTCTTCTTAAGGAACGTGGAAATGAATATCCTGATGATCCCTATCTTGTTCTTATGAAGGCAACAGCTGAGCTGTTGTTGGGAATGAATGAAAAAGGGCTTAAAACTATTGCGAAAAAGTGTCCTGAAAATCCTTTATTCTGCAGCGGCCTCGTCGATGCCGGTGTATTGCTGAGGGAGCAGGGAAAAGCCGCAGAAGCTGCCGGGATATTCTTAAAGGCGATGCAGCTGAATCCAGGCGATGCCCGCGCCAGACTTGAGCATGAAAAAATAATAAAGTCGACTGCGGTTAAGTGAAACTGACCGCATTTTTACAAAGAAGCTACAAATATTTCCGGAAGCCGAAAACCACGATTCTGCTTATACTGGTAAATCTTGTCCTTTTTGTCCTGGGACTGCTGATCCCGCAGAAGAGATTTTATCCTTCGCCTCAGGAGTACGAGCAGTGGAAGCTGCAGAATCCTGTAATCTCGGCAGCCATTGAGAGCCTGCAGCTCAACGAGATTTATATATCCCCTGTGACAATTGTATTCCTGGGACTTTTCTTTATTAATCTCCTTGCAGTTGTGGCACACCGGATCCCAAGTATTATGCGAAGGTCTTATCTGTTGGACAGGAGGAAGTCCCTGGCCGGTATTGAGCATCTTAAGGAGGAAGAATCGGCAAGAAAGATTGCGGTTGACTGTGGATGCCGGCAGGAAGCAGCTGAGGCGACTGGAAGAGCGGCTCTTTTTTTCCGTAAGAGGTTCTGGACGATTTTCAGAGCAGGCGATTCAGGTTTTATGGCTGTAAGAAACCGGCTGTCGCCAATAGGATTTCTGCTTTTTCATCTCAGTTTTCTGTTATGTCTTATCGGTGGTCTGCTCCTCGTTTATACCCGATTTTCAGGTAATCTGACGCTGACCGAAGGGGAGGAATTCTATGCCGATATGACAAAGTTCAGCATTGTCAGGAATGATCCGGTCCTTTTCAAAGCCCTTCCCAACTTCGGGATAACTGTTGTTAAGGTCACACCCCGGTACGACGGCAGTGTCGGCACAGACCTTAATGTCCTGATGAGGTTAAAATATGAAACTGAGGTTCTCGATGTCAGGGCTAAAGTAAATGAACCGGTAAATAAGGGGCCGATCTCCATACTTCCTGGAAATATTGGGATTTCTCCGCTTTTCGTGCTGAAGAAGCAGGAAAGTGGGGAAGAAGTCGGCGGTGGTTATTTCAGTCTTAAAGTCCTGAAGGGCGAGGAGGATTCCTTTGAATTTCCGGGTATGCCGTACAAAGTGTATGTGAATTTTTTTCCGGATTTTGCCGAAGAGAAGGGCATGGGGACGACGCGGTCTTTGGAAATGAAAAATCCCGTATTCCAGCTTCGTGTCGAACAGAAAGGGAAGACACTATATGAAGGCCGTCTGAAACCCGGTGAACCTGCCGCTTTTGACGGGCTCGAAATATCCTGCATGGAGATCCGGTACTGGGTCGATTTTCTGGTTGTGAGGGAATATGGGAAATCCCTGCTTTTTGCAGGTTTTCTGATTGGAGCTGTCGGTTTGGTTATGCGCCTTATTTTCTATCAGAAGACAGTCCGCGTATATATGGAGTATCATGAAGCGGTCTGCGTCTTTTTTGTGGCAGGCAGAAGCGAATACTATCCAGAGATGTTCCAGGAAGAACTGGATTCATTATGCCATGAACTTGCGCGTCAGCTCAAAGCTCAGGGCGCGCCTGCATCAGGAGAAGGAAGAATATGAACTGGTTTGATTCTATTTTGTCATGGAGTATTATCTATATCTATGCTGTATGCACCGTAGCGCTGCTTATTGCCTTTGTCTTTGGCAAAGAGCGTATTCTTCGCGCCATTCCCTGGATGCTTGTTGCAGGTTTTATATGCCATACCATTCTATGGCTGATGCGCTGGCACAGGACCGGCTATTTTCCTGCCAACGGAGAATTCGAGAATGCTTTAAGTGGAGGCTGGTTTGCTATTGCCCTTACGCTATATGTTTTTTTGCGCCGAAGGGCGCTTATAGGACTCGCTCTCGTTACCGTGCCGGTAACTCTTCTTTTCTTAGGGTACGGCATCATGAAACAACCTATGGTCATTCCCCATAATGCGGCGCTGAAGAGTTCCTGGCTTATCATACATGTAGCGTTTGCCCAGCTTGCCTTTGGAGCTTATCTGGTAGCTGCCGGGTTCGGGGTCATCTATCTGCTCAAACTGCGCGCTGCTGAAAGAAAGCTTCCGGCTAAAGTGCTTAATAAAGTTCCTGCATTGCCTGTGCTTGAGGAATTGATGTTCAAATTCGTGGTTTTTGGGTTTATTGCCGATGCAATTATGATTGTGGCAGGCTCAATATGGGCAAAGGACCTTTGGGGAAGCTACTGGAGCTGGGACCCTGTTGAGGTGTGGTCTCTGGCCTCCTGGCTGGTGTACGGTCTGTCAATACATTTGAAAGTGACTCTGGGCTGGAAGGGGAGACGCCTTGCATGGATCTATGTATTTGCCATCTTTGGCATAATAATAGCATACTGGGGTGTGGATTTCTTTGTCAGAAGCAGTCAGCATGTGTTCGGAGTGAGGTCTGTGCAGTGATTTCCTACGGAAAGGCGGCCGCTGCAGGATTTTTGGTTGCCTGTATCATATCGTTTACCTCTCCCGGGGCTTATGAGCATTACCGTTTTAAGGTTCATGGCGATCAGAAACTGACAGAGATTCAGGCTGTCAGGGAAACCATAAAACTCTTCAGCGCTTCAATGGCCGGTTTTTATGCCACCGGTTATATGGCGGGTCTGGTGCAGTTTCCTGCTGACAACCTGGTAAGGAGGAGAATATTTCAGGATATAAGGAACTGGGAGCAGACAGGGAAAATGCTTGTTATGGATCGCGATAAATCAACGGTAAGGGAGGTTAAGTTTATTGCGCCTGGTCTGGCTGTGGCTTTGGTTGATGAAAATTGGTTCAGTGTATATCAGGATCGTGCGACACGCCGTCAGATATCCGGCAAGAAGGCAAATTTTATCGTTGTGCGGTATTACCTGAAGAAACAGTGGGGAAGATGGATAGTTATTGAATATGAAGTCCATCAGCAGGGGGAGCAAATTCCTCCTGTTCCTGTTGACAAGGCGCTGAAGTGGCAATAATAAATCGCTTCATACAGGGTCTTTCCGGCAAGGTTGGACTTGCCTTTATAGGGGGTTATCTTGTTGCGTATGTTTTATTGCAATATTCGGGACTGTTCGCTCCCAGACCTGAGAACATTATTAGAACGCTTCATCATTGGCCGGCTTTAGCTGGAGCTGCAGCCTTTGTTTTATCAGGCATGGCCGGTATTTATACTTCCCTGTTCGTTAGGGATGAGGCATGCCCGTCTTCGGGGAATATTATCCTGTCATCCATTGCATTTCTCGGCATAATGCTTTTTGGGGCAGGCATACTGCTGAGCAGCCTGACCCGGTTCGAGGGGATTATAACCCTCTCAGAGGGACAGGAGGTCTCACTGACGGCTGAGAGCTTTGACGCCGGGACACTGTACAGACGCAGTTTTTCGGATATGCCGGAGGGCAGTCTTCTATTGAGCGAGGTTTCTCAGTTCATATCTGATGAAGGGAAATCCCATGGCATGAATGCTGCCGGTCTGTTTTATAGAAATGGCCGTACAAATGAACCTCTGGAGCTGCGGTTGTCTGCCGTATTTCCGCGTTTTGCTGATGGGGTTTTTTTTAGAATCAAAGATGCCGGTTATTCACCACGCTTTTTTCTTTTTGACTTGAGCGGCAATATGATAGAAGACTTTTATGCTGTTTTGCAGCTGTCGCCTCCCGGGGCAGAGGATGCCTTCAGATTTGACAAGATCATCCCGCACACTTTTTATGTGCGCTATTATCCGGAGATTTCGTTGTTTCCGGACAAGTCCGATGCCTCCGGCATCAAGTCCGGTCCCGTGTTTAAGGTGCGGATTGCGCGCAACCTTGATATAGTTGCCGATCAGTACGCAGCACCGGATGACGCAATTTATTTTGATAAACTGATTCTTTCGGCCGGAGCTGTGAAAAAATGGGTGGAGGTGAAGGTTGCAAGAGACCCCGGAATGTATATGATGTGGCCTGGCGTCATCCTTATGTTTTCAGGTCCGCTTTTACTTCTTATTAAGCATGATATATAACATCGTAACGATATTATGAAGATGCCTGGTTTTCAGTCCCGTATGCCCCTTCTCCTTATAGTGGGCCTGTTTTTCGTTGCCGGACTTATCTTGTATTCCCGCGTCATTGTCTCGGGACCTTTTCTGTTCGATGATAATGAATATATTGTCGACAATCCGTTTATCAGGAGCCTTCCAGCAGTCTTGAGCCTTAATGATGTCCGCCAGCTTGGTTATCTCAGTTTTGCCATGAACTATGCGCTGGGCGGTGAAGACCCGCTGGGCTATCATCTCTTTAATGTGATTGTTCATATTTTCAACAGCCTGATGACAGTTATGCTGACCTTGAGTATTTTTAGAAGACTTAATAAGGAGGAGGAACTGCCGGACTGGTCTGTACATGCAGCGGTGCTGGCAGGATTGCTGTTTCTCGTGCATCCATTGCAGACACAGGCAGTTTCATATATTACGCAGAGATTTACATCACTCAGTTCAATGTTTTATCTTCTTTCCGTATATCTTTATCTGCAGGCACGACAGCATATTGAGAGCAGCAAGCGCTTTAAGCGCCGATCTTTACTCCTGTTTTTCTCCCTGCTGAGCGCTGTTGCAGCCATGCGGACAAAGGAGATCGCCTTTACCATACCAATAATGCTTTTCCTGTTGGAGATGCTGCTCTTCAGAAATTCGAGATTAGGCCGGAAAAGATTTATATTATTTTCCCCTTTTTTTGTGACGCTTATTATTATCCCCTTGTCAATCTTTGGCCCTGAACTTGGCATAGGGGGGACTGCTGAGGGGGTGGTGGATATTATCCGCACTGATAAGATCCATGATTTGACTGAGCGGTCGCCGCTGCAATATTTCTATACACAAGCGCGGGTGATTGTCGTCTATATAAGACTATTGTTTTTCCCGAGCGGGCAGAGGGTTATATACGACTTCCCTGTTTCGATGAGTTTTATCGAGCCCAAGGTTCTGGCAAGTTTGTTCTTTCTATCTGCCATAGCATTGGCAGCTTTTTATTTTTGGAATAGATATGTTGCAGCTCAGCAAAGTTCAAAGACAAAACTTGTATATGGCATTGTTTCAATAGGTATCCTTTGGTTTTTTGTGGCTCTTTCGGTGGAGTCATCATTATTGCCCATTAAGGATGTCATCTTTGAGCATCGTGCATATCTGCCGTCGGTCGGGTTTTTTGCAACTGCGGCGACTCTGATAATGTATGGCGCTGACAGGATTCCGAATAATCCGGCATTATTCAGAATCCCTGTTATGTTAATCATGCTTCTGCCTCTGAGCGTTGCAACATACATGCGGAATGAGGTATGGACTGATGAATTGAAACTCTGGAACGATGTTGTGAGAAAGGCGCCTGATAAGGCTATGGGGTACAACAACCGTGCGATGGTATTAGCGAATCTCGAGGACTACGCCAATGCGCTTGCAGACTTAAATCGTGTGATTGAAATGTTTCCGAAGAGTACAGAGGCCCTGTTTAAGTGGGAGAATGCCGACTATTCGCCATGGAATATGGCGAAGACGTATACCGCAAGAGGCAATTTGTATATAGCTCTGGGGGATTTTGCAAGGGCAGAGGAGGATTTCAGGCGTGCAAAAGAGGTCTTCTCCATGCCGGTGGAGGCGGAAAACCTATTGGTTGAAGCGGACACTTTAGCGAAGAAGGGCAGCTATCGTGAGGCAATCTGGGTATATGACAGAATTCTGGAGTGGGATCCCCGGCATATCAGGGCATTAAACGATCGGGCCAATGCATATTCATATATAAAACGCTTTCCTGAGGCTATCGGCGACCTTACGCGGGTTATTGCTCTTGATCCTTCTTATGTAATAGCTTATCACAACCGTGGCATTGCCTATGTATGGTCCGGCAAGCCTGACAGGGCAGTCTCTGATTTCAAGAAAGCATGCGACAGGGGGTTTGAGCCTGCCTGTCAGAGCGGGGAATTGTTGCTGAAAGAGATACAGGCAGAATGAAAGCAGGACATATAAAATCTCTGTGCTGTTTTCGATACGATTCAGATTTGAAATGCATGGAAGAAAGAAGCAAACTGCTGAATAATGCAGAGAAATGAATCGTAACCGTCAAGATATAATAGGAGGCGATGACATAAAACGGTGATTTTATCGGAGGGTTTATTGTATAAAAGCCGGTTGAATATTGTAGTTCAGGCTATTATTATCATGGCTGTTGCCTGTTTCTTCCTGCAGTTAGACAGAAGCGCCAGGCGCGCCAGAGCGCTGCCTGGCGCTACATCGTCAGGGCCGATCCTGGTTCATGCCGGCACGCAGAAGGATGTATATGACATATACAGGAAAGCCGGACTATGGGGAGCAAGGATTGTGCATCTGAACCGTCATGTGAATATGGTCACTTTTTCCCCTCGTGAGGCTCGGGTATCTGCCCCATTTCCGATCCGGGCTATGGACGTTCGCGTTCTTTATGAGAAGGGCATTGATTCTCACAACTGGCTATTTATCGCTGCAAGGAGCGGCATGGTGAGGGCTGTCACATCGGTATTGACTGAAGATTCGTTAAGAGAACGATTTGATGACCTGCAGAAGGTCCCGACGCTTTCCTTTGGCAAAGGTTATTTCCGGGGGTTTACCGATGACATTCCGTGGGCCGTTGCAACAGTTGATACGCTCCCTGTTACGGATGAACCAGTTGTTGTTAATATAGATGCCGGTTTTTTTCTTTCGTCTGCGGACCCTGCGGCTATCGCCCTGAGTCTGAAAAAGAGATTGCCGGATGTCAGGATGCTGGTCCTGATTGCTTCAGCTGACGAGCCTGATATAACAGCTGAGGCCAGGAGAGCACTGGCGCGCTTTGAGGCAGAGTGGACAGGGTTATGACCGAACGGGCAGGAGTAAATCGCCATATCATTATTTGGTCTCTCTTTCTGCTTGGTCTAATAGTGCGTGGCTATGGCCTGTCAGAGCAGCCGCCGCTTGATGATGAGGTGTCGGCAGCCTTTGATGCCGTAAATTACATCGGAAGCGGCCTCTGGAGCAGTATAATGAAGGAGCATCCTCCGCTCAGAAATATCGTCATCTTCCTGTCAGGGGAACTCTTCGGCGGGTATACTGCATGGGGGCTCCGTTTTGGGAGCATACTCTTTGGCAGCCTCTCGATCCCGGTTTTGGGGTATTTCTCGCATGCATTGATCAAAAGAGGGATTGCCGGTCTTCTGCCTGCGTTTTTCCTCTGCATTGACCCCCTGCATATCAGTCTGTCCCGCGAGGCATTTCAGGAGACGACAACCGCCTTCTTCATACTTGCGGGCGTGCTTGCGTCCTGTCACGGCATAAAGAAAGACAGATTATTGTTATATTGCATGTCCGGCCTGTTTTTCGGTCTTGCCTCAGCCTCCAAGTGGCATGGCCTTTTCCCCTGGGCATTGTCCGGCGCTGCCTGTCTTGCAGCTCCGCTGATCATAAGGGACTATACCGGAGAACGCCGTCTGTCTGTGCGTCTGCTGACGGCGCTGACTGCATATATTGCAATCCCTGTCTTTATTTACATTCTGACTCACCTTCCCTGGCTGGGCAGAGGGCATACACTCTACGAGTTTGCGATGTTCCAGGTTTCACAGTTACAGGCGAATTATGCCCATACTGCTGCAGATTATGCTGAGACGTTTCTTGAGAGGGGAGCATATTGGTGGTTTCTGATGCCGGTGGCCTGGAATGACTTTGTCTTCAGCAGCGGGAAGCCATATCTGAATATCGCCATGGGCAACTTTCTTGTCTGGGGTTTGACCCTGCCGTCACTATGGATGCTTATGAGGGACTGTATAAGGGAGAAACGGTTCGAGACCGGGTATATCATGGCCTTGTTTATTGTCTCTTATCTGCCGCTTCTGCTTACGAGCAGGGGCATATGGGTCTATAATTCACTGTCGGTGATCCCTTTTGCCTTTGTCATTATTGCCTTTGCTGTTTCAAGGCTGCTTGAAAAAGGCAGAATCAGAAACAAGACGGTGTACGCCTATCTCCTGATTATTACGCTCGTTTCAGGGCTTATGTATCCGATGTCAACGTTTAAGGCTCTGGAGTATCAGTATCTGAAGCCACTTACAGAACGGTACAGTCCCCATAAGGGAGAGCTCAGATGAAATCCGGGAGTATACAGGATAAGTGCAGAGTTCCAGACCCTCAGGCAGACAAGACAGCGATTAAATATCCCGCAGCAGCAGACATTGAATACTTCCGTCATAAGAATGCATACTATTACGGTCAATTGGGCAATCTGCTCAGGCATCTCATACCCCAAGACCGACGCATACTCGATCTTGGCTGCGGCGATGGTGACTTTCTGCATCTGCTGAGGCCGTCCTATGGTATTGGCGTGGATATAAATCCTGACCTTGTTGCCCGGGCCCGCAGCAGATATCCAAACCTGCATTTTGTCGAGGGTGATATCGAGAAACTGGAGCTGCCGGATGAGCCGTTTGACTATATCCTGCTATCCAATACCATCGGCTATCTTAAGGATGTCCAGAAGCTCTTTATGAAGATGAGGCGTTATGTCAGGCCGCAGACCAGGATCGTTATTGTCTATTATAACTACCTCTGGGAACCTGTACTGAAGCTGGCAGAGCGGCTGCGACTCAAGATGAAGGAGCCGTATCTTAACTGGCTCTCTGTCAGCGATATCGGGAACCTTCTGGAATTGGCCGGGTTTGAGGCGCTCAAAAAGAAGCAGAGCATCCTTATCCCGATAAATATTCCACTGATCTCCGGTATTGTTAACCGGTATATTTCGAATTTTCCGTTTTTCTGGAGGATGGCGCTTGTTCATGCTGTTGTTGCAAGGCCCATATTTTCCGGTGTTTCTGCGGAGGATTTTTCCTGCTCTGTGATTGTGCCTGCCCGGAACGAGAAAGGCACTATTGAAGAGTTGGTGCGGCGCCTGCCTGATATGGGCAGTCATACGGAGATTATCTTTGTTGAGGGGCATTCAGAAGACGGCACACTTGATGAAATAATCCGTGTCAAACGTGAGTTCGCATCGCGCGCCATCTCAGTTCTGACTCAGGAAGGCGAAGGCAAAGCAGACGCGGTCCGGAGGGGGCTGTCCAATGCCTCCGGCGATATATGTATGATTCTTGACGCTGATCTTTCCGTCAGCCCTGAAGACCTGCCGAAGTTTTTCGAGGCTGTAGCCACAGGAAGGGGTGAACTCGTCATGGGCTGCCGTCTTGTATACCAGCGCCAGGATGAGTCCATGAGGTTTTTGAATCTGCTCGGCAATAAATTCTTCGGCATGGCTTTTTCGTATCTTCTTGGGCAGCGTATCAAGGACACCCTCTGCGGCGCCAAGGCATTTGCCCGGCATAATTACGCGCTAATGATGCAGTGGAGGTCATATTTCGGCAATAATGATCCCTTTGGAGATTTTGATCTCATCTTCGGGGCGGTCAAGGCGAACCTGAGAATTATTGAAATACCGGTCCGTTATCATGCAAGGCGGTATGGCTCAACACAGATACGAAGATTTCATCATGGCTTTATGCTGGTGAAGATGGTAGGCATTGCCTTGAGAAAACTGAAGTTTGTCCGGATATAATGTTTCGGGCTTCTCATATGAACATGATGATATCTTTCAGAAGACTCCATAATTACAAAATGGCTGTCCTTTTTGTTGTTTATGCCGCTGTCGCTCTGGTCATTTACTCACGGGTAATACTGCAGGCAGGTTTTGTTTTTGATGACTTTGTGTATGTTGTTGGGAATCCATTCATAGAGGATATTTCTTCTCTTTTGAGCAATATCAGCGACCCGAGGCAGTTGGGGTATTTTAGTTTCAGCCTTAACTATCTTGCGGATGGCAAGAATCCTCTTGGCTATCATCTTGTCAATGTTGTTATCCATATTGTCAACGGCATGCTTGTTTTTATTCTTGCGCGGCTGCTTCTTAAGCTCTGCGGCCTTTCAGAGGATGAAGATAGCGGGGGCATACTCTTATTTATGCCGGCCCTGGCCGGACTATTATTTATTGTTCACCCTATTCAGACCCAGGCTGTCTCATATGTTACGCAGAGGTTTACTTCCCTGGCTGCCTTTTTTTATATTGCCTCAATCGTTTGTTATCTTGGGGCAAGAAGGCTGATGGAGGGCAAATCCTTTAATAAGAGGGCAGGGATTCTTTATGGACTGGCTCTTATCGCTACTGCGGCCGGCATGAAAGTCAAAGAAATATCTTTTACGATACCTTTTATGCTTGTCATGCTGGAACTGCTTTTCTTCACGGGCAGGAGCGGCTTCAGAAAGTCGCTTTATATTACTGCGCCTTTCCTGGCAACCCTGGCAATTATCCCCTTATCTGTTTTTGGGCCGGAATGGGGGTTTGGGAGCAGTGGCACAGGGATTACCGAAATAACACGAAGGGGGAAAATATATGACCTTACGGAACGCCCTTCATTAGAATATTTTGCAACTCAGACGAGGGTGCTCATATCATATCTCCGCCTGATGGTGTTTCCTTATAATCAGTCTGCTGTTCATGATGTTACGCCGTCAAGGAGCCTGCTTGACCTGAGGGTAGCTGCCTCTCTTGTTTTCCATTTATTTGCCGTCGGAATGGCATTGTTATCCTGGCTCAGATCACGCACATCATCCTCTGCTGCCGGATTCCTGCTGCGGTTCCTTGCTCTCGGAATAGGCTGGTTTTATATATCTGCATTTGTTGAGTCTTCATTCCTCCCGATAAAAGATCTCATGTTTGAGCATAGGATGTATCTTCCAGGGGTCGGCATAATATTTGTTTTTCTTTCCCTGCTGATGCTGCTTATCTATCGTTTTGATTCCGACGGCAGGCATTCACTGAAATGGATGGCTGCGATAGTGTTGTTTTTGTCTGCTGTGCTCAGTATGATTTCTTATTCAAGAAATGACATATGGCTTTCGGAGTTTAACCTTTGGAATGATGTTGTGAAAAAAATACCGAATAAGGCAATAGGCTATCATAATCGGGGAAATGCGAATGCGCGGCTCGGCAGGCTTGACCTTGCCATCGAAGATCTTAACAGGGCAATAGGCTTTTTTGAAGGATATATAGGCAAGAAGGAGACATGGGAGTCATCAGACTATACCCCAAGCAACATGGCAAAGACATATATGAACAGGGCAACTCTATACACTGAACTTGGGCAGAACGATAAGGCCAGGGCTGATAGGGAGACAGCCAGGAGAATGGTCAGCATGCCATTGATAAGGCTTGATGAGACGAGAAGGCGGGCGGACATTTTTTTTAAGAGGAAAGCCTTTAATCATGCCATTGAGGAATATAATACTATTATAAACTGGTTTCCTGAGGATACTGATGCGCTTAACGACCGAGGCAATGCATACACCATGTCAGGGAGGTATAAAGAAGCAATTGCCGATTTTGATCTCGTTATAAGCAGAGAGCCTGACAGACCCCTGGCATATCACAACAGGGGGATAGCTTATGCCAGGTCGGAAAAGAAGGCGCAGGCATTGGCCGACTTCAAAAAGGCATGTGAAATGGGCTTCGAACCTTCCTGCGAAAGTATGGAACTCCTCAGACAGGGGAAGAAGTAAGCCAACGAGGCGTTCTGGAGAGAATCCAGCTTCAATACCACCACAGGACTGATATATAATATTATTAGCAGGAGACTAAAAGCGGATAATAGACATGCCGTGCAGGCGGAAGATAATCGATCTGATTAGCAAGAGGGCCTCTCGCTTATTCCCACGCGATATTTTCAGAATGGTTGATATCTGCCGGGTTTAGCAATCATCTTCCTCTTATGGTATTGTTACTGGTATGATATATTTGGCATATCCTTTTGGGAGTAACAAAGGAAATATCTATCTGCATGAACTGGAGTGCGCTGTTGATTGAGAGGCTGTTATTAAACCAAAGAACTGTGCTTGCTGCGTTCCCTCTATTTGTTGCTATTGGTCTTCTGCTCTATTCAAACGTGCTGGTGGACGGCGTCTTCATATTCGATGATTTCGAGTATATTGTAGAGAATCCGGCAATTCAGAACATGTCTTTTTTCACACATATGACAGACCCGCGGCACATAGGGTATCTGAGCTTCGGACTAAACTATGCGATTGATGGGTTTGATCCCTATGGTTATCATCTGGTCAATATTGTCATACATATTTTAAACGCCTTCCTGGTATTCTTTTTTGTCCGGCTTCTGCTTGGGATTTTCAGGCGCGGCGATGAAGCGCTGACCCGGTGGGATGACCTGGCAGCCTTTTCTGCCGGCCTGATCTTTTTGGTCCATCCGGTTGAAACGCAGGCTGTGTCTTATGTTACCCAGCGGTTTACCTCACTCACCTCCTTTTTTTACCTGATGTCTGTCGTCTCCTATATGAGTGCCCGATGGAGAATCGAGAGAATGAAGGGGGCTTCTGTAGCATATATTCTGTATGCGCTTGCCATTATCAGCTGTATGCTGGCCATGAAGACGAAGGAAATCGCCTTTACCATACCTTTCATTATCGCAGCGCTGGAATACTTTCTGTTTAAAGGGTCAGTACTGTCAGGCAGGCGTTTTGTATATCTCATACCCTTCTTTGCCACGCTTGTCATTATTCCCATGTCGCTTTTCGGGCCTGAATATGGCCTGATGGACTATGGCCAGGGCGTTGATGAAGTGACCAGGCGGGAAAAGATATACGACCTCCAGCAGCGATCAACGTTTGAATATTTTATTACGCAGTTCAGGGTTATCGTAATTTATCTCCGGCTGCTTATCTTGCCGGTAAACCAGCAGGCTGTATATGACCTGAGAGCGTCGAACTCGTTATTTGACAGCGAGGTTATTGCTTCCCTTGGTCTGCTGATTTCTCTTGTCGTATGCGGGGCATATTGCTGGCGAAAAGCCTCCAGGGTCAGGGCAGAAGACGCACCGGTCTACCGGATTGTAACACTCGGCATTATCTGGTTTTTTGTGACGCTTTCCGTAGAATCCTCTCTCATCCCTATCAAGGATATAATCTTCGAGCACAGGGTCTATCTGCCGAGCGCCGGTATTTTCGCGGTTTTCAGTGTGGTCTCCATACATATCCTTCGCAGGTTTTTTGCCGGCGATAAGGCGCTTATCAAGACCGCTATCTGTATTTTAGCCGTTGCCCTGCCTTTGTCTGCGGCAACCTATAAGAGAAATTTCCTCTGGACCGATGAGATCGCCTTCTGGGGTGATATCGTGGAGAAGACCGGCAAGGCTATAGGCTATAATAACAGGGGCAGCGCCTATTTAAAGAGCGGCCAACTGGAACTTGCATTGATGGATCTCAACAAGACGATAAGCTTCTTCCCCAATGCTACTGATGCGATGGCGTGGGAGAATTCCGACTTTACACCGGTGAACATGGCCAAGACGTATCGGAGCAGGGGAAATGTTTTTCTTGCAATGGGTGATGTAAGGCGCGCACAGGCTGATTTTGAAATGGCAAGGGTGATAATTGGCGGCCCCATACATTAATGAGTTTTTGTCCCTGCAATGAGTGAGTCACACAGGAAATTCGACAGATCCCGGCTGAAGATCAGACCTCTTGGCGAGCGGGTGCATGACCTGGAATTAAGTGTAATCAAGCCGCTCGAAAGGACTGTTCACGTTCACGATTCTCTTGCAATGGTCGCATCGAGGATAGTTGCAGCGAAGACAAAAGGCAGTGCAGTAATCTTGATGATTGGCGGGCATGTTGTCAGATCCGGGGTGCAGCGGTATATCGTCGACCTGCTTGAAAAGGGCTATGTATCCTGCATTGCGATGAACGGAGCGGTCATGATCCATGATTTTGAGTTTGCGCTTATCGGAGCAACGACCGAAAGCGTGGCTGACTATATTAAAGAGGGAAAGTTCGGTCTCTGGAAAGAGACCGGAAGGATCAATGATATTGTCAACGCCGCATACAGATCAGGACCTGCCGGAATGGGTGAGTCGGTAGGGAAGGCAATATATGCAGGTGATTTCCCGTATAAGGATATAAGTCTTTTGGCAGCCTGCTACAGGCTGAATGTGCCGGCCACCGTGCATGTCGGCATCGGTTATGACATTATTCATGAACATCCGAACTTTGACGGCGCTGCTGCAGGAGGCGCCTCATATAACGATTTTCTGAAGTTCGCAGCCGTCACTGAAGCCCTCGATGGAGGCGTTGTCATGAACTTCGGCAGCGCGGTGATGGCGCCCGAGGTATATCTGAAGGCCCTTAGCATGGCCAGAAATGTTGCGTTTCAGAAAGCGCAGGAAATCAGACATTTCACAACACTTGTCTGTGATCTCTTTCCGCTGCCTGATGACTGCAGCAGTGAGCCGCAAAGGCATGATCCTGCATATTACTTCAGACCCTGGAAGACGATGCTGGTCAGGACTGTTGCCGATGGCGGTGAAAGTTTCTACGTGCGCGGGCAGCATGCTGAAACCATCCCGGCCCTCTGGACCGCCATCAATAGCCTTGAAAGAAGAAAATAATGAACGTTATTATAATAAAATGAAGATAACGGATCTTTCCGAGCTTGCCGTAAGGATTGCGGAATTAAAGTCAGAAGGCAGGAAGATTGTCCATTGCCACGGCTGCTTCGATCTCATGCATCCCGGGCACATCAAGTATTTTCAGGCCGCAAAAAGGATGGGCGATGTGCTTGTGGTTACCATCACACCTGATGAGTATGTTGACAAAGGACCCGGCAGGCCGGTATTCAATCAGCAACTGAGGGCTGAATCGATTGCCGCGCTTGAGTGTGTGGATTTCGTGGCGGTAAATAAATGGCCTACTGCGGAAGAGACTCTGCGGTTGTTGAGGCCTGATTATTATGTCAAGGGACAGGAGTTCGAGCGGCTTGAAGACAAGACCGGCAAGATACAGCGGGAATATGAAGTCGTCAGGGAGATTGGGGCCGAGATCCGGTTCACGCATGAGATAGTCTTTTCATCAACACAGTTGCTGAATTCTCACTTTAAAGGCGGCAATGAAAAAAACAGGTAAGGATAAGATACTCCAGCTGCATGAACTTGCAGGTGTCATAGAGAGGCTGAAACAGGAAGGGAAGGTTGTTGTTCAGAGCCATGGAGTCTTCGACCTGATCCATCCCGGCATCATAAATCACCTTGACCAGGCAAAGATGCAGGGCGACATCCTTGTTGTTACGGTCATAAAGGACAAGGACGTGCGCAGGGGTCCTGGTCGGCCGATCTTCCCTGAAGCCCTGAGGATCGAAAATGTGGCTGCCCTCGAGTATGTTGATTATGCCTGCTCAGTGGATGACGAAATCCCCTTCGAATCCGTAAAAATCATCAAGCCCGATATTCTGGCAAAGGGACAGGCATATAAAGAACGGGACCGCAAGGTGCACGAAAAGATATTCGCCGAGGAGAAGGAACTATATATAGGAAGAAGCAGGATATACGAGACCGGCGGTTTTTCTGTAAGTTCTTCCCAGTTGATCAACAGTTTCCTGGATATTTATCCGGAAGAGACGAAGAGCTTTCTCAGGAATTTCAGGGAGAAATACAGCTTTAATGAAATCGTCGAGAGTATCAATCAGCTGAAGAATATGAAGGTCCTACTGATCGGCGATGGCATAGTCGATGAATACCACTATACTGCCTCCATGGGGAAGTCTGCCAAATCTCTCCTCGTTGTCAGCAAGTACCTCACGCATGAGATCTTTTACGGGGGCGCCTTTGCTATTGCCAACCATATGGCCGGAATCTGCAGTCAGGTTCACCTCGTCACCCTGCTGGGGAAGACTGACTCGCGGGCTGATGCGATACGCCAGAACCTGAAGCCGAACGTGCATGCCAAGTTCTTTTTCCGTGAGGACGGGCCGACCATCGTAAAGAAAAGATACGTGGACCAATACCTCAACCAGAAGATGTTTGAAGTCAATTATCTCAACGACGAATATATCGGGGAAGAGACTGAACTGCCCATCATCAGGTATCTGAAATCGGTTGTGGATGAATATGATCTCGTTCTCGTCTCGGACTTCGGCCATGGCTTCATTACCAGAAAGATCATAGAAGAAATTGCGGGATTTTCGAAAAGATACGCGGTAAATACGCAGACTAACGCTGCAAACGCCGGGTATAATATGATCACGAAATACCGGCAGCCTTTCTTCGTCTGCCTGGATGAACCCGAGATCAGACTTGCTGCCCAGGAAAAGACCGCTTCGATAGAGGGTGTGGCCCGCAGAATAAAACAGGAGATAAAGGCCGAAAATCTCATTGTGACCCTTGGCAAGAAGGGATCCATAGGCATTGATAGAAACGATGAGATTAACTGGACCCCTATTTTTTCTTCAAAGGTGGTCGATACCATCGGGGCCGGTGACGCATTTTTCGCGTTTACCGCACCCTGTTTTGCGCAGGGTCTTCCGCTCGATATGGTATCCTTTATAGGAAATGCGGTGGGTGCGCTGGCTGTTCAGATCGTGGGCAACAAGAAATCTGTTGAAAAATACGAATTGATCGCCTTTATCGACGCGATCTTAAAGTAAGGAGAAGAGGCGGATGAGTTCAATAGCCGAGGAGTATTATGACAAATTTATTCGCTGCATAAAGACCATCAGGGTGACAGACGGTCATGGGAGTCTGCTCGGCTTCTCTGAAGGGATTGAGGCTGCCATAACTCTTATCAGATCAAAGACTGATGCGAAGAACAAAATAATGTTTATCGGCAATGGCGGAAGCGCTGCGATTGCCAGCCATATGTCGGTGGACTTCTGGAAGAATGGCGGCATACGGGCGGTCGCCTTCAATGACAGCTCCCTTTTGACCTGCATAGGAAATGATTACGGGTACAGGCATGTGTTTGAAAAGCCGGTGGAGATGTTCGCAGATAAGGGCGATATTCTGGTTGCGATCAGCAGTTCCGGCCGGTCCGAAAATATACTCCTGGGTGTAAGGGCTGCCCGGGAAAAGGGCTGCGCAGTAATAACACTTTCAGGTTTTGATGATGACAATCCACTCTCCTCAATGGGAGACTATAATTTTTACGTGCCGGCAAAGGAATACGGCCCGGTAGAGGTGCTGCACCACTCGATATGCCACTGTATTCTGGATACGCTGATGGGAATTGATAATGGATGAATTCAGAATTGACAGCCACAAACTGATCTTCCACCCCAAAACAGTCTCACAATGGCTCGCGGGCGAAGAGATTTTCCCGCTTTATATTGAGATCTCGCCATCAGGCGCATGCAATCACCGTTGCACCTTCTGCGCGCTCGATTTCATGGAGTATAAACCGCGTTTCCTTGATTCTGCCATTCTGAAAGAGCGGTTGACCGAGATGGGGAGCCTGGGTGTCAGGAGTGTCATGTACGGAGGGGAGGGCGAGCCTTTTCTGCATAAGGATATGGTTGACATCATCGTTCATGCCAGGAAATCGGGCATAGATGTCGGCATAACCACAAACGGCGTTCTGCTGAACTCCTCTGTTGCCGGGAAGATACTCGGGAGCGCCTCGTGGATCAAGATCAGTCTGAATGCAGGAACTCCCGAGGCATACGCAAGGGTGCATAGAGCCGGCCCGGATGATTTCGATCGGGTGTTTCGTAATCTTGCCGATGCTGTCCGTCTTCAGAAGGAGCAGGGGACCGGCTGCACGCTGGGAGTTCAGATGGTTCTGATCCCGGAGAATGCAGATACTGCAGAGACCCTTGTCGCAAGGGCAAAAGATATCGGATTGCGCTATGCGGTGATCAAGCCGTATTCGCAGCATCATAAGAGTATTACTCAGACGTACAGTGAGCTTGACTATGCTTCTTTCCATTACCTTAAAGAGAGGCTGGCGCCCTATAATGACCGGATGTTCAGCGTTATTTTCAGGGAAAAGACGATGCAGAAGATGAAAAGGACAGAGCGGGGATATGAGCGCTGTCTTGCGCTTCCGTTCTGGTCGTACATTGACTCCGGAGGCAATGTATGGGGCTGCAGCGCCTATCTTGGTGACGACAGCTTCAGATATGGTAATATTCACGGGCAGACCTTCCGGCAGATATGGACGGGCAGCCGCCGCAGGGAGAACCTTGCCATGGTTGCCTCAGAGCTTGATCCTGAGGGATGCAGGATGAACTGCAGGATGGATGAGATTAACCTTTACCTTTGGGAACTGACACATCCCAAAGCCCATGTGAATTTCATATGAGACCGCATACTGATATACCGGTGGAAGACCTGAGGAAGCTCTATGAGGTGATGCTCAGAATCAGGCTTTTTGAGGACAGAACTGCTGTTCTCTATCCGGAGCAGCTTATCAAATGCCCGATACATCTCTGCATAGGCCAGGAGGCCATATCCGCAGGCGTATGCATTCACCTCAGGGAGCAGGATTACATCTTCAGCACTCACCGTTCACACGGCCATTGCATTGCCAAAGGCATGGATCTTAAGCCCATTGCTGCGGAACTGTATGGAAAGACAACTGGTTGCGCCAAGGGGCGGGGCGGCTCCATGCATCTGGTTGACGTATCGCATGGAATCCCCGGGACCACCGCTATTGTTGGCGGCTGCATCCCCCTTGCAGTGGGCGCTGCGCTGGCCAGCCGTATGGTAAAGAACGGGCTTGTGTCGGTCGCTTTTTTTGGTGATGGAGCATCCGAGGAAGGCGCTTTTCATGAGAGCCTTAACTACGCCTCATTAAAAAAACTGCCGGTTGTCTTTGTCTGCGAAAACAATTTTTACGCTACAAACTCTCCTTTGTGTGCGAGACAGCCTGAAGAGTCGGCAATTGCGGATAAGGCCAGGGGATATGGAATTCCAGGTGTCATTGCTGACGGCAACGATGTTATGGCAGTTTACAGAACCTTTAAGGAGGCAGCGGCTCGTGCACGCTCAGGGGCCGGCCCGACACTCCTTGAATATCGCACATACCGCTGGAAAGGACATGTGGGGCCTCTTTCTGATATAGAAATCGGGTGTCGTCCTGCTGATGAACACGCGGCATGGCTTAAGAAATGTCCTCTGGACATTTTTGCGCGATATGTCATGGATGAGAATATCCTGACCATGGATGAATTGGCTGCGATTAACAGCCGTATCGGGCAGGAAGTAGATGAGGCCATTGCCTTCGGCAAGGCCGGATCTGAGCCTGATGCGGGTGAACTTTATGACTATGTATACTGAGGAGAGCTATTAAGCATGCCCTGGACAAAGATACAGGCTGATGACTCGCGCAGGAGGGTCAGTTTTGGCCACGCCGGAAGTGAACTGCGTGAATTATCCTACCGGGATGCCCTGCATGAGGCCTTGCGTCAGGCGCTTGAGACCGATCCCCGCGTTTTTCTGATCGGCGAGGGCATTGATGATCCTGGAGGCGTATTCGGCACTACCGTTGGGTTAAAAAACAGGTTTGGGCCTGATAAGGTGCTGGATAGTCCGATTGCAGAAAACGGCATGACAGGAGTAGCAATAGGGGCTGCTATTGCAGGACTGAGACCTGTCTTTATTCATATGCGGGTGGACTTTCTGCCGATGTGCATGGACCAGCTCATAAACCATGCCGCCAAATGGAGTTATATGACAGGCGGAAGCGTAAAGGTGCCGCTCACCATACGGGCCATTATAGGCAGGGGCTGGGGCTCTGCAGCGCAGCATTCCCAGAGCCTGCAGGCGCTGTTTGCGCATATCCCCGGCCTGAAAGTCCTTATGCCCGCCTCTGCGTATGATGCAAAAGGACTGCTTATGGGAAGTATTGCCGGCAACTGTCCTGCAATTATTATTGAACATCGGTGGCTGTATGAAATGAAAAGCGGGGTTCCTGAGGAGCCGTATATCATACATGCCGGCAAGGGCCTGATTCGCCGCGAAGGGACGGACGCGACGGTCGTTGCAACCTCATACATGGTGTATGAAGCCCTGCTCGCGGCTGAGGAGCTCGAAAAAGAGGGAATAGCCCTGGAGGTCCTTGATCTGCGTTCAGTGCAGCCGATTGACGAGGACCTTGTTATTGAGTCTGTCAACAAGACCGGACGTATCATCGCCGCAGATACCGGCTGGGGGCCCTGCGGCGTTTCAGCCGAAATTGCCGCTATTGTCGCTGAAAAGGCCTATGCCTCACTCAAGGCTCCGGTGCGAAGGGTATGTCTTCCTTTTGCGCCGACCCCTGCAAGCCATCAGCTTGAAAAGGCATACTATCCGGACGCCGCAGCCATTATTTGCGCCGTGAAAGAGCTTCTGTGACGGGCTATCAGATAAGCGTTATCATGCCTTCTCTGAATGAGGAGAGGAATATTGCGCGGGCTGTAAGCAATGTTATCGAAGGTTTTAATAGTCTCGGCATAAAAGGCGAAATCCTTGTCATTAATGACGGCAGCAGCGATGCAACGGGAAGGATTGCTGCGGAGTTGTCCTCGAGACATCCTTTTATAAGCGTTATTCATCACGAAAGGCCTCAGGGTATAGGCGCCTCCTTCTGGGATGGGGTGCAGAAGGCCGGAGGCGACGTGGTTACCATGATGCCGGGCGACGGAGAGAATGACGCGGCAGAGATACTCAGATATCTTCCGCTTATGGAGCAGGTGGATATCGTGGTCCCTTTTATCTATAACCGGTCTGTACGTACTTTTCGACGCAGAATACTCTCCATTATCTACCGGGAGATTATCAAAATGTCCTTTGGGCTTTCCCTTAATTACATGAACGGCACCGTCATGTACCGTCGGGGCATATTCTCCGGGATTACTCTCAATGCAGGCGGCTTTTTTTATCAGACCGAGCTGCTTGTGAAGACCATTCTTGCCGGATATCTTTATGCCGAGGTTCCGTGTGCGCTGCTGCAGAGAGACAGTGGGCAGTCCAAGGCAACGACATTTAAATCACTGCTGAAGGTTAGCCGCTCATATATCAGCCTGCTCAGGGAGGTCTATGGCCGAAACCTCAGTCTGCCGCCCCTGTCGCCTGATTCAGTTACGCTGCGCCGACGGAAAGAACTGGATATAAATAAGAGCTGATTTTCCCTGGTGCGCCAAGTTCAGACAATATACATGACGGCATACTGCCCACAATGTTAAAATAAATCAATGAAAAATATGGACATAGCTGCTGTTAGAGATGAAAAACTGATTCTTGACGGCCATAAACTTAACCGGCATAAGGAGCGTGTCGAGGCGTGGTTGCGCGGCGAACGCATAGCCCCCATAACCATAGACTGCTCACTCACCCGCGCCTGTGGCTATAAATGCACGTACTGCTATGGCCAGCTTCAGGCCAACGACGAAAAGAGAATGACGAAGGACGTTATCTTCAGGTTTCTCGATGATGCGGCAGAGATAGGCGTCAAGGCGGTCAGTTTTGTGAGCGACGGGGAGAGCACATGCTCACCCCATCTGTACGATGCAATCCTCCGTGGAAAACAGAACGGCCTTGACATGGCTCTTGGAACGAACGGTTTTCTGCTGAAGGACGAACGCCTGGGTGATATTCTCCCGGCCTTGACCTATCTCCGGTTCAATATCTCTGCTGCTGTCCCTCGGCGGTATTCGGAGATACATGGCTGCCCTGAAGCCGCCTATCACAAGGCGCTGGCCACCATCAGGGATGCCGTTGCGATCAAAAAGGCGCGCAACCTGGATGTGACGATCGGGCTCCAGATGGTGCTTCTGCCTGAGTTTGCAGACCAGCTCCTTCCTCTTGCAAAGCTCGGCAGAGAACTCGGCGTTGACTATCTGGTGATTAAGCATTGCAGCGATGACGAAAACTCAAGCCTTGGGGTTGATTACGAAAAGTATAATGACCTTGTGGATCTTCTGAAGGAGGCAGAGGCATACTCTGAGGAGGATTACCTTGTCCGAGCCAAATGGTCAAAGATCCTGAGCGGCGGCAAACGCTGCTATACCCAGTGTTTCGGGCCACCCTTTATCATGCAGTTTTCCGGCTCAGGACTTGTTGCTCCCTGCGGCATGCTCTTTAACGAAAAGTACAAAAAATATCATATCGGCAATATTGCTGATACATCATTTAAAGAACTCTGGAAAGGAGAACGCTACTGGGAGGTTATTCATCTCATTGCTTCAGAGAAGTTTAATGCCCGGACAATGTGCGGATCGCTCTGCCTTCAGCACAAGGTTAATGAATTCTTGTGGGAGCTTAAGCATGGCAGGATGTCCCTTGAAACACCTCAGGGAATGCAGCCGATGCACTGCAATTTTATATAGATGAAGCTGGATATCAAAATTAAGCCCGGGGATATTGTGGCCAGGCTCCGGAAGATGAATTCATGGAGCCTGGCTCTTCTGATATTTCTATTCTGTGTCACGTTATTTCTCTCCGTAAGGGCATCTGACAAATACCGGTGGTCAGACTGGGGATTCGGCGATGCGCAGACGATGCTCTCGCTCAAACAGTGGGAAGAGGGGGGATGGTTCAAAAACTATTTTCTTTTTGCCCCCCAGGGATACGCTCAGGTCTGCAGTATATTCGATGATCCCCAGCTGAGGCAGCATGCCCATGGGACCTGCCCCGGCAGCTCTCCAAGGGTGGGGCCCCGGCTCCTGTATACCCATTACCCTGCCGGCTATCTTGTGCCATATGCCGTTTTATTCAGATTAGGCATTGACAGTCTGTTTGCTGTCAGGATGCTCTCCATATTGTTTTCTGTCGGCGCACTGATCTTCATGTATATGGTATTTTCCAGGATCACGAAGCCGGGGATAGCTTTCTTTGCGGTCTTCTTCTATGGGTTGACGCCAACGTTTCTGGGATATGCAGATGCCCTGGCCAATCAGCCTCTTGACGACCTTCTGAGGTTCGGTTTTATGCTCGCGGTCGTCATGTCAACCCGGGCCGGCTCTGATGACCACAAGAAAATATGGTTGATCACGGCATGGGCCACTGAGTTTATGCTGTCTATGTCGTCATTTGATTCAGTATTCTTTATGTATGTATGGCTCGTTGGCTGGGACCTTATAGATAATCAGGGTTTCCGCCTCAAGAGATACCTGTTATTCAGTCTCGCCCCTGTTTCTGCGCATGGCCTTCAGTTTATACAGAACGTCTGGTACCTTGGATTGAATGATGCGGTTATAGATATCAAGGATGCGTTTCTTCTGAAGAATGCTGCAGACCCCAACTACAACCTCGGTCAGGGCAGGATGACGGTCATCGCTGATACCATAGTTATCCTCTTTAATAATCTGTACAACCCGGCTGTATTTATAATCGGTCTTTCCGTCCTTTACGTTATTTATTACTTCTTGGTCAGGGATAAAATGGACAGGGAGATGCCGTCGGTCATGCTGTTGGCACTGCTTTTTTTAAGTGGGCTTTCTTTTGTTCTCATACTTCCCCATGCTGCCCGGATGCCATATGAGTCGCGCCAGATGATTCCGTTTGTGGCGCTTTTGAGCGGCGCAGTTGCCTATTCGTTTCTAAAGGAGTTCGGAAAAAGCATTCATATTGTTCAGGGATCCGAGAATACAGGTCTGCAAAAATTCAGAAAAATCACAGGACCTCTTTATCTTTTTGTAGCAGCAGTGTTTCTTATTGTCTTCTGGTACCGGTTTACTCTTAACGAAAGGCAGCCGGTTTATTACATTCCGGATGAAAAAACCGACGCACAGTATGAGGCAACGATACGGACCGGTCAGAGAATGGATCTGATGCGTTATCGCTCATTGCGGGAGGAGGTACTGCTCGCCGAAGAACTCGCGAAGATACGGCCTGCATATGATCCGGTCATCTTCAGTATTGACGGATTTCAGCTTTTCTGGGACCCTGCGTATGTGCCCGGTTATCCCCAGATTATGCCGATTACAGAGTATTACGCCGGCAGCCGGCCAATACTCTGTTTTGACGCACCCGAAGCGCTGGTCGATGATATGCTGTATATGATCCAAAATGGGCCTTCCCGATTCTCGCCGTTGATTGTCTCCAGAAACTTTGATCTGTTAAGACATATCGCTGACAGACTCAATGAACGTGGAATGCTAATTGCCTTTCCCCAGTCACCACCGAATGTGATGGGAAAATTCGTCCTGGATTTGACAGATCATATAGCATGGATTAAGTGATTGTTCATAATCTGTTATTGTACACACCGAAAGCCCGTGCTCTCGAATAAAGTATCAGGAAGAAAGGGCCTAAATATTTGCCTATGCGTATAAGCGTACATCGCGAGCGGCTTAATTCCATATTTGCTGCCTTAAACAGTTATGATATTTATCATTCCTTCTGCTGATCCTGCAGTATCTCAGGGGCATTTGAAGGATATGGTGCTGCATACCCTTCCCTTCGGCGTTGCTTCCCTGGTCAGCATTCTTGAGAGAGAAAAATTACCGGTTTCCATCATTGACGACGGCATTACGCCGGTCAGCGCTGATATACTTCTGGGCTGCGTGCAACTGGAAGAAGGACGACCTCTTTTTGGTATTACCTGTCTGACGCTCCAGGTCGCAAGAGCAAAAGACCTTTGTCTCATGATAAAGACCGTTGTTCCCGATGCTGTGGTCATTGCTGGCGGCATTCATGCCAGTGCAATGCCTGATGAATTGCTTGCGGCTGGATTTGATTTTGTCTTTTCCGGTGAAGCCGATCTTGTTATTGCGGAACTCTGCAGAGGACTTGCCGGGGGAAAGGATGTCTCACATCTGCCGGGCCTGACCTGGCAGGATGCAGCCGGCACTGTTTATGCAAACCCTCAGCCCGCCCTGATGCAACTTGAAGAACTGCCGCCTTTTCCCTATCACCGTTTTGATTCTCTGAGCGCCCATTATGACCTCGGGGCTGTCATGTCTTCGAGAGGTTGTCCCTATAAATGCATTTTTTGCAGTCAAAGGGCCATCACTGGGGCAACGTACCGTACGCGACCCGTAGCGGATGTCCTGAATGAGATCGTTCTCCTTATAGAGAAATACGGTATTGATCACATAACCTTTTTTGATGACAATTTTGTGGTCAATAAGAAGTGGACTATGGAACTCTGCAGCGGCATCATTGAGCGGAATTTGCAGAAAAAGGCGCATTTTATGTGTCAGTTGCGGGGCGATGCTGTTACTAAAGAAATGCTTGAGATTTTGAAAGCAGCAGGTTTTAACGCCCTCAGTTTCGGCATTGAGACGGGTTCGGAGAGGATGACCGGCATCATTCAGAAAGGTGAATCGGTCGAGAGCAACGTTAGGGCAGTGAGACTGGCAAAGGAACATGGATTTGCTGCCTTAGGTACTTTTATCCTGGGATTTCCTTCGGAAACTGCGCAGGACAGACAAAAGACTGTTGCTCTTGCCCTGAGCCTTCCTCTTGATGTTATGAGGGTAAATATCGCTATTCCGTACCCTGGGACTGCTCTTTATAATATGGTGAAAGACAAGATTACGGTTTCCGGGGGATGGAAGAATTTTAATGTGGTGAGTCCGCTTCTTACCGGCCCTTTCAGAAAACTGCCGCTGCCCTATATACCTGATGACACAACTGAAGATGAACTTAGGTCTCTCATGCTCTGGACGAATCTCAGATTCTGGCTTTCGCCAAGAGGGATCTCCAGCTTTTTCTTAATGAAGAGCACATTCGTTACAAGTCTGTCTACGCGCTGGTATCTCAGTCCGGCAATTGTCTGGGGACTTTCACGGGTAGGGTTTACCATTGTCCTGAATTTAGGCTGGCTTGCATTCACCGCCGTGAAATCCTTGTCCTTGCGCGTAAAGAGGGCGTTGGTTGGCAGCGATTAGGTGGCTTGGGCCGAAGTTAAGGGCTATATCGCCTTTCCTGCTGATAGGCGCCATGAATATAGCTGTCTATTACCCTTACTGGACAGGTGAGCGCGTATTTAGCGGCAAGGATATTCTGACCGCATTCTCCCCGCTTCTGAACTTCCAGACTGACTGCCTTGCCGAACATAGCCTGCCGCTCTGGAACCCTTTCCTGAATTTCGGCTATCCCTTTGTAGAACACTATTCAAATTCTTTTATGTTTCCAACGCATCTCATCATGGGGCTTTTTACCGGTTCAAATCTGTTGCTCATACAGCGGGAAATTCTTCTGTGGATTATTCTCGGAGGTATCGGCATTTACCTCTGTATTCGTGAATTCGGTCACTCCGTGATTTCCGGTGTTATCGGCGCCGCCGCCTTTATGTTCAGCGGCCAGATTATGGCATTGCCTCACTGGCATGTCCTTGTCTATAATGCTGCGTGCTTTCCTTTCTTTATTCTTGGGTACCACCGGGCAGCAGGAAAGAGCGCTGTTTTCAGTCCGCTTACCATATTTTTTGTGACCATAGCGATATTGGGGGGCCACATTACTACAACGGTAATGGGCCTGTATTTTTTCGGGCTTTATGTGATCGTTGAATCATTTTTTCGCAGGCGGGTTATATTCGGCCTGAAATTTCTTCTCGTTGTTTATTGTGTCTCTGCGCTATTGGCATTGCCGAAGCTCGCCCCCCTCTATGCTGCGATGGAACTTGGCCCGCGGATCAAGACGTTCTCTGCTGAGACCTCAAAGGACCCATTCAATATTATCAATATGTACAATTTCATGAGCTTCCTGCTCCCGGTAAAATTCTTCTTCTCCCTTTATGTCGGTCTGCCTGGCATTCTGGCGCTCCTCAGCGGCGCACTGAGAAGGAAGCTGCAGGTGAATGCCCTTGCTGTAGTTTTCGCACTCAGCGCGTGGTTCCTTATGAGCGATGATGGCGGGAGCGCCTCTGTACTCCGTTCAGCTGCAAATTTCCTGCCCCTGATGCGTCTGGTGCGTAATGAATGGCTTATGTGGTTTTATCCCAGCATATTTCTTGTCCTATTTACCGCAGGGTATATCGATGACTTACTTTCCCGTTCAAGTCCGAGGCAGCTATGGATTACGGCAGTGCTTATTGTTGCAGCATTGATGCTCTGTTATTTTATCGCTTACGATCTGGAGATCTATCGTTGGGCCTTTCTGACGCAGATGGCAATTGCCGTTGCATGGGTGATTATTTCTGCGTTGCGATCCCGCAGAGCGATACAGGTCGTCTTGATTTCAGTTTTGCTTGTTGCCGAGTTTTCCCTTGTCTCTCTCAGGGTAAATGTGGATATGCCGCCCCATAGGGAGGGGGATATTGTTGTTTATTCTGTCATTGATCAGGGCTCCGTCCCCCGATCATACAGAGAGGACAATCGGGTGCATTCAGGTTTTTATGCTGAAGCGCTCCAGGACCACCTCCGGCCGCCTATAAGCGAGAGCAGAAACCGGCCTGTCCTGATTTCAGGATTCGGTATGGCGGGCACGTATAATGCGTATCCTGAGCAGTTTGCTGGTTTCATCGACTCTATGAACCTAAAGCGTTTTGCCGGGTGGTGGTATAACGGACAGGAGAGATTTGATTTTATTAAATTGAAAGACAGTCCTCTTATTAACGAACTCAATAATCAGCCTCTTTTCTTCCTCACATCTTCAGGGATGGGGCCGCCTATGCAGGAGTCTGTCTCCTTCGATGCAATTACATGCTCAAAATTCACCTTTACGACGCAAGCGACTGCCCCTGGATTGTTTGTGCTGCGCCAGATGTATGATGAGAGATGGCATGCTGCTGTTGATGGCATGAACAGCCCTATTGAAGAAGTGGACCGGTTTTTTATGGGGGTAAGGGTTCCTTATGGAAGCCACAGGGTGACATTTACCTTCAGGGATCCGGTTTTTATGTTTTCACTATACCTGAGCATGGCAACTCTTGCCGGCATTATTGCATATTCTGTTCATGCCCGGATCAGAATGCCTGCCGGAGTTCGTTCTTAGATACGTATCATTAGTTCTGCCATATTATCTCGGCCAGATATAGCATGAATAACAGACACAGCTTTGCAGCGATAGGGTTAAGATTATTGGCAAGGGTATTGAGAGGAAACATGAGCAGACCGAATAATCAGAAGAGGACATAGATAAAGGGCGATATTACGGTCCCCTCAGTAAAGATTATCAGCAGGCCCAGCAGAAGGAGCATGATCACGATGGGCAGAAGCCAGTATTTCTTTCTGGTTCTGAAATATTCCCAAAAGTCCCCTATAATGGCCTGTAAATCCGCTTCTTTTTTTCAGGATGTGGGGAAGCCAGAGCTTCTGTTTAAGCCACGAAGGCATGGTATCAAGGAATGCCCTGTACCCTTTGGGAGCCACTGAGAGAAAGGGTTCCAATACCCTCTCAAATTTCAGGATCGGCTTTTCATAGAAGCTGACAAGGCTTATGTCATTTATTGAAATGGCTGCCTCATCGAGGCACCAGGAAATACTCTCAAAAGGAAACTGCCAATCATGCTTGATCCGGCTGAACCGTTCTTCCTGACAGGCTGCAATGATTTCGCCGTCCCTAAGCAGGCAGGCAGCCGAGTCATGATAGAAACATGAAAGCCCCAGAATAATCATCAAAAGGGTCTTTCCAGTTCTGTTTCAGTCGAACGCTTTATCCGGAAGGATTCAGCGGGCTGTTTCCTGAGGATGGATTTATGAAAGATCCGGTAAATTATACCGATAGGGGTTATCACCAGGAAAAAGATTATGCTGAGCAGGATATATGAATTGATGACTGCCAGAATATGAGAAACCTTCAGCCACCCATTTTTTATTTTTTCTAACATCATGTGTACTATAACAGAGGGCTGTTTCGCAGGACAACGGGTCGAGTTGCCGGAAGCTGCCTGTGCGAGATTCACCGGTGCAGGGTATCTTTGCGGGGAGTAAGCGTCAAAAAGCAGATATCGTTAAGCAGAAAAGAGTGATTATAATATGCCGAATCTCCCTCATACCCTGCATCAGTAAACTGGAAAGTATGTCCATGCCTGCCTGCAATCTGTGATATCTTCTTTTTGACATCCTGCAGGTCATATGCTAATTTATGGACATGACACTCCTGACTGTACTGAGGGAACGGCAACAGAGACATGAGACCTTGCGAAGAAAGGCAGAGGCGGAGGTGCAGAGGCTTGAAGCGCTGCTGCGCAAGAGATTTGAATATGAAAAGCTGTTTGTGGTGGGTTCGCTCGCATCCGGCCGTTTTACGCGTAATTCGGATATTGATATCGTCATAAAGGGGCTGAAGACCGAGGATTTCTTTAAGGCATATGCGCTGCTGATCAGGGAGAGTTCTTATGACATAGACCTGAAGCCTTACGAGGATCTTTCCGAGGATTTCAAGGCAGATGTTCTTAAGGGGGGAATCAGAGGTGGATAGGGATTATCTGCGGCAATTGGCTTCTGAGATCGAAAAAGAGATCCGGAATCTCGAAGAACTCAGGCTTGAGATGCGTAAGATAAGCTCAGAAACATCTCTGATATTCAGACGTTCGATGGGTTCCATTCTTCATGATTTCTATAACTGCTGCGAACGGATATTCAAGAGGATTGCTGCTGATATAAACGGAGGATATGAAGATTCTGATAAGTGGCATAAGGCGCTGCTTTACAGGATGACGATACCCTTGAGAGAGATTCGACCGGCTGTAATCACCGAGGAACTTGCCGCAGAACTGGATGAATATCTTTCGTTCAGGCATGTATTCCGTAATATTTACGGTTTCGAACTGAAAGGCGAGAGGATAGTCTATCTATCAGAAAGATTTGATGGTGTGGCAGGCAGGTTTATCGAAGAAGTCAGAAAATGGCTCTCTTTTGTAATATCAGAACTCGAAAGACCTGAACAATAAAACCCTTCTGAATCTCTCTCGACAGGTTAAGAATACGATCAAGGATACTGAATTTCTTCATGCTGCACCCGGCAATGTCTGATGCGGCATTATTCTGTATTTTCTGCCCCAAATTGGTTACACTTTATATCGTATGCTCCTGAATATCATCAGCAGGTCATTTATCAATCAGAAGAAGGCGATGGCGCTGATGATCGTCTCGATTGCGGTCGGCACAGCCCTGACTGCATCGCTCATCACCCTGTCCTTTGAGATCAGCGGCAAGGTATCTAAGGAACTGAGGTCTTTCGGCGCAAATATTGTTGTTGAGCCCAGGATCGAGGGGCTTGCCGACATCTCCGGCCAGAAGCGATACCTCCGGTCAGATGATATCATCAAGGCCAAGACCATATTCTGGCGGCATAATATCATCGGTGTTGCGCCGTTTCTCGAAACAGAGGCCACCTTGGTCTCCGGCGGAAAGACCAAAGCGGTGGCTTTTGTGGGGGGATGGTATGAAAAGGAACTCCCTCTTCCGGGCGAAAACAGGACGTTTCAGGCGGGGATAAAGACTGTTTCGCCCTGGTGGCATCTGAGCGGCACATGGCCTGATACGACAGGAGGCATCGTTGTCGGGGCGTCACTGGCAGCAGAGCTTAATCTGAATATTGGGGACATTGTATCACTTGACCGCAGGGATATCACAATCGCCGGAATTATCGAGACCGGAGGGCCGGAGGACAGCCGGATCTTTGGAGCGCTCGAAGAGGTGCAGTTGCAGAAGGGTCTTGAGGGTAAGATAACGAGCGTACTGGTGAGCGCCCTGACCACGCCGATGGACGCCTTTGCATACAAGGACCCTGCAACCATGTCCAAGCTCGAATACGAAAAATGGTACTGCACCGGATATGTCACCTCGATCGCAAAACAGCTTGAAGAGGTCTTTGCAGGCTCACGCGGAAAACCTGTCTGGCAGGTGGCAGAGACCGAAGGAAAGGTGCTTGAGCGGCTTAAGATCCTGATCTATCTGCTCTGCGTCACGGCGCTTTCTGCCTCGGCCATCGGAGTCTCTACAACAATGATTATGACGCTGCTCAGGAGAATAGAGGAGATAGGGCTTATGAAGGCTATCGGCGCTGACCGCGGCAGGATTATCACGATATTTCTTTCTGAAGGGCTTGTGACAGGGTTTGTGGGCGGCCTTGCAGGGTATATCCTCTCTATTGCCGCAGCGCATTATATAGGTTCAGTGGTCTTTGGCACAGCCCTTGAGCAGCGGGCAGTGCTTCTGCCTATAGCGCTCGGCAATGCCTTTTTGATCGCATTGGCAGGCACGATTCTTCCGATACGGCGGGCTCTTAAGATCAGGCCGGCTATAGTGCTTAAGGGAGCTGAATGAATAAGAGGCACTGGTTCTTTTTCTTTTTCTGGAAGTCGGTTTCTCAAAGACGGGGCCGTCTTCTGATCGCCGCCTCGGGCGTGACCCTGGCTGTTGCGATTGTTGCTGCAATGATCAGCCTGACTGTGGGGATAAGGGAAAAGCTCGGCGCTGAACTGAAGGCCTATGGCGCCAACATCATCGCCTCTCCCGGAGGCAATGAAGGTTTTGATGCCGGGGTTCTGGATGCCTTGTCAGGGCTGCCATCGGTAGAAGAGGCCACAGGACAGGCGCTCGGAAATGTCCTGCTAAATGGCCAGGCAATAGAGATTATCGGGCTTGACATGGATAGGGTCAGAACAATGGGCTGGCGTCTATATGGCAGATGGCCTGAAACCGGACATGAAGTAATTGCCGGGATAAATCTGAAGACCGCCCTCGGGCTGAGCGAAGGCGCACGCATCAAAACTGCGAAGGACAGTAAAAGCCGGGATTTTATCATAAGCGGGTTCATAGAAAAGGGAGGCGCAGAGGACAGCGCAGTCATCATGTCTGTTTCCCAGGCATGGGAGGCTGCAGGAGGTGAGGGTCGCCTGCAGTCCATACTGATCAGGGCAAAGGCCGGACAGATTGAGCAGGCTGGTCAGGCGGTAAAGGGTCTGATCCCTGATGCAGTGGTCAGGACAGTGCGGCAGGTTGCGATGGCTGAGGAGTCTCTGCTTGGAAAGATGCAGCTTCTTATGGCGCTGGTTACTGCGGTTGTGCTCTTTGCCGCTTCTGTCAGCGTTGCAAGCACCATGGGGGCAAATGTGCTTGAGCGCAGGGAGGAGATAGGTCTTATGAAGGCGATTGGCGCCACCCGAAGGGGCATCAGTGCGTTTTATATGACAGAGGCTGTTGTGATAGGCATGGCAGGTGGATCAGCAGGGTTTATTGCAGGTTTTCTCTTTGCAGAGGCGGTCTCAAAAGGCGCATTTGATTCCTACATCAGCATACCGCTGTATCTGCCTGGAGTCTCGCTTGGCATGGGGGTCATGGTGGCCCTGATATCGAGTTATCTGCCTGTTCGGGGAGCTATGAAATATGATCCTGCTGTTATATTAAGAGGAGAGTGAGACAGGTATGGCATTTATTGACCTCAAAGGCGTCATCAAGGAATATCAGACAACCCATGCGCTTCGCGGCATAGACCTGGCTATAGAGAAGGGGCAG
>CAYUNK010000001.1:3665-39964 GCA_964446125.1 uncultured Nitrospiraceae bacterium | reverse complement strand
TGGCTGAATATGGTTGGCCCCTCAGGGTCAGGCAAGAGCACGCTTCTTAATATTATCGGCAGCCTTGACAGCCCGACCTCAGGGGATGTGTTTATTGCAGGCAGGCAGATAAGCAGGCTCTCTGAGGACGATATGGCAGCATACAGGAGGGAGCAGATCGGGTTTATCTTTCAGCAGGCCCACCTGATCCCGTATCTTTCAGCAGTCGAAAACGTGATGCTGGCCCAGTATTTCCACAGCATGTCTGACCAGAAAGAGGCCTCTGATGCGCTTGCGAGGGTGGGGCTGGGGCGCCGGCTGAGTCATCGCCCGTCCCAGCTCTCTGGCGGAGAGCAGCAGCGGGTCTGCATTGCGCGCGCGCTGATCAATAATCCACAGATTCTGCTTGCTGATGAGCCTACAGGAAATCTGGACAGGGAAAATACAAGGATCATCCTCGAACTGATAAAGAAGCTTCACGAAGAAGAGCATTTTACGATCCTGCTTGTGACCCATGATCCCTTTGTGGCCCAGTGGGGGCAGCGTGTGCTTACTATGGAAGACGGCCGGATAAAGTGTGATGAGTTCATTTGTCGTTTATGAGGCCCTGACCATAGGCTGCAAGGAAGGCCTGAAGGTCGGCATTCTCTGGCTTGTATTCAGCGCGTATCTGAACAATAAAGGGTCTCTAAAGCTCATCAGGCCGTATGCAGCCGGGCTCATCGTCTCATTGCTGACCGCAGGCGCTTTTCTGTTTATTGCCTTAGAGCCTCTGCAGAAAGAATATGTCGGCAATGTCTCTGCCATGTCTTTTGCCCTGTTTCTGATTGCAAGCGGAGGAGCGCTTCTGGATTCCTCAGGCATTCGGATTTTTTCCTGGATACGGAGATATATCGAACGGGATGCTGTTGCATATGCAGTCGTCTTCCCTGCAACGATCTTCTTTTTTGCATCTGATTTTACAGGCACTGCTGTTTTTCTTAAGGGCCTTTCTTCATTGAATGAGAGGGTTGCTGTAACATTTACGTCAATGTTGGGCGGGTTTTTTTTATGTTTGGGACTGAGCGCAGCAGTGATGAGGCTGCTGAACAGGCGTTTGATCGGAAGTTTTTTTGATTTGCCCCAGGTTCTAATTTTTTTCTCCCTGACAAAGCTTATCGCAGGAGGAACCCAGGGCTTTGCTGAGCTGTCTTTGATACCGTCTGTGCAGAGAGGGATGATGAAATTTTCACATGATCTCATTCATCAGACCTTTGTGATGCTTATGGTGCCGGATCATCCGCTGCTTAAGACCACAACCTGGAATTTTGTAGGCTTTTTTTTCGGCCCGAATATTGCCTCCTGGGAGTCGCTCTTTGTTATCCTTTTTCTGCCCCTCATGTTCATCTATTACAGCCTCTTTCTGCCGCTGCCTGAACCTTCGGCTGCAACCGGCGCTGAAAGGAGAAAACTGCGGCACGGGCTTCTGTCTGAAAAGAGGAGAAAGGCCCTTCCCGTGATTGTCTTTGTCTGTATCATAATTGCTTCCTGGGTTTCAGAGAGCGGCGAGAAGGTCTCTGCGCTCTATCTTCCCGTGCCAAAACCGGTGGTTGAGGACAAAGGCATGGTGCTGATACCTGTCACGGATCCCACCATGAACCTTCATGACGGCCGCCTGCATAAATTTTCGCTTTCTCACAGGGGGAAGGAGATCAAATTGATAGTTATGCAGAAGCCTGACGGCAAGCTTTCTGTCTGTCTCGATGCCTGCGAAATCTGTGAGCCGGATGGGTATGGCCAGAGGGATGAATATGTCGTCTGTATATACTGCAATACCCCTATTCCTGCAGCCTCATTAGGCGCGCCGGGCGGCTGCAACCCGATTCCCCTTGCCTTTACGCTTGATGACCGGTTTGTGAGGATCGAGGTGAATGAGATACTGGAAAAGGCGGAATATGTAAACAGCGGCAGGTCAAAAGAGGGGATACCATGACAAGCCGGGTTTTGATCCTGATGAAAAGGAGTTATGCCCTGCTGTCTTCTCCTGAGCTGCTCTTTTGGGTAGTGGGGCTATGGCTTTCCTACTACACCACACTGGTTATATGGGATGAGGAAGCCTTTGCCCACTATATTACCGGGCTTCAGACAAGACCGGTTATGCAGGCGCTGTTTGGATTTTTCCTCGTCGTGGGATATCTCAATCTTGCGCGTGTTATTGGATGTGGTATTGGTCGCGGCATAAAGAGGGCGCTGTTAACCGCGGCGCTGCCTCTGGGACTGATGCTGACCTTTACCGGCGCATTTATCAGCATCACCACACGGCAGGCCCAGTGGCTTATGGTATTGCCGGGAGATATGCTTCAGCCTTCCTGGAGTGTTGAGCAATACAGAGTCTCAGAGATTGATCCAGGCATACATGAGAGCATCCTTGATATAGAGCTTGAAAAGGGCATGGGGCTATTCAAATTTGAACCGATGATAATGGTTCAGGACAGCAGGTCCGGCGTTCACCGGATCGGAGCATTTCCGCCTTCGAGGCTCGGCGATACATTCTTTCATGTGCTTAACTTTGGCATTGCTCCTTCCCTGTCTCTTTCTGAGCGGGGGGTTCTGCAGGCGCAGGAATATGTGCCACTGAGGATGCTGGAGCCGGGAAGCAGCGATACCTTTTCGATAGAGCCGCTGCCCTATACATTTCTTGTCTCTCTGGAGGCTGAGAAGGTTCATAAGAAGGGAGATACTACGGCGGCTGAATATAATATGAGAGATCCCCTCTATCGTATTCGCGTTCTCAAGGGGCAGGAGGTTATAGCCGAAGAGATTACAAAGGATAAGATCCATTTTGATGATATATCTGTCGGTTTTGAAAAACCAGTATTTTGGAGCCAGATTGAGGCGGTTAAGGATCGGGGTGTATACCTCCTTATTTCAGGGCTGTTTCTTATTCTGGTTGGGGTTCCTCTCTATGCAGCAGAACGGGTGATCCGGATCATGCGTGATAAGACCCGGCATATGATATAATCTCAGAAAAAAGGAGGGCGCCATGCCGATAGTGACAAAAAAAGTGACGATTAATGCCCCGCTTTCAAAGGTTTTTGAGTTTGTGACAAATCCCGACAACTGGACACGGTACGTAACGAGTCTTATTGAGGTGAAGGAGCTCTCTTCACCGAATTATGAACAGGGAACCACCTTCAAGTGGACATACCGCATGTTGGGAATGAATTTTCATGGCGTCGGCAGGGTTACGGAGAATGTGAAGAACAGGCGGTTTGGGCTGAAGATGGAGGGGAATTTCCCTATCCTTGAGACCTATACCTTTACAAAGATCGAAGGCGGCACAGAACTGCATACTGAGGTCCAGTATGAGATGCCAGGCAAGATCATGAGCGTGATCGCCAACAGGGGACTTATGGAAAAGGTGAACAAAAAGGAGGCCGAAAATGTGCTCTCCAAGATAAAGATGTTCTGCGAGGCCCAGTAGCCTCAACTCCCTCTTTATAGCGGCAGATCCCCCCTCACAGAGCAACAGTGGTTTCTTGTCTACACTGCCGCAGTTCAGGTAAAGTAACAGAATGAAATTGTTGCTTGTCTCTCCTCCGTTTGGAGAAAAGGGCCAGATGTCAAAGGGGCTGCCGATAGCCCCTCCTGTCCTGGAATATCTTGCAGGTCTTACGCGTCAGGTGAGGCCTGATATCACAATCGAACTGCTCGATGCCAATAAGGAATATTTCGAGCCTGCAGATACAGATGCAGACCTGATCGGCTTTACGATACTGACCCCGCAGGCCCCATGGGTGTACCGTATGGCAGACCGCCTGCGAAAGATGGGCAGGCAGGTGATCCTCGGCGGCATGCATGTCACAGTGGCGCCTGATGAGGCAGGACTGCATGCAGATGCCATAGTTATCGGAGAGTCGGAAAAGATATGGAAAGAACTCCTCGGTGATGCAGATAAGGGGGCATTAAGACCTTCTTATAATGGCGGATTTCCTGATCTTGACGGTATGCCTCACCCTGTCACTGACCTCTGGAGAACCAGCTATGTATATGGGTATTTTCAGACATCACGCGGCTGTCCCTTTTCCTGCACATTCTGTTCAGTCCATAAGTTTTTCGGCGGCAGGGTCAGGATGAGGCCGATCAGCGAAGTGGTCGAGGAGGTTGCCTCAAGCAAAAGAAGGCTCTTCTGGGGCATAGATGACAATATCTGGGGCGTAAATGTAGAAAGATCAATAGAGCTGTACAGGGAGATGGCAAGAAATGTGAGGGGAAAATGGTGGTTCGGTTCAGGCGATCTCACCTCGGTTCAGCATGCCCGCTCCCATGACCTCCTCGAAAATGCGAGAAAGGCGGGCCTTACCGCAGTGCTTGTGGGCTGGGAATCGAACAATATGTCGAGTCTTCAGGAATACAAGGCAGTCTCCAAACAGGGCAGGCAGCGCAGGGATGCGATAAAGAAGATCCGTGATTACGGCATAGAGGTGATGCTCTTCATCATGGTCGGAGGAAGGCAGGATGTCAGGGATGATTTTGACGGCATCCTCAGGCTTTGTGATGAGCTGAAGGTCTCGGCGCACCCTGTCATGACGACGCCGTTTCCCGGCACTGAGCTGTATGAGATGTATAAACCCTACCTGATTCAGGGACTCGACTGGGACAGCTTTGACGGCAACCATGCGACGTTTAAGCATCCGACCTTGACTCCTTTTGAGCGTGAAGATGCAATTGTTAAACTGAGGGCCGATCTTTTTACCATACCTAAGATACTTAAGCGCATCTCCCAGATATCATGGAAGGGCTTTCCGATGAGCCATATAACATCATGGATGGTCCAGTTCCCGCAGGGCAGGGCCTTCAGGGAATTTGCCAGGGAACGTGAACGAAAGAGACAATCGGGGCTTTTGACTTGAGCCGGGAGGCTGCCGTTTTTATCATGATGAGCAATTACTTCCATGATGTGGCGACCGCCATGATCATGGCCTGCAGCGTCTCGATGTGGCTTATCCTGAAGCGCTTTGAAGGTGACTCCAGTACAGAGGCGAGGGCCTTTCTTTTTCGTCTGTATCAGCGGATTTCCGGGGTGGTTGTCTTCTCATGGATATGGATCGTGACTGCAGGCATACTGCGCATTGCCACATTCAGTTCGTATGAGTGGCCTACCGCTGCAGCAAATCGTCATGAATATGGACTGATGCTTAAGTACGCCATTGCAATGACCTTGATTGCAGTGGGGGCGATCCTCTGGAGCAGGGTGGCGAACAGGATGAAGGCGCACTCAGGAGGCGGTCTGAAAAAGTGAACCTGAAAGGCAGTCTCCCAATCGGGCACAATGTTTGATATGATCGGGGCAGATGACAGCCGAATAATAATCACCTATGCCCTGCTTCTTATTACTGCATCCCTGTACATTATGGGACTGCTCAAAGGGAAAAGGGGATATTATCTATTCCTGTCAGGGATTGGCCTTCACCTGCTGGGCATGCTCCTGAGGGGCCTTGAAACAGGCAGCATTCCGCTTACCGAGAAGCATGATAACATCTCGTTCATGGCCTTTTCCATGGCGCTTGCCTATGCATATGTCAGTCGTAAAAAGGATATTAAGAACCTCGATATCCTTGTCCTTCCGCTGATAGCCCTTTTTCTGTTCGTATCGTTAATCCATATACCGATCAATACGATATCCCCATTTCTGAAGACCCCCTGGTTTTATCTGCATACGTTTCTATTTTTCAGCAGCTACGGACTCTTCGGCGTCGGCTCCTGCATCGGTCTTTTGTATTTCTTTTACAGGAACACTGAATACGAAGCCCTTCAGTACAGGGCAATCATGAGCGGCTGGATACTCTACACCATAGCCCTGATTGCCGGAAGCGTATGGTTTTTTATTGCATATGGGACATACTGGCTCTGGACACCAAAAGAACTCTGGACAACGCTGACATGGTTTTACTATGGTCTGTACCTGCATATCAGGCTTATGAAAGGCTTCAGGGGCCTGCCTGCTTCTGTTGTCGGGATCCTGGGGTTTGCGTTTGCCCTTTTTTCCTATTTCGGCGTCGGCACAATACTGCCGAGTCCGCCGACAGATTTTTGACCCGGGGAGGTGGCTCGAATCATGAAGGCTTTTATGAGTTTTTTCCTGTCGCTCACCACAACTTTCTGGGCATTGCTGATATTTATCCTTCTGGCCTTTGTCGGTTCACTCTACCTTGTGAACAACCTTGCCTTTTTTTCAGGCATTGACGACGTCCCTCTGTTTAGCTGGCTTTTGGAGTCAGAAGAACTGAAGAAGACCTGGTGGATATATGTAATGATCGCAACCCTTGCCATCCTCGCAATCAATACGATATTCTGCACTGTAGAGGCTATGTATAAAAGGCTTGGAAGAACGAATATTGCATTAACGCTGTCGCCGCAGGTGATGCATATCGGCGTGCTCTTTATAATGTTGGGGCATCTGCTGACCGCCTCGATCGGATTTAAGACAGACATAACGGTCATAAAAGGACAGAAGCGGCCGGTGACAGACACGATAGCCATGTCTGTAGATGATATAAAGGTTCAGACAGATGAAAATGGCTATTTTACTGATTGGCAGGCCAATATCCTCTGGTTTGAGGAAGGCCGGAGGAGGCATGAAGATATACTGAGGCCTCTGCATCCGCTTTATTTCGGACAGTTTGGACTCTATATCAGGTCGGTTACGACCGAGCCTGAGGAGTCTGTCTTGATCAGGGTTTCCAGCGATCCTGGAGCCTTATGGGCAGGCATTGGCGGGCTGCTGCTCTCTGCGGGCGGGCTAACTTTTCTCTATGCGAAAGGCAGGCAGGCATAACGCAGTTCTGTTTCAGGGTCCGGGCTTTGAGCGAGCCTCCTGTATGATTCAGGCGCATTCTTACCTCAGGCAGGGATTTGTCTTGCAGGCATTCCCTTAAGACAGAGATCTCTTATTGGACCGCAACTACACTCTGCTGTCTGTCCATTTCCTCGTACACAATCTGTGAAATCTCCCTTATGGTATCAGTAAGATAGGAGAAATCATCTGCCCGGCTCATGATGCAGAGCAGATAGGGCCTGTTCGGATAATAGACTATGCCGCAGTCATGCAGCTGTCTTATGTCAGGCTGATCAGCCGTTATCCTCTCCCCGAATTTATTGACTACAACAGTCGTCGCCGGCACGCCTGCTGCAATCCCCTTACGGAACATGGTATTGGACATATATTCAAGGGCTTTTTCGGACATCTCCTTCGAAAGGTAGGATGCATTGTAAAGGATCCTGAAAAAAGCTCCGTACTGACGCACAGACATAAAATTATCCGGCATGTTTGTAAGGGGTAGGGGTACATTGAGTTCCCTGTAGATCTGTTCAATCTGATACGGAGAGATGCTGCTGAAGAGCAGGGAATTTGCATTATTGTCGGAATAGATGATAGACCTGTATATCAGTTCGTCTACAGTGTACGACTTGCCTGGCGCAACCTGATGCTCAGGCTTCATATTCTCCATTAAATTGAAATCCTCCTTGCCGGAATAGAGGATCTGTTTTGAAAGAAAGTCAGGCTGCTGTTCAGTTATCTTCAGGGCAGCGATCACTGTCGGTATCTTAAGAAGGCTTGCAGGCGCAAACAGTTCATCTTCATTAATTCCGAACCAGGAGCCGGTATTGAGATTTCTGAAATAGACCGAAACATGGGTAGCCGGCCTCTGTTTTCTCTTTTCTTTGATCAAAGAGGCGACAGCGTCCTCCATGGATTCCAGTTCAGAAAACTCAAAGGCGTTGCCGGCAACTTCACATTCAAGCAGCGGATTGATATATTTGAAACCGCCGAGCCGCAGTTCATGTCCGCTTTGAGCAGAATACTTCTGCCATTGAATGCCCTGCGTAAGTCCGATTGCAAGGCCTGCGCCAAAGATGGCAAGGAGGACAAGGCCGTTAAGAATAAGTTTTTGTTTTCCTGCTTTGATGGACTGGAAATACTTCATAAATATATATTTCTGTTGTGAAAATTGCGCCTTAGCCAGTTGTGGAACTTTTGTGTCGCCCACTTCCTGAAAAATTCCTCCCCATAGCCTACATGGAGTGTTGTGCCGTCAAAGACAGCTGCAACTTGTTTAGTATACCAGAAGAAACGGCTCAAGATCAGCAGAATCCCTGCCAGGGTAAGAAGAATGCCTGCATATATCCAGAAGAGTGCCGGATCAGCCACTGCCTGAACAGTGATAAATAGAGAGTTGTTCCCAAAAGTCACAGACTGGCCGCCGGATTTAATACTTTCTCCCGGCTTCACGATAAAGCGTTCAGCTTTTTCCTGCAGCTTGCCTCTCTGTATGACTACATCATAGTGAGGGTTACTGAGGGAATACTCTTTTCCTTCCAGAAGCCCTTTACGGAACGTCCTTTCCGGATGCAGAGCAAAGGTGAGCATCAGTCCGTCTGAGGAGGATAAGGGAATATTGTCAATCCTGCCGGGCGGAAGGATATTCAGACCCAGCCTCTTTTCGATTCTTTCTTCCGGCGTATGTATGACAATCTCCTGTGAATATCCAATATCACGGATGCGATAATAAAGCCCCCTGAATTTTACAGGAAAGCCGGATGTAATCGTCACGGTATCTTCTCCGGCCCTGAGCAGGGCAGATACCGTCTTCAGGGCAAAAGTATCCCCTTCTGCTGTCTGGAGGAAATGACCGGAAAGATTTGAGTCAACACTCTCTATTGAGACCTGGCGGCCAAGGAAAGAATGAGTCTCTTTATGATGAACTGTTTTGTCTTCTGATTTTCTGAGATATGCGCTGAACAGCAGAGAGATCATTGTCAGAATAAGCCCGGTACGAAAAAGGGTTCCCGGCAGAAATGAATACCTCCCCTTTTGGCCATGCAGACTGTTATCCAGGATCTTCCCATTGAACCTGTGCTTCTTCATCCAGGCTGCTATTGTCTGCAGGTCTGCTGCACCGGCATCAGCGATTTCGGCAGACAGATCCATGTCCCTGATATATGCAGGCGACGGTTGTACATACACTAATCTTTCATTAATAATGCGATAACTTAGAAGGATCAGATTGACAATAAGGGACAGCCAGATAAGCAATCCGGCCGGGGCATGAAAAAGAAAGTTGATCCAGTCTGAGTAGGGCATGCCGCTAAACATGAAAAAGATGCAGGAGACGATCAGCAGCAGCATCAGCGCGGTGGTCATGCCCCAGGAGCCAATATATGGCATGAATCTCCATCTGATCACAGGTGGGAGCCCCTGCGTTCCATTTCCTGGGCCTTTTTGAAGACAGCGATCAGGTCTTCCAGGGTTATTAAAATGGTTGTATTATCCAGGAGAAAGGGAAGAGGGATCGGATTGCATCCTCCGGGATTATTTATTGTAGAGGTTGCAATCGGAGTCATGCAGTATTTGCAGATGAGGTTCTCTCCCCGCTGGGCATACCCTTTTGCATCAATATTCCATTCTGCAGGCCTGCAGATTTCGCATTCATCGAGAGCCACGCCGACAGTGCCGTCAGGTTTCAGTATGGCAATGAAGATGATCTGTTTATTTCCATAAAAATAGACGTATTTTCTGAGTTTTCTGTCAGTGAGGTCCGCAGAACTGCCTGAGACCGGAATTCTGATGACTGTTTCATCTCCTGCTTCCCGCACAGCCACCGGTAACGGCTCATACATCGGGTTCAGCGTGATGTTTGCAGAATGCAGCAGGCCTAGCAGTACAATAAAACCGATCAATACAGGCGCGGTCTGAAGGGCCAGTTCTTTTCTGAATAAGGCTGTCTGGTATCTCCTCTGAGACCCTGTGGCGAGGCCGCTCAAGATCGGATCAGGCCGCTGGAAGAGGTGCCTGAGGATGATAAGGGGAGGGGTCAGGATGAAGAGAAGCGTCAGGGTCATAACCATGTTGTCGCCGGAAAGAAGAGCGGCAAGGCCTGAAAGTGGAACAGTGATAAAGGGATGTGTCTGTATGAGAAGTATATCCTGAAGGAAGCGCGCTGATTCACCAAGAAACGTGAGCAGCCCGCGCTGAAGCGCTATAAGGACATTTTCCCTGTCGAGTTCATTGATGCCGCTGAACCAGAACTGCAGAGTCCCGAGTGTCAGAAAAAGGGTTGGAAGGCTGAATGCCTTGTCAAGGGGGATCTTTCGGATTAATCGCCTCAGGAGGAAGAGGGGCAGAAGACCGGCAGCGGCGCCGGTGAATCCTGATATACTCAGGGAAAGCGTCTTTCCACGTATTGCGCTGATGTCGTGTATCAGAAATCCGATTGAGCGTGCCTCGAAGACAAAGAGAAGAAAACCGAGGAAGAACAACCCTGCAGAGACCACAGAGGCAGGATAAGAAATTCTGACAAACAGAAAAAAGATGCTCAGATAAAAAAGGAGAACTCCTGTGCTATTCCTGCAGAGCGTCCAGGCTTCATTTGAAAAGAGACGGGGCTCGGGGTAAGGCAGACAGCCGGCTGCAAAGCCTGCAGTCAGGGCAACGGCCAGGCCTGCGATAAAGCTGTTTCGGTAGCTTCGGCTGTCTCGAATAGGCGGGTAGAAGAGGATGAGGCCGGCCGGCAGGGCATACTGCAGGGATTCTCTTAAGGCAATAAGGAATGCTTCAACCATTGCTACAATATCTTTTTGAGTTCAGCCTCAAACGCCGCAGCAGAAATTCCTTTTCCTGTTCGTGACTTCACAATGCCTTCCCTGTTGATGAAGACAAGTCCTGCTCCGTAGGTCATGCCGTATTTCTTCGACATACTGTCGTCTCCGTCATAGAGGTAGTCAGGCAGACCCGTCTTTCTTGCAAATTCAGTCAGCTTTGCCGGTTTATCCTGATGGCCGACCCATAGCATGGCAAGGCCGGTTTCTGCGTATTTTGACTCTGCCCGCCGGACCAGCGGGATCTCTTCGAGGCAGCGCAGTCACCAGCTCGCAAACCAGTAGATGACAACCGGCCTGCCTTTCAAATCCGCAAAATTGACGACTCTGCCTGTGACCGGACTTTTTAGAGTGAAGTCCGGAGCAGGAAACTCGGGCGGAAAGCCGTCAGAACACGAAATAACAGAAATAAGCACGACAAGGAGAGCGCCTGCCAGTATTCCTGCCCGGTTCATTTATTTATCAGAGAGCTTTCTTGAAAGCGCTGCTATCCATGCGATCAGAATTCCCATTATCATTCCTGATATGGCATGCACATAAGACATCAGTGTTGTTATCTGCCCTGCTCCAAAATAGAATATGTTGAATATTATCCCGCCTACAAGCCCGAGCACTGCACCGATGATAATCGTACGAACCATTCTTCCTCCCTATGCGATTTGATGCTTCATCTTCAGGGCCTTGACCCTCCTGTTCAGATTGGCCCAGTAGTACAGGAACATGCCAACGATCAGGAACATCACGATATGTTTGATGCCGATAGCGAGCACCTGCAGGTCGCCTGCCATAGAAGACCATTCAACCTGCCTGTAAAAGATGATACGGGGAACTCCGGCAATAAGGATCCATTCCAGGGAATACTTAGCGTATTTTCTTATAGCCGAGTAGATTTTTATGAATACAAGATCCATTTCCCTTTCTGAGGAGGCTGGGTATATCTTCGAGAGGATGAGCATAATTGATCCGCTTACAGCCAGAAAGGCTGTTGCAATGTCATGCGAGTAGTTTATGGCCATAATAATGGTGTTAGCCGTTGATGTCATGCTGTTTGTAAAATAGTAACATACTGAATTACAATAATTCCATGCTCACGGTTCCGCTTGATATCAACATGAAAAGTCCTGATACGGGTATTTAGTCATGTCTTCAAAGCTCATGTCATCAGCTTTGTACAGGACTTTTTATACTTCGAGAAATCATGTCTCGACTGACGGATTATGCAGTGTTATCAGCGCTGAGAACCTGCTTGCCCTTCTTGATGCGAATGACGGAAAACTGCTTCTTATAGATTCGAGAACGGCAGAAGAGTTCTCGGAATCCCATATCCATGGCGCAATCAATATCCCTGAAAAGAGCCTTGTAGAGAAGATGCGCCTTCTCCCTGCAGATTACTCCGCTAAGATCATCTTTTACTGTAATGGGCTTAAATGCGGAAAGAGCGCAAGGTCTGCGCGAAAGGCTGCCTTTATGGGCTATCGTAATGTTGCCGTATTTGTTGAGGGCATGCCCGTATGGGAGGAGAAGGGGTATCCCTTTTATAGGGGGCCTGACTATACAAAGAGGATAGAGACGACGAAGATCAGGCCACATGAGGTGAGAGACCTTATGGCATCATCCAGGGACAACGCCGTTATTATTGATGTATGTGATAAGGAGGAATTTGATGAGGAGCATATTCCTGGTGCTATAAACATCCCTCTTGCTTCTTTTGCCTCAAGCTCAGGCATGCTTGACAGGGACAAGAAGATCATTGTGTACTGCAAGTCAGGCGGCAGGAGCTATTCTGCCTTCAAAAAGCTCAAGGCGCTTGACTACAGGGATATCTATCAGATGATACTTGATGACTGGAAGGCTGCAGGGTTTTCTGTAGAAACAGGCGCTGGTGATCAGGTTCGTAAACCTTCGGAAGACCTGCCTTTTGAGGCTGCATGGCAGGGTCAGCATAAGGTTGTCCTTACTGTCGAGATCAATGCGTCGCTGAAGGAAGTCTTCTCTTTTGTCACTTCGCCGCATAACTGGCAGCGTTACATCCCGGGGTTGAAGAATGTGCAATATGAAACAGATAAACCGGTCGTTGCAGGAGCTGTTTTTTCCTGGACCTATGCAATCAGAGGGATAGATGTCTCAGGTACAGGACAGATTGTGGAACTGTTGACAGACAGAGCCATGTCTATCCGCATGCATACGCTCGTTCCGATTCTAAAGACGATCCGGTTCGAAGGCGACACAGAAAGGACCGTGATAAAGGTTGCAGTTGGGTATGACTCACCGGGCAAGGTGACGAGTTTCCTCTTTAAGACAATAACCAGGAAGATAAATGTGAAGGAATCCTCCGCAATTCTGGAGCGTATAAAGGCGTTATGCGAAGGAAGTGCTGGTGAGACTTCCCGGAACATAGCCAGGGGAGATTCATGTTCTGTCAGGCATGAGGATGCTGTTGCAACCCATAAGGGGACTGCCCTGACCTCGGCCTTTATGGGCGCCTTCTTATGAAACATCAATATAGCCCTGGCCAGTTTAGGCCTGGGAAGTGTGGCAGCAGGGGCCTGGATTGCAGATTACAGGTTCATATTTATGCCGGTCACAATGGCTCTTTTGGGCCTCTCTTTTTACAGGACCTATACAGCAAAGCAGCATGTTCCCAGCCGGAGCAAACTTATACTCTGGATCACTGCAGCCATAAGTACAGGACTCACCATATATTCACTCCTGAAATAGCAGTGACGCCATGATCTTATGAGCATCCTTTGGCTGGCAATCAGAAACCTCAGGCAGAATGTCCTGCGGAGCGTGGCGCTCTTTCTGGTAATCTTCGTCCTTTCGGGCATTCTGATGAGCATCTCGATGCTTTACAGTTCAATGACCGGCTCTGTTGAACTGTCACGCAAGAGGCTCGGCGCTGATATAATGGTTGTTCCCAAGGAATATACTGACCAGGCCCGCGATCTATTTCTGCTTGGAAGCACCGGGAGTTTTACCATGCAGGATGCTGCGGCATTTAAGCTGAGGGTTCTTGAGGAATACGAAGGGGTGGAGGCAGTAAGCCCCCAGCTCTTTGTGGTCTCAGCGTCTCTTGCCTGCTGCTCTGTCTCTGACACCATGATCATCGGGTATGACCCAAAGACCGATTTTGTGATTACTCCATGGATAAAGCAATGGAGAGGTGACATCAAGCTACAGGGTCCAGACGATGTGGTTCTCGGCGCTGATATTCAGGCAGGACTGGGTGGACGGCTGAAGCTCTACGGACGGGAGGTGGTGATCATCGGAAAACTGGAGCGTACAGGCATGAGGTACCTCGACAGCGGCATCTTTATGCCGATGGAGGGCGTAAGGAAGATGATTGCAGAGTCAGAAAGCAGGGCGCTGAAGACCCTTTCGACAGGCGCTGAGGAGATATCCTGCCTCCTCATCAGGCTCAAACCGGAGATGAATCCGGAATTCGTTGCACTGCTTCTGGAGCGCGATTATCCTGACAGGAAGGCCCTGATAACCTCAGCCATGGTCAGAAAGACGGTCAATACCCTGGCAGCGCCCCTAAGGGGGATGGCCCTGCAGTATCTGCTTCAGTGGGCAGCGAGTCTTATCCTGATCGGCATTGTGCTCAAATTCTCTGTTGATCAGCGGAGGACTGAACTTGGCATTATGAAGGCAGTGGGAGCAACCGACAGAAATATTTTCACTATGCTTGTTGTCGAGGTGATTGCGTTATCCGGACTGGCTGGCATTGTCGGCATTATTTCCGGACTGCTGTTTGCCAGAACCTTTGCATACCATTCATTGCAGAAGATGAAGATACCTCTTGTTCTGCCTGAAGGGCATACTGTCCTTATGCTTGCTGCCGGGGTGTTAGTCGTATCTGTCATCTCCGGCGTTGTACCTTCGCTGGTCAGCGCATGGAGGGCTGTTGCAATCGAGCCGTATTATCTGATCAGGGGGGAGAATCCAGTGCAGGGGAGGCGCACTTAGAGCCACAAAAGAAGCCTGCCGCGCCGTCATCTGCCGAGCCCATCTGCCTGGCGCGTCTGTAAAGCGATTGTTTGCATATAACCTTCCAGGTTTTCTATAATCTCGACATTATGTATTTATAATCCCGAAGGAGACTATAGCAGGTGACAGAGCCTCTCGAGAAGAAGAAAAAGATCCTTTTTATTACTCCGCCCTTTCATGCAGGTGTTGTGGAGGTTGCCGGAAGCTGGGTGCCGCTCTATTTCGTATATCTTGCCGGCGCAGCAAGGCAGGCAGGGTATGATGCAGTGATCTATGATGCCATGACAAAGAAAGTTGGCTATCCTGAGATTGAAGAAAGGATCAGGGAAGTGAACCCTGATTTTGTGGCCGTCTCTGTCTTTACCTGCAGTTCCCCTGATGGCATCCAGGTGATCGAACTGGCAAAAAGGATCAGTCCGGATATCAGGACGATTCTTGGGGGAGTGCATCCCACCTTCATGTACGAGGAGATGTTCAGCCTCACCCCTGCCCTTGACTACATTGTGCGAGGCGAAGGGGAACAGACGATTGTGGAACTCCTGGATGCAGTGACCAGGGGTAAAGATGTGCAGGAAGTAAAGGGGATAGTTTACCGGAAAAATGGCGCTGTTGCGGTTACTAAGGACAGGCCCTTCATGCAGAACCTCGACGGGCAGCCGATGGCATGGGACCTCCTTGACTGGGATGATTACCACTACTATGTGATCCCTGATTCCCGCCTCGCTGCAGTGGACACCTCCCGGGGCTGCGACAAGGACTGCACCTTCTGCTCACAGCAGAAATTATGGCAGAAGAAATGGCGGGCCCGAAGCCCAGAGGATATTGTGCGTGAGATGCTCGAACTTCGCGACAGGTATGGCGTAAACGTAGTGCTCTTTACCGATGACTACCCGACGCCTGACCGGCAGCGTTGGGAGAAGCTCCTTGATCTGCTTATCGAAAAGCAGGTCGGCCAGTATATCCTTATGGAGACCAGGGCTGCAGATATCATCCGGGACGAGGATATACTTGATAAATACCGCAGGGCGGGCATCATCCATATCTATGTAGGCACCGAGGCTACCCAGCAGGAGAGCCTCGACTATATCAAGAAGGACCTCAGCACTGAAGAGTCGAAGAAGGCGCTTGCGCTCTGCAGGCGGCACGGCATTATCACTGAGACCTCGATGATTCTCGGATTTCCTGACGATACGGAAGAGAGCATCGCAAAGACGCTTGAACTTGCGCTGGATTACAATCCTGATATGGCGCACTTTCTTGCGATTGCCCCCTGGCCGTATGCTGACATCTATGAAGACCTGAAGCCCTATATAGCGGTTACCGACTACCGCAAATATAACCTCATTGACCCTATTATCAAGCCGAAGAATATGACCCTTGAGGAACTGGACCGCGCTATCGTGGACTGCTACAGGGCCTTTTATATGAACCGGTATGCAGAGATGACGCTTCAGGAGAGGGACCCTTTTAAAAAGCATTACATGATGACTGCCATGAAACTCATGATGAGCAATTCCTTTATAAAGAAGAAGATCGGCGCAATGGGCGAGATGCCTGAAGAAGTCAGAAAGATCATTGAGTCTGCATCATAATGCTCCCTGCTGCGAATTGCAGTTAATAGCATTAATAAGATATGCTTATTGAGGTTATAGATTATTTAATGGCTAACTTCTTATTATTAAGGCAAAATTTCTTGACAACCAAAAACTTCCTGTGATAACCTTGCTAAGCTTTTCACCAAAAATCAATCCAAGGGGAAGCAATGCTTGATATTGAGTTAAAGTGGCTGATAGTACTGCTTGTCAATTTCCTCGTTCTCGTCTATATCCTTAATCTTCTTCTGTTCCGTCCGCTGCTTGCCCTGTTCAAAGAACGGGAGACTTCTGTGAAGGGCGCCCTTGAGGCGGCAAAGGAGATGGACCGCAGCAGGGAAGAAGGCCTTGAAAAGATGACCAGGGAGCTTTCAGCCGCCAGACATAAGGCGAACGATGCCTTTGAAAGGCTGAGGGAAGAGGGGTTGGCCTCCCAGAAGGCGGTTATGTCCGATGCCGAGGCTGAGGCAGCGGCTATGCTCCTGAAGGCCCGTGAGGAACTGAAGACAGAGGCAGAAAGGGCCAGGAGCGCTTTAAGGGCAGATGCAGAGAAATTCTCTGAAGAGATCGTCAGAAAGCTGGTAAAGGCATGAGAACCATTATTCAGGATTCAGGATGCAGGGTTCAGAACTTCAGAAGATCAGCGCTTCTTGTCTGTTGCTTTTTACTGGTTACCGGTTGCGCTTCATTGGCCTTTGCCGCAGGCGGCGGCTCCGGGGCACCTAAATCACTGCTTGCAACGTATGCGCCTGCAGTGCTTAATTTCCTTATCCTTGTCGGTCTATTGGCCTTTATGATGAAGAAGATGGACATCAAGGGCTATTTCAGAAAGAGAACTGAACTGATCGAGCAGTCCCTCAGGGAGGCCCGTGAGGCGAGGGAGCTTGCAGAGAAGGCCCTGGCCCAGGTCAAAGAACGATTGGATACCATGGACAAAGAGATGGATGAGATAATCACCTCTGCAAGAGAGTCAGGGGAGCGGGAAAAGGCCCGGATTGTTGAAGAGGGCCACAGGCTCAAAGAGAGAGTCCTTGAGCAGACCCGAAACAATATCGCATTTGAGGTCAGGATGGCGAAAGATGCGATCAGGCAGGAAGCTGTCGGGATCGCAATGGATCTGGCCGGGAAAAAACTGAAGGACAGGCTCACAAACGAGGAGCAGATCAGACTGCTCGATGAATCTCTTGCAAAGATAGAGGGCAGGAATTGAAACAGGTCAAACAGGCAAAGCGCTACGCAAAGATGTTTATCAATGTCGTGGGTATGGATGCAGCCCTTCGGTCGCTTGAAGAACTGACTGCCCTTGAACAGATGATGAACAAAAGCAGAGAGGTCAGGAGCCTGCTGCTGAATCCCGGATTTTCACAGGCAGAACGGGAAGGCGCAATCAGAAAGATCGCTGAAAAGATAAAATTCTCGGAAAGCGTCGTCAGCTTTGTCATCCATCTGACTGAACAGAGGGTAATAGGGGCGCTTTCAGAGATAGTCAGGAACGCCACGGCCTTATACCTTGAAAAGAAAAAACAGGCCCGTGCTGTGGTATATACGCCGGTAGAGGTGTCGAAAGCGCACGAAGAGAGGCTGAAGGCATCTTTGAAAAAGCTGCTGACGAAGGATGTTGATATCGAGTATGTGATGGATCCGTCACTTTTGGGCGGCATATTAATAAAGGTGGGCAGCACGATGTATGACAGCAGCGTAAAAGGCCAACTCAGACTATTAAAAGATGAGCTTATAAAGGGGTGATTTGATGGAAATTAAGGTTGATGAGATAAGTGAGCTGCTTAAGAAACAGATAGCTGACTTTGAGAAGAAGGTTGATGTGAGCGAGGTCGGCTCTGTCCTTTCCGTCGGAGACGGCATCGCCCGGATCTATGGACTGGACAACTGCATGGCATCCGAGCTGCTTGAGTTTCCGAACAATGTTATGGGCATGGCCCTGAACCTGGAAGAAGATGCGGTCGGAGCTGTTCTGTTTGGGGAGGACTCCCTGATCCACGAAGGCGATCTGGTAAAGCGAACTGGCAGGATCATGTCAGTGCCTGCGGGTGAGGCCCTGCGCGGCCGTGTTGTGAATGCTATCGGACAACCGATTGACGGCAAGGGACCGATCGTCGCCTCGGAGATGCGCATTGTGGACGTTGTTGCCCCCGGTATAATCGAGAGGAAATCAGTGCATGAGCCCCTTCAGACAGGCCTTAAGGCTATTGATGCCATGATCCCGATCGGCAGGGGACAGCGTGAGCTTATCATCGGCGACCGCCAGACCGGCAAGACCGCGGTTGCCATAGATGCGATAATAAACCAGAAGGGCGGGGATGTGACCTGCATCTATGTTGCAGTCGGCCAGAAGCAGTCGAACGTCGCGCGTATCGTGAAGATCCTTGAAGAAAATGGAGCGCTTGAGCATACGATAGTTGTATCGGCTACTGCAAGCGACCCGGCGCCGCTTCAGTACATTGCGCCTTATACCGGCTGCGCCATGGGCGAGTATTTCCGGGACAACGGCAAGCATGCGCTGATCGTCTATGATGACCTTAGCAAACAGGCGACGGCATACCGTCAGCTTTCGCTGCTTCTTCGGAGGCCGCCAGGACGAGAGGCATTCCCCGGCGACGTCTTCTATCTCCATTCCAGGCTGCTTGAGCGGTCTGCAAAACTCTCTGATGAACTGGGCGCAGGATCACTCACTGCCCTGCCGATCATCGAGACGCAGGCGGGCGACGTCTCGGGTTATATCCCTACAAACGTCATTTCGATCACAGACGGCCAGATCTATCTTGAGCCTGAACTCTTCTACGCAGGCGTAAGGCCTGCAGTTAATGTCGGTCTTTCGGTCAGCCGTGTCGGCGGCGCTGCACAGACAAAGGCGATGAAACAGGTTGCCGGAACACTGCGGCTTGACCTTGCACAGTTCCGGGAGCTTGCAGCCTTTGCGCAGTTCGGCAGCGACCTTGACAAGTCTACGCTTGCACAGATCGAACGCGGCAAGAGGATGGTCGAACTCCTGAAGCAGGGCCAGTTCGTTCCGATGTCTTTGGTCGAGCAGGTTGCGGTGCTTTTTGCAGCCACCCAGGGTTTTGTTGATGATGTGCCTGTAGAGGCTATCAGGAAATTCGAGCAGGAATTCCTGCGGTATATGAGCGACCGCAAGGCAGATGTGATGAAGGAACTGTCTGACAAGAAGGCGATTGACGATGAGCTCAAGGCAAAGTTGACGCAGGCGATCGAGGACTTCAAAAAAGGATTCCAGGCGTAACACCGCATCATAAGGGATAATCATGGCGACATTACGCGATATAAAAAGACGGATAAAGGCTGTTCAGAGCACCAGCAAGATCACCAAGGCCATGAAGATGGTTGCTGCTGCAAAGTTCAGGAAGGCGCAGCAGAGGATGTTCGAACTGAGGCCGTATGCAGAGCGGATGAACTCTGTCCTGTCAGGCCTTGCAGGCAGCCTTGAAGGAGAAATTCATCCTCTCCTTGCGGTCAGGCCGCGCAGGAATGTCGAGGTCTTTGTCATTACGAGCGACCGGGGGCTCTGCAGCGCCTTTAATACCAACATCCTGAAGGCTGCGACAGTGCATATTGCCTCACTCAGGGCCGAAGGGTTCGACGTTACGATCAGCGCAGTCGGCAGGAAGGCAAAGGACTATTTCAAGAGAAGGAATGTCGAGCTCAGGAATTCCTGGACAGGCATCTCAGGAAAGATCTCCTATGCCAATGCGCAGGAGATAGCCTCAGATATCATCGAAAGATATACCAATGAGACGGTGGATGAAGTTATCGTTATATATAACGAGTTCAAGTCAGTGGTTGCGCAGAGGATCGCGATTGCCAGGCTTCTTCCCCTTGCGCCGATTGCGGCTTCTGAGGATGTTCTGCCTGTGTACAACTTTATCTATGAGCCTTCCAAACAGGAGATATTCAGCAGGCTCGTTCCGAAGAATGTAGAGATACAGATCTTCAGGGCGCTCCTTGAGTCGCAGGCCTCGGAAGAGGCTGCAAGGATGTCTGCCATGGAAAATGCTACAAAGAGCGCCAATGAGATGATATTGAAGCTTTCACTACAGTATAACAAGGCTCGTCAGGCAACGATAACCAAAGAGCTGATGGACATCGTGGGCGGCGTTGAGGCCCTCAAAGGCTGACAGTGATGATAAATTCTATGACTATATACCCGGGGGTACACGCATGAGCAACAATATTGGAAAGATTTCTCAGGTTATCGGCGCCGTTGTGGACGTCGAGTTCGAAGGCCATATGCCGGAGATCCTGAATGCCATCAAGGTCGAGCAGAAGGGCGACCCTGCAAAGGGCATCCCTGATTTTGACCTTACCCTTGAGGTTGCCTCTCATCTGGGGGACAACAAGGTCAGAACCATTGCGATGCAGGCCACTGACGGCCTCGTAAGAGGCATGGCCGCTGTGGATACGGGACTGCCGATAACAGTGCCTGTAGGCAAGGGAGCCCTCGGCAGGATACTGAATGTTGTCGGCGACCCGGCCGATAAGATGGGACCTGTCAAGTCAGACAAGAGACTGCCTATCCACAGGCCTGCGCCTGACTTTTCTGCCCAGGAGCCGGTCACGCAGGTGTTCGAGACGGGCGTTAAGGTCTTTGACCTTCTGGTGCCTTTTGTCAGAGGCGGCAAGATGGGCATGTTCGGCGGCGCAGGCGTGGGCAAGACGGTTGTTATCATGGAGATGATCCATAATATCGCGATGAAGCACGGCGGCGTCTCGGTCTTTGCCGGTGTAGGCGAAAGAACCCGTGAAGGCAATGACCTGTACGGCGAGATGAAGCATTCGGGAGTTCTTGAGAAGGTTTCGCTCATCTACGGCCAGATGAATGAGCCGCCCGGAGCAAGGGCCCGTGTTGCACTTACTGCGCTGACCTCGGCAGAGTATTTCAGGGATGAGGGGCAGGACGTTCTGATCTTCATAGACAATATCTTCAGATACACGCTTGCCGGAGCCGAGCTATCGGCTCTTCTTGGCAGAATGCCCTCTGCGGTCGGATATCAGCCTACTCTCGGCACTGACATGGGCATACTCCAGGAACGTATTACGACAACAAAGAAGGGCGCCATCACCTCCATGCAGGCTATCTATGTGCCTGCTGACGACCTGACTGACCCTGCAGTTGCGACCGCCTTTACCCACCTTGACGGGACTGTTGTTCTTTCCCGCCAGATCTCTGAGCTTGGCATCTATCCTGCAGTTGACCCGCTCGATTCGACCTCGCGTATTCTTGACCCCAAGGTTATCGGTGAGGAGCATTATGCTGTGGCGCGAAGCGTGCAGAAGATCCTCCAGAGATATAAGGAGCTTCAGGACATCATAGCGATCCTCGGCATGGAAGAACTTTCCGAGGATGATAAATTAATGGTTTCCAGGGCAAGAAAGATCCAGAGATTCCTGAGCCAGCCCTTCAGTGTTGCAGAGGTATTTACCGGAAGACCTGGCAAATATGTGAAGGTAGAGGACACCATCAGGGGATTCAAGGCGGTTGTTGAGGGGCAGTATGATGATGTTCCAGAGCAGGCCTTCTATATGTGCGGCGGCATCGAAGAAGTGGAAGAGAATGCACGGAAACTCGGCTGGTCGAGGTAGCAATGGCTGAGGGCAGACTTCTTCTTGAGATAGTGACCCCGCAGGGCCTTGTCTTCAGTGAAGAGATAGATGAAGTAACTGCAACCGGAAGCGAGGGCGAGTTCGGAGTCCTTCCCGGCCATGTGCCTTTTGTGACTGTGCTCAGGATCGGCATGCTCACCTGCAGGTCAGGCAATGAGACAAAGATCTTCTTTGTCAGCTGGGGATATGCAGAGGTCGGCCCCGGCAAGGTCCTGATCCTTGCAGACAGCGCAGAACGGTCTGATGAGATAGATATAGAACGTGCAAGGGCAGCCATGAAGAGGGCAGAGGAACGGCTCAAGAAGGCTGAAGAGATAGATTTCAAGAGGGCAGAGGCGGCTGTTGAGCGGGCTGTCACCAGGATGCAGGTGGCAGAAATAAGAAAGATCAAGTAGCTGTTGTCTTCGCCCGGGATCTTTCCGGATGAATTGGGACAAATATTTTCCGGGCGCCTGAACATGATAAACCCGCATTGTTTATTCCGCCCGGATCCTCTTATGGGCTTGGCAGTGCAGGACTATCTGCTCATCTGATATAATGGCAAATGATCCGGATAATACGTCTGCAATCATTTAAGTGTGTTGCAGATGCGCTGCTGTGTGGCAATGAGCAGCAGAGCATGGCAGAGAAATGAATAAAACATTGCTGCTGAGGGGTATGCTTGCCGTATCAGTGATCGCAGTGATCATCCTCCCCCTGTATGTCTACCTGGAGCTCTCCCCTTCCTTTGTTAACCTGACCATAGAAAATACCGAGCGCGAAGCTGTACACATTGCAGCACACATTGCATCTTCCGTGATAAGGGCAGATAGAGATGTTTTAAAGGCCTCGGATGTCACTGCAGAGATGGTAAATGAGCTCGAAACGGTGATTCAGGACCTGGGGATGGTGAAACTGAAGCTCTTTTCTCCTGACGGCGAGATCATATATTCCTCAGACAGGGCTGAGATAGGAGAGGTTAACAATAAAGACTATTTCTATACGATAGTAGCGCAGGGAAGAACTTATTCCATGCTGGTCAAGAAGGACAACAGGACGCTTGAGGATCAGATAATGACCTCGGACGTTATAGAAACCTATGTGCCTGTTATGAGGAACGGGAAATTTATCGGCGCAATCGAGACATATTATGATGTGACAGAAAATATGGAGAAGCTTACGGGTCTCGTCGTAAGATCATCGCTTACTGTGGGGCTGATTGCTGCAGGGCTTCTGTTGGCAGTGGTCGTTGTATATCTGAGAGGCAAAAGCAGCATGAAGAAATCGCAGCAGATGGAGGAGGCGCTGCAGCAGTCGGAAAGAAAGTACCGTGACCTGTATGATAATGCCCCTGACATGTACTATTCGCTCGACAGGGAGGGGGTGATTACAGACTGCAATGAGCCTACACTCTTTATGCTCGGATATCCAAGGGAGAAGATCGTCGGCAGATCAGTGCGTGAGTTTTTCACCGAGAGATCCAGACAGTTGTTTGATCAGTTCTTCCCGCAGATTCTCGGGCAGAAGGGAGATTATCTGCTCGAGCGCGAATTTGTCAGACGAGACGGCTCGGTATTTCCTGCCGGGCTGCATGTCTTTTCCATTTTTGACAAGAAAGGCAATTTTTTTGCCATACGTACAATAGCCCGCGACATAACGTCCGAAAAGATTGCTCAGGATAAGCTTCGCGAGCTGGCAGAGAGAGACCCTCTGACCGGATTATTCAACAGGAGGATGTTCTTTATTTTTCTGGATGCTGAGGTCGGCAGGGCAAGCCGTCATAACAAGAACTTTGCGCTGATCATGCTGGACATTGACCACTTCAAGCGGATTAATGACTCGTTTGGCCATGATGTGGGCGACGAAGTGCTCAGGGTTGTCTCATCAGTGATTCTCGATATAATACGAAAGACTGATATACTTTCCCGTTACGGCGGAGAGGAGTTCCTGCTGCTTTTGCCGGAAACAGACTCAGACGGCTCAATGGTGCTGGCAGAGAAGATAAGGTCTATGGTAGAAGGGATAAGGCATGAAAAGGCGGACAGGCCCGTCACCATAAGCCTCGGCGTGACCCTTTTTCGCAGGGGGGATACCCTGGAGAGTATCCTAAAGAGGGCTGACGATGCGCTTTATCAGGCAAAACATGGCGGCAGAAACCGGTCCGAACTTCTGCTGTAGTAACCCGTGCTGCCCCGGCCCTCCGGAAAGAAGAGGTTGCAGGGGATATGGCCTCAGTCGCCTGCCTTTTCCAAATCTCCCGGCTTCCTGCCCCTGAGACCTGATATTATATCTTCCGGTTATCTATCACCCTTTTTGCCTTGCCTTCTGTGCGCTCGATCGTCTTCTTCTCCACAAGCTTCACCTGAACTGATATGCTCAGCTCTGAGGACAGACGCTTTTTGATCGTCTCTATCAGGTTTGCCTGTTTTTTCATCTCGTCAAAGAATATCGCCTCTGATACCTCGACCATGACCGTCACTTCATCAAGCGCGCCTTTGCGGTCAACAACGATCTGATAATGGGGCTCTGTTCCCTCTATGCTCATAAGGACATGCTCGATCTGGGAGGGGAAGACGTTGACCCCCCTTATGATAAGCATGTCATCAGTCCTGCCCATGACACGCAGCATCTTTGCGGTCTTTCTTCCGCAGGGGCAGGGTTCAGGCATCAGGCGTGTGAGGTCGCGGGTACGGAATCTGATGACCGGGAATGCCTCCTTGGTGAGTGTCGTTATCACCAGCTCACCCGTTTCACCCGGTACAACAGGCTCAAGGGTATCGGGATCTATTATCTCCACCAGAAAATGATCTTCATTTATATGCAGGCCGTTTCGTTCAATGCATTCACCGGCAACACCCGGGCCCATCACCTCGCTCAGTCCGTAGTTGTCTGTAGCGACGATCCGGAGTTTGTCCTGGATCTCCTTACGCATCTTTTCAGACCACGGCTCTGCGCCAAAGAGTCCGTATTTGAGGGAAAGGGAGTTCATATCTATCCCCATCTCCTGGATCGTATCGGCTATCAGCAGGGCATAGCTTGGGGTGCAGACAAGCGCGGTTGTCCTGAAATCCTGCATGATCTTGATCTGGCGGGCGGTGTTTCCGCTTGAGATCGGGATGACTGATGCGCCTATGCGCTCTGCGCCGTAGTGCAGGCCGAAGCCTCCTGTGAAGAGGCTGTAACCGAAGGCTATCTGTACAACATCGTCTTTTGTTACGCCTGCTGCGGTGAGCACGCGCGCGACAAGGTTAGACCAGTTCTTTATATCGTTTTTTGTGTATCCGACCACGGTGGACATCCCGGTCGTTCCTGATGATGCATGGATCCTGACCACTTCCCGAAGCGGCACTGCGAAGAGGCCGTAAGGATAATTTTCGCGCAGGTCATTCTTGGTGGTAAATGGAAGCTTTCTGATGTCTTCGAGCGACCTCAGCTCATCAGGGTCTATGCCGAGCTCATCGAATTTTTTCCGGTAAAAAGGCACATTCATATAGACACGCGACAGCGTCGCCTGCAGCTGCTCAAGCTGCAACTGCCGCAGGTCATCCCTGTCCATGCATTCCTTTTCTGCTTCCCAGAACATAATCAACCTCCGCTTTTATATTCTTGTTTCTGCGTCCAGATCTCTTCCGAGATAGGCGCGCTGGACATCACGGTTTGCAAGCAGGTCTTCCGCTTTTTCCTCAAGGATTATCCTTCCTGTCTCCAAGACATATCCGCGATCTGCAATGCCGAGGGCTGCCTTTGCGTTCTGTTCAACCAGAAGCACAGTGCTCCCCTCATCGCGCAGACGCCGGACAGTTGCAAAGATATCCTTCACAATAAGCGGAGCGAGTCCCATTGAAGGTTCATCCATCATGATCAGTTTTGGCCGCGCCATCAGGGCCCTGCCTATGGCAAGCATCTGCTGCTCGCCGCCCGAGAGTGTGCCTGCAAGCTGCGTCTCGCGCTCCTTCAGTCTTGGAAAGAGTTCATACACCCGCTTCAGATCAGAATCAACCTCATTTTTTTTCCTTCGCCTGTACTGGACATAGCCACCCAACTGAAGATTCTCCCTGACGGTCATCGTCGCAAAGACCTGTCTTCCCTCAGGAACAAGTGAACAGCCTGAAAACACAATATGCTCAGGCGCAACACGGCTGATATCCTGATTCTCAAAGGTGATCTCGCCTGCCCGTGACCTGATAAGACCGGCGATGGTCTTAAGAAGCGTTGTTTTCCCGGCTCCGTTTGCGCCGATGATCGTGACGATCTCGCCTGCGCTCACATGTATGGATATATGCCTCAGGACCTTCAGGGTTCCGTAGCCTGATTCGAGGTTCCTGATCCTAAGCATCATCCTCTCCCAAATATACCCTGATCACCTCAGTATTTTTCTGTATCGCAAGCGGCCTGTCATCTGCTATCTTCTGGCCGTAGCTCAGGACAACGATCTCGTCGGATATGTTCATCACAAGCGACATATCATGCTCTACGATCAGCAGAGTCACGCCAGTGTCCCTGATGCGCGAGATAAGCCTTGCCATTTCAGCCGTCTCACGCATATTGAGGCCTGCTGCAGGCTCATCAAGCAGCAGCAGTTTTGGCTCACAGGCCAGGGCCCTGCAGATTTCGAGTATTCTCTGCTGGCCATATGCAAGACTTGTCGCCTCTGTATCTGCAAATTCAGCTATGCCCAGAAAGTCCATTATTTCGAGGGCTTTATCCCTGAGCCTCTTCTCTTCTTTTGAAGTCCAGGGAAGATTCAGCATGCCGGCCACAAAACCGGCCCTGCCGTGCATATGCCTGCCGATCATCACATTTTCGAGCGCTGTCATATGTGTAAAGAGCCTTACATGCTGAAATGTGCGTGACATCCCCAGTAGAGCCACCTGATAAGGCTCCAGACCCTGAACTTCGGCATTACAGAACATGATTGAGCCCGAATCCGGCGGTGTGACTCCTGATATGAGATTAAACAGTGTGGTCTTTCCCGCTCCGTTTGGACCGATAAGCGCCTTGATCATTCCCTCTTTAACAGAGAAGCTGACATTGCCGACCGCCTGCAGTCCTCCAAAACGTTTGCTGAGATTCTGAACTTCAAGCATGCTCATACCTGTCTGCTGCCTGCTGCCTTGAGGGAGGCAAAACGGTTTTTTATAGCCTGAAAGACCTGCCTGCGAAGAAGGCCCTCAGGCGCAAAAAGCATTATGATGACTAAAATAACGCCGAAGATGGCATCATCATAGGTTCCGAAATAGCCCCGGAGGGAAAGAAAGTTCAGGACAACACCCATCGAAAGAGCTCCCCATAGATTGGCCATGCCGCCTATCGCCACTATTGCCACATAACGGACAGATTTCATGATTGAGGCCTCAGACGGTCCAATGCCGCCATTATAGTGCGTGAGGAAAACGCCTCCAATAGCAGCAAAGACCGCGCTCAGGACAAAGATCCTCAGTTTATAACTGGCCGTATTGATACCCATGGCATTGGCTGCATCCTCTGCGCTATGGATGGACCGGAGCGCCCTGCCGACTCGCGAATGGATCAGGTTTGTAAGCAGGAGCATGCCGAGCACTACCAGGCCCCAGGCTATATAATAGTTCTGAACCCTCATGCCGAGTTTGCCGTTTACTTCAATGCCGGGCAGAATACTGAATCCGGGCACATCCGAAAGTCCGTCAGCAGCGCCGAACAGTCCGGCGCCAAGAACAATCTTGTATACAATAGTGCCGAATCCGAGGGTAGCCATTGCAAGATAATGTCCCTTGAGCTTAAGCACCGGGCCGCCTATGACATAGGCGATCACTATCGTGACTGCTATTGCCGCAATAAAGGAGGCCCACGGCTGAACCACCAGGGAAATCCCGCCATACAGATCCTGTGTTGTGGTGAGCATGCCTGTCTTATAAAGGACTGTGACCAGCATGCCTTCTTTGTACGGAGTCAGATCATGCGTTGTAAGAAAGGCGGAAACATAGCCGCCTATGGCGAAGAACCCGGCATGTCCCAGTGATATCTGGCCTGCATATCCCATCAGAAGACATAGTCCGATAATCACGAGTGAATAATATCCGGTCATGGTCAACTGGGTCAGAAACTGGGTCTTGTCTGCAAGGGCAGTCAGCAGCTGTACAGCGATCACTGCCATGCCGAAGAGCGCCACTGGCGCATACCGCAAACGCATATCAGAACTCCTTAAGCCTGGAGGCCTCAACACTGCCGAAGATGCCGCTCGGACGGATGAAGAGGATCAGAAGCAGTATCGAGATCGAGACGACATCCTTAAAGGCCGAAGGCATGAACGCTATGCTGAAGGATTCAATGACTCCAAGGAGCAGGCCTGCTGCAATTGCTGCCGAGCTGTTGCCGAGTCCGCCCAGAATAGCCACAGTGAAACCCTTGATGGCCAGGCCCGTGCCGCTGTCATACTGCACATAGGTGATCGGCGAGACAACGCATCCGGCAAGGGCGCCGATGCCTGCGCTCAGCACAAAGGAGAGCGTCACCATATTCTTTGCGCTTATGCCGCAGAGCTGCGCCGCATCCCGGTTGGCAGAGCAGGCCCGCATCTGCTTGCCCAGTAGAGTATAGTCAAAAAAGAAATTCAGTAGAATAACCATTACGGCTGAAATGCCTGTAACCCATAGCACCTGCGGAGAGATATGCACATCGCCTATCGAAAATACAGTCACTGCAGTGCCGGTGAAATAGGGCAGGGCCCGGACGCCCTCTCCCCATATATGGAGCGCAGCCTCACGGATAAAGATTGATATGCCGATCGTAATAATGATCATGCGGAGCACTGAGGGGCTGTTGAGCCACCGGATGAAGATGATCTCCATGAGTGCGCCTATGATCATTGTTGCGAGGACAGCAGCAAGAATTGCAGCGGGCAATGGCATAACCGCATTAAGTGATACAGCTATCATGCCGCCAAGCATTACGAACTCGCCCTGGCTGAAGTTGATTATGCCGGTTGCATTATAGATGATATTAAACCCTATTGCGACGATCGCATAGATCGTCCCATAGGTTATGCCGGCAACAAGATATTGCGAGAGGATCTCGATATTCATGAAGTAAGATATGCGGGGGCGGCTTGCCGCCCCTGCATGACAAACCTATTTCTTCTTGGGAGTTTCTTTCTTTGCCGGAGCAGCAAGGACAACAAATTTGCCCTTCTTGACAGTAAGCATCTCGAAGGCGTTGATATCGAGTCCATTGTGGTCTGTAGCAGAGAAGTTGAAAATGCCGCCTGTGCCTACTACACCCTTGAGGTTTTCGATTGCGTCACGCACCGCTTCCTTGTCGGCGCTGCCTGCCTTCTCGATCGCCTTTGTCAGTATAACCAGGGCATCATAAGCATGGCCGCCAAAGGTGCTGGCATCCTCCTTGAACTTTGACTCATAGTCTTTTTTGTATTTGGTCAGCACTGCCTTTTGGGGATGGTCATTCGGCAGCACATCTGCAACGAGAAGCCTTCCTGCAGGGAAGATCACACCCTCTGCAGCCTCGCCTGCAGCTTCAACGTATTTGATATTTCCAAAGCCATGGCTCTGAAAGATCGGTCCTTTAAAGTCAAGCTGGCGGGCGTTTTTGATCACGATCGCCTGGGCAGGCTCGATAGACCAGTTTATGATCGCCTCTGCTCCCGCAGCCTTCACCTTTGTCACCTCTGCAGTAAGATCTGTGGCAGCCTTGTCATAGACCTCGTTTGCAACTATCTCAATGCCGTGCTCTGAAGCCAGCTTCTCGATCTGGCCCTTGCCGGCGCCGCCGAAACCGGTGTTGGACGAAAGGACTCCTGCCTTCGAAAGATTCATGGCCTTCATCTGCTGAAAAATCTTGATGACAGCGTCTCTGTCCATCTGGGGCGTCTTGAAGACATACTTTGCCACAGGATTTACGATCACCTCGGCAGCTGCGCATGAAATAAGTATTGTCTTTGCCTCTTCAGCCACACTCTTGATCTTCATGGTCTCGCCGCTTGTGGACGGCCCGATAATAGCAAGCACCTTGTCTTCCTCAATAAGCTGCTTGGCAAACGAAAGGGCCTTCTCAGGGTTTGCTCCCGAATCCTTGATGATCAGATCTATCTTCTTTCCCTTTACGCCTCCCTTCTTGTTGATCTCTTCGACCATCATTTCGAGAGTCTTTGCCTCAGGCGCTCCGAGGAACGATGCAGGCCCTGTTACTGCAAGAATTGCCCCGATCTTAAGGGTCTCCTTTGCCGGAGCCGGCGCTGCAAAGACCATGCACGACAACAACATTACTGCCAGAAACCTCAATACCTTCATACTCTTTTCCTCCCAGATTTGGATTTTACTGTCAGATCGAATAGATCTCTTCGCCATCCATGATTCTGATGCCTGCCTTCTGCAACACTTCAATCGCCTTTTCGAGCTCATCAAATCGGAATATGATTATGGCATTTCCTGCAGATTTCTGCACAAAAGCATACATGTATTCAACATTTATCCCGTTGATCTTCATCACGTTGAGGATCTCTGCAAGACCGCCCGGCCTGTCCGATACCTCTACGCCTATCACCTCGGTCTTGCCGACAGTAAAGCCGCTGTCTTTCAGCGCCTGTTTCGCCTTTTCCGTGTCATTGACTATAAGGCGCAGGATCCCGAAGTCTGTTGTGTCTGCCAGGGACAGCGCCCGGATATTTATTCCTGCTGCTGCCAAAACAGTTGAGACCTCAGCAAGCCTTCCTGACTTGTTCTCAAGAAATATGGATATCTGCTCTACTTTCATGCTGACCTCCCGAATAGGTTATAGGCCCGATAAGTTAAATATGACTTTTTGATTTTACAGCTTTCTGTTATCAATCACCCGTTTTGCCTTGCCTTCAGACCTCTGGATCGTCCTGGGTTCAACCAGCTTTACCTTGCAGGAGACGCCGAGGGCCTCCTTGATCTCCCGTTCGATCCTCTTGCCCAGCCGTTCGAGCACCTTGATCTCGTCAGAAAAGGTATTGTCGCTCACCTCGACCTGCAGTTCCATGATATCAAGTGAAGCCTGACGGTCAACTATGATCTGATAGTGAGGCTCAACCCCCTCAATAGCCATAAGTACATGCTCTATCTGCGACGGGAATACATTTACCCCCCTGATGATCAGCATATCGTCGGTCCTTCCTGTAATTCGCTGTATCCTGTGGAAGGTCCTGCCGCAGGAACATGGCGCATCAATGATTCTGGAGAGGTCTTTTGTACGATAACGGATGACAGGGAAGGCCTCTTTGGTAAGCGTAGTGAAGACCAGTTCTCCCAATTCGCCGTGAGGCATAGGTTCAAATGTATCAGGATTGACAATCTCAGGGATGAAGTTATCTTCAAACACATGCAAGCCATGCTTTTCCTCGATACATTCCGAGGCAACACCGGGGCCCATCACCTCGCTCAGACCGAAGATGTCTATTGCCTTGATATTCAGACGGGATTCAATCTCCTGCCGCATATTCTCAGACCAGGGCTCTGCGCCAAACAGACCTACGCGCAATTTCAGGGTTTTGGGATCAACATTCATCTCTTTCATCACATCTGCAAGGTTCAGGGCATAGGAAGGCGTACACATAAGCACCGTAGAGCCGAAATCCTGCATCAGCATGATCTGGCGTTTTGAATTGCCGCCGGAGATCGGTATGACCGCAGCGCCGAGCCGTTCAGCCCCGTAATGCGCGCCCAGGCCGCCGGTGAAGAGGCCATATCCATAGCCATTATGCACCACATCGCCTGCATGCGCGCCGCCGGCAGATAGGGTCCTTGCCATCAGTTCCGCCCATGTATCAATATCATTTTTTGTATAACCGACGACCGTAGGCTTCCCGGTGGTGCCTGAGGATGCATGGATTCTTACTACCTTGTCAAACGGAACTGCAAAGAGTCCAAAGGGGTAGTTCAGACGGAGATCTTCCTTTGTGGTGAACGGCAGCCTTCTGATATCTGCAAGCGTTTTGATGTCGGCCGGTTTGACGCCTGCCTCATCCATCCTGTTTCGATAGTAGGGTACAGAGGCATAGACACGTTCGACAACATTCTTCAGCCTCTTCAGCTGAAGGGCCTCAAGGGCTTCACGCGGCAGGGTTTCGAACTCTTCATTCCAGACCATCTTGCTCTCCTCAACTTCCTTGCTTATTTGTCCTGTGCGAAATTCGTTGACCAATCCCTCACCTGCAATAAGGTGAGGGATTGGTCATATGGTCATTTACCCAATAATCCGGCTGCTGCCTCTTTTCCTTTATAGAAGGCATCAGTATTGACTTTCCTGATCTTCTCCGGTATACGTTTCTCGATTGCCTGCATAAAGATCTTCTCCTCAAGCGGCAGAAAATGCGTAAGCGCGCCGACCAGCACCATATTTACCGCCCTTGACTCTCCCATATCCATCGCAATATCAAAGGCGTCTATCGGATAGACCGAAAGCCCCCGCCCTTTCAGTTGTGGTATGACATCGGCAGGGTAAGTATCCATGCCGGTTGCAACCGGAGCCGGCAGGATCTTCTGGGTATTTACGATCACCTTTGTGCTGCGGTTCATGTAAGGCAGATAGCGCAGGGCCTCAAGCACCTCGAAGGCCACTACGATATCAGCATCGCCTGCCTCGATGAGCGGCGAGTAGACCTTCCTGCCGAAACGTATGTGAGAGATGACAGAGCCGCCGCGCTGGGCCATGCCGTGCACTTCGCTCTGTTTTACATCAAACCCTGCATGCATGCAGGCAGAGGAGAGGATCTCGCTGGCAAGGAGAATGCCCTGGCCGCCGACTCCACATAGAAATATATTCATGGTCTTATCCATTTGTTTCTCCTTCAACAACAATAGCCTTGAATTTGCAGAGCGGCAGGCACTGGCCGCAGCCGTCGCACGTCACTGTGTTGATATGCGAATGACCCTTCTGTGTCTCTTTGTATCCGGCCTCTTTTGCCTGCTCAGGGGTCATAGGAACCCACTCTATGGCCGGACAGCCTATCCTGAGGCATGCCCTGCATCCTGTGCAGTTGGCCTCTATTGTTTTATGAATCTTTTTATCCCTGCGCTTTTTCATCTCCGGAAGCAGGGCGCATGGCGCCTTGGTTACGATCACAGAGACTTCAGGCCTGTCAAGCTCCTGCCTCAGGACCTTCTCTGCGTCTTCATGCTGATGGGGGTTTAGGGTGACCACATGCTTTACCCCAATGGCCCTGCAGAGGGTCTCTATGTTAATCTCAGGAGTCGGCAGGCCGCTCAGGGTCATGCCTGTGGCAGGGTTCGGCTGATGGCCGGTCATTCCGGTTGTCCGGTTGTCAAGGATGATGATCGTAGAAAAACCCTGGTTATATACAACATTCATAAGACCGTTTATGCCGGTATGCATAAAGGTAGAATCGCCGATTACGGAGACGATCTTGCCCTGGCTCTCTTTCCCGAGGGCCTTTTCCATGCCAAAGGCCATGTTGATGCTTGCGCCCATGCAGACGCATGCATCCATTGCAGACAGCGGCTTCAGCGCTGCAAGGGTGTAGCAGCCTATGTCGCCTGATACAAAGACCTTCAGTTTGGACAGAGCATGGAATATGCCCCTGTGAGGGCAGCCTGCGCAGAGGTTCGGCGGCCGCAGCGGTATCTGAACCGGCTCAAAAAGCTGGCGCGGGGGCTTTCCTGTAACAGACTTCTTTACAATGAATGAGTTCAGTTCGCCTATGGCAGGTATCAATTCCTTGCCTTTGCAGGATATGCCCAGGGCCTTTACATGATTTTCTGTAAAGGCATCGAGTTCTTCAACCACAATCAGCTCTTCCACCTGCGCGGCAAAGTCCCTGATCATTTTGTCAGGGAAGGGATATGCCATGCCGAGTTTCAGCACCGACGCCTCGGGAAAGGCTTCTTTAACATACAAATAGGAAAGTCCTGCAGCAATAAAGCCTCTTTTTTTGTCTCCCCATTCGAGCCTGTTTTCAGGGAAGGTCTCTGCAAATTCCTTCAGCCTGTTCGTCCGCTTCTCCACCTCTACCCTGCGCTTTCTGGCATGTCCAGGCAGCATCACAAACTTCTCAGGCATCTTCTCTATGCCCAGGGTTGCGCTGGAGCGTTCCTGCTCGCCAATAGTGATGATGCCCTTCACATGTGAGACCCTCGTGGTGCTCCTGACTATTACAGGGGTATCAAACTCCTCGCTTATCCGGTAGGCGATCTTCACGAACTCCTTAGCCTCTTCTGCGCCTGATGGCTCAAGCATGGGAACCTTGGCAGCATACGCATAGTTTCTGTTGTCCTGCTCGTTTTGTGAGCTATGCATATCCGGGTCATCTGCATTTATGATCACAAGACCGCCCTTTACGCCGGTATACGAGGCAGTAAACAGCGGGTCTGCGGCAACATTCAGTCCGACATGCTTCATTGTTGCCAGTGCTCGGGCTCCGGCAAACGAGGCCCCAAGCGCCACTTCAAGCGCCACTTTTTCATTAGGCGCCCACTCAGAATAAATGCCTTCATAGGCGCTTAGGTTCTCAAGAATCTCTGTTGAGGGCGTGCCGGGATATCCTGAGGCAACGGTTACCCCTGCCTCATATGCTCCCTGGGCAAAGGCCTCATTGCCTGACAGAAGGACCCGTTCTCCGATGCTGTTTCTGCTTTTCATTATATATAACCTCCCAAAAAAAAATGAAGTTTAAGATTATCATAGCCATAGGTTATTTTCAATAACTTGGGGGCCTTACCTTTTTTGGCTCATTGCGGCATGCCTGTCTATCCTGTTATTTGTTATAATGATTCCCTAATGGCAAGACCATATAATGACTTGCATCTGACTCAGACCGAATCCGCACTTGGCCTGGTAGGAAGAACACCTCTTGTCAGGCTCACAAGGGTAACGGCTGATCTGGACCCTGCCATCAGGCTCTATGCAAAGATCGAGAGGGGCAATCCCGGGGGCTCGGTCAAAGACCGTGCTGCCCTGCGCATGATAAGTGATGCTGAGGCTTCAGGACTCCTCACCCCGGACAAGACGATTATTGATTCATCCTCAGGCAACACCGGTATTGCGTATGCTATGATCGGCGCTGTTAAGGGCTACAGGGTGAAGATTGTTATTCCTGAGACGGCCAGCATTGAGCGAAAAAAGATTATTGCCGGTTTTGGGGCAGAATTGATCTTCTCCAGCCCGTTTGAAGGGGCTGACGGAGCGATCCGGCTTGCAAAGGATATTGTGAGCAGGGAGCCGGATACTTATTATCAGCCTGATCAGTACAATAACCCGTCAAACCCAAAGGCGCATTATCTGACGACCGGCCCTGAGATCATAAGCCAGACAAAGGGTGAGATTACGCACTTTGTGGCGGCGGTCGGCACGGGCGGCACGATTATGGGGGCAGGAAGGGCCCTTAAGGATTACAACCCTGATATTAAGGTCATTTCTGTCCACCCTGACGATGCCATGCATGGCATGGAGGGCATGAAATATCTTGAAGAAGGCTCGATTGTGCCTGCTGTCTTTGACAAGGGCTTTCCTGACGAGAGGCTCACTGTGGATACTGAGGCGGCGTTTCATATGACAAGACGGCTGGCCCGGGAAGAAGGCCTGTTTGTCGGTCATTCCTCAGGCGCAGCCCTCTGCTCAGCGCTCAAGGCGGCCCGGATGCTCAAACAGGCTGTGATAGTGGTTATGTTGCCTGACAGTGGGGATCGTTATCTGAGCAGGGATCTATAGATGGAACTTATGCTGACACCTGATGCGGTCAAGGCTATCTCAGAGCATGCCCGGGAGGATTATCCGGCAGAGTGCTGCGGCATAGTAACAGGCAGTACCAGCATGCAGCAGGTGCAGAGGTGCAGAAACCTGCAGGATGAGTTACGCGCACAGGACCCTGTGGCTCATCCGCGTACAAGCCGGCAGGCCTATGCAATTGACCGTAGGGACATGGAGCGGATCGTGAAGGAGGCAGAGGCCGTTGGAGATACTGTGATAGCCTTCTATCATTCCCATATAGACTGCGGGGCTTATTTCTCTGCGATGGACAGAGAAGTGCAGACTGTCTTTGGAGAACCTGAGTTTCCTGATGCCCTGCAGGTGGTGGTGGCTGTCTATGAAGGGCAGGTGAGGGATATAAAGGGATTTCTATGGCACTCTGAAAAACAGGATTTTCTTGATGTGCCAGTTGACTGAATACTTTAGCTTTCTACAGAAAAATTATATCAAGCAGGGAGATCTTCTCCACAGCCCTGCCGTGAGCCTTTCTGAAAGAAGCCTGTTTACGCTCGCACATGAAGGACAGACAATAAATAATGCAGAACTCATTGGTATATCAGGAAATACAAAATCAGCACGGGTTGGCGAATCAGTTTTTGTCTGTGTTTAGGTTAGAGAGGGCTGTCTTTATTTGCTCAATCCATGGGGTAAATTCCGGATTGTCTTTAAATACAAACGCAAGCCGTTTCAAAATTGAGAGACATTCCCTAAATGCCTTTTCAGCCTCATCATTTCTGCCCAAAGCGCTGGCAATATCGCCGACCCTAT
>CAYUNK010000001.1:0-3565 GCA_964446125.1 uncultured Nitrospiraceae bacterium | reverse complement strand
AGAGAAACACTGAGGTCTCTCAAGGTCTCTGGAGTCTCGCCAAGACGTGCAAGCTGCTTACGCATTATTTCGAGGCTTTCAGCATAGGCCTTTTCAGCCTCATCATTTCTGCCCAAAGCGCGGGCAATATCGCCGACCCTATCTAAAGAAACACTGAGGTCTCTCAAGGTCTCTGGAGTCTCGCCAAGACGTGCCACTGTTAAGGTCTCACTTGAAATTGCATGCGCCTTTATCAAATTCCTGACTTTGAATGCCGCGTCTGATGCCCGCCATCCGGCCCTGACTATATCCCTGCCTCTTGCACCGAGCTTCTTAAGTCTTTCCCATTCAGCAAGGTGTTGCTCTTCATATTGACTGCTCATTGCCGGTTTGAGTTCTGACACATCAGTAGCAGTCAGGGCTGCATCGTCCTTGGCTGGACCGTAGGACACAGGTTCAATGCTGATGTCCCTTACAGCCCATAAATCAGGCGCAAGGTTTATTAACGTCTTCCTGTAGAGTCCGGGGAGTATGATCACAAGCGGCCGGCGCATATTGTTACGAATGAAATCACGGTGTTCGTTGAGCCGGGCCATTAAATTATCTCTGGCAACTGACCATGCTTCCCCACTGCCCTTGTACAGCTCGATCCATAGGGGTGAATGCATATGTTCATGTACGTCGGAGTTGCTGCGTATGAGTGCCATAGCATCTTCGACGAGAGTTGCGGGATCTTCAGGGGTAAAGCTTTGTAGGTGAGCGACGCGCATCAGATAAATTGAGGCAAGCCTTTTCCTGAAGGCGTCCATGAGGCGAATCGAGGAGGAAAAAATAAAGATCAGTGAAAAGCCGTGAACCCATTCGAGACGGCGGCGCAAGTCTGTCAGCAGTGTTTCATTCTCTGCCGAAAGCTGGAACTCCTGGTTCATTCGCCTTCCGTGGAATTATTTATGCTTTCCTGCAGCAGCGGGTGGATGTCATACCAATCATCGCCGTTTCGGTAGTTCAAAACCAGTTTCGTATCGAAAAAACGGGCGAGGCCCTGAAGCTTTGAGATGCTTTCGAGTTTGGACGACTTTGTCTCTTTTATTTGTCTGAGCCATTTCATGTCGTCTTCAGCTATTGGGAGCATCTCCCTCCTTAGATGGTTCTCAGCCTCATTGATAATCCTTTCTTCCACCGGCAGGGTCAGGGGTTTCGAGGTGGAGGTCTTTATGAGGCAGGATTTGACAAGCCGGAAAAACTCCCGCAGGTCTCCGCCTGTGTTCAGAGCCATCTTCCTGAGCTGGTTTGTCGTGAAGACCTCCTGCCAGCCGGGAAAACGTTTTTCTATAATTTGCTGCATGATATTCATGCCGTGCTCATTCGGCTCATTGCTCTTGTAGTTGAATACATGTACGCTTGGCAGTGTAAATACCGCGCCTCCGCCAAGTCTTGAGCCAATACCGGGGGAAAGGGGCATCAGATAAGGGGGGATTGTATAAACCACATGCAGCAAGGGCAGGCGCAGGCTTTCCGCGTGAGCCGAAAACAGGTTTTCAACACTCTTGTAAACAGTCTCTGCATCGGCCCCGACGCCGCGTATCTGCTCGACTGAATCTATAAGAAAGACCACTTTCGTGTCCCGCTTCCCGTTTTTGCGGACAAGTTCTGTAACAGAAGATGCGAATTCATGGGCATCCTTCACCATTCTTGCGACATGGCCTTTCAGCCTTTTCTGCAGTTTCTCCCTGAACGTTGGGTCATCCTTCAGAGACGCCTTGACCTCGACAGGGCCGCCCTTAATGCTGATTTCATCCATCTGCACATCGGTGTTGAGGAATTTTACGAGCCGCTCCCAATAACCTTCCTCAAGCGGCTTGTGACGGAATCTTTTGTTGACCTCTTCGTTGAGTGCGCTCATGATCGAGATGAAGAAGTCGGTAATTTCAACAGGGGTTGTCATGTTCATATACTCGCGCATATCTGAAAAAAAGACTACGCAGCCCTGAGCCTCAAGCATTCTTCGCAGACGGCGCAGTTCAGTGCTCTTGCCGTTTCCTCTTTGGCCGGACAGGAGATTAACGCTCTCGACATCGCTCCACATAATTTGAGTAGCAAGTTCTGCAATGGGATCACCACTGCCGTCGTCATTCGCGAGATAAGGAACATAATATTGATGGTTCGGCTCAAGAGGATCGTCGTGGAGGGCATTATAGAAAACCTTTAGTTGGTCTGCGGTCATTTTATGCTCCTTTTCTCAATAATATCAAGAATATAGAATGATTACGCTGGCGGTCAAGATAGACCACTATTATTTCCCCTTCTTCTCGTGGTGTAAGACTTCTTTCGCGGCTTGTATATAGCGCCTTTTTCCTTCAGAACAAGATGCTCCCCGTTTCCGGCAGAATTGACATAGGTGATGACATCTTTTCTGAAAAGATCCTGACTCTCCGAACTGAGCCTCTTAAGGGCCATACTGCAGTAATCCTCCACGAGTTCGATCCCAATGCTGTTCCTCCCGCATTTCATGGCAGCCAGCATGGTGGTGCCGGTTCCGCAGAAAGGATCAAGAACAGTGTCGCCCCAGAAGGAGAACATCCGCACGAGGCGCCAGGCAAGCTCATAGGGGAATGGCGCAGGATGGGCCTTTGTGGATGTCCCGGTTATGGTCCAAAACTGCCTGAACCACCCGTTAAAATCATCTTTTGCGATCATGCTCTTCTTCCGCTGCTCTTCAGTAGGCTTTCTGTAGCCGCCGGGTTTGCGTTGCATTAATATGAACTCAATGTCATTTTTCACAATAGCGTTCGGCTCGTAAGGTTTTCCAAGGAATTTAGTCCCATTATTTGCCTCGAAGTTCGCATTGGATATCTTGTGCCAGATGATTGGGTTGAGGTTGTCGAAGCCTATCTTCCGACAGATGACGGCAATGTCTGCATGAAGAGGCATCACCAGATGTCTGCCATGCTCTTTTCTTGACAGGCAAACATCGCCAACCACGCATACGAGTCTGCCGCCTGGCACGAGCACGCGATAGACCTCTTCCCATACCTTTGACAGTTCCTTAAGAAACTGCTCATAATCTGCGATATGTCCCATCTGGCCATAGGTTTCATGATATCTCTTGAGCGTCCAGTAAGGTGGTGAAGTTACGATGAGATGAACCGAGGAATTCGGGATTGACGCCATAGAGCGTGCATCTCCATGAATAAGGCGGTGAGTGATAGTATGTTCCGCGATACCCGCCTGTGGGTTCATAGACTAATTACCACGTCCGAAGGCCGATACATGCGCAACAAGCGAGCGGACGAACAGATTGAAGCTCAGATCATCAGCCGGTTCTTGATGGATTCCCTTGAGACCATCCACTCTGTCAGACAGTAGATATGCCATTTGTGCGCCGCCGGTCACGGCGCTTCTTAGGCCCTGATCGGCACGACCGGAACTTTCCTGTTTCCTCGCCTGATTTTCGCGCGTTGCCCAGTAAGATGCCACTGCCTTGGCTACCCTGGTTGGAAGATCGCCCATTATCTTATCCATTGGCTATTTTATGCTTTATCATTTCTGAGCCGCAAGGCGTATCGAATTTATTTACAATGAAAGC